>NZ_JAAKUB010000009.1:0-157490 GCF_049174935.1 Aeromonas sp. 600886 | reverse complement strand
TGGTGCGAAGAGAGGGACTCGAACCCTCACATCCGTGGGACACTAACACCTGAAGCTAGCGCGTCTACCAATTCCGCCACCTTCGCATCACTGCGGAGGGGGATTCTATAGAGTTTTGGGGGAGCGTCAACAGCCAAAGGGGACTTTTTTCGCTGTTGACGCCCAAAGTGGCGCCAAGGGTACAAAACTTCAGCAATTAGCCGACGTCTGGCATTCAGTAACGGCCCAATGCGTTCTGATACATCCGTTCATACTGGGTGACCGAGTCAGGCCAGTTGAAACGGGTGCTCATGGCATTGCGCTGCACCTTGGCAAAACGCTCCTTGTCCTGCAGGAAATAGAGCAGGCTGCGGCGCATGGTATCGAGCAGGATGGCGGCAGTCGGATCGTTGAAGCAGAAGCCGGTAGCATGCTCGGGATCCGCATCCCAATCCACCACGGTATCTTTCAGACCCCCCACGGCGCGCACCAGTGGCAGGGTGCCATAGGCGAGACTGTACATCTGGTTGAGGCCGCAAGGCTCGAACAGAGAGGGCATCAGGAAGAAGTCGGCACCGGCTTCGACCAGATGAGCCAGCCGATCGTCATAGGTGTTGATGAAGGCGAGCTTGCCCGGATAATCCCGGGCCATGGTTTGCAGTTGCGTGGCGAGCGCAGGATCGCCAGAGCCGACGATCACCACTTGTACCTGATGGTGGAGGAATTTCTCCAGCGCAGGGAGCAGCAGGGGAACGCCCTTCTGCTCGGTCAGGCGGCAAACCATGCCGTAGATGGGCAAGTCCGCCACGGCCAGCCCCGCCTCCTGCTGCAGGCTCTCTTTGCAGATCTGTTTGCCAGCCATGTTGTCGATGCTGTAGGTCGCAGGCAGGAATTCGTCGAACTCAGGATCCCAGTCCTTGTAGTCGCAGCCGTTGAGGATGCCGCAGAGATCTGCCGCCCGCTGCTGGAAGATATGCGCCATGCCGTGGGCGCCGAGGTGAGTCAACAGCTCCTGGGCATAGTTGGGACTGACCGCATTGATCTTGTCGGCGTAGAGCACCCCGCATTTGAGCAGATTGACGTGGCCGTAGTCGTAGTTGATGCGGCGTTCGTAGTCGGCGATCTCGGGCATGGCCCAGAACTGCTCGCGGCCAAACACCCCCTGAAACGCCGCGTTGTGAATGCTGATCACGCTGCGGGTCTGCTGGAAGAAGGGGTTGTGGGCATGACGGGTTTTCAGCAGCAGCGGCAGCAGGCCGGTGTGCCAGTCGTTGCAGTGGGCGATGTCCGGCGCAAAGCCGAGTTGCTCGCAGGCATGGAGGGCCGCGGCCGAGAAGAAGGCAAAGCGCTCGCCATTATCCGGATAGGCCTGATTGTTCTCGGCGTAGAGCTGGGGACGATCGAAATATTGCGGGCAATCGAGCAGATAGACGCAGACGCCATCCAGCTCCATCTGGTAGATACGATAACCGATATCCGGCAGCCCGGGGTGGGTTGGCAACCAGCGAGAAGCGACCAGTCTGGCCTCATCCCGTCGCTTTATCGTCTTGTAGAAGGGGAGCATGATCCTGACATCATGCCCCTTCTGGGCCAGGTACATCGGCAGGGCTCTGGCGACATCGGCCAGGCCCCCGGTCTTGACCAGCCCCTCAACCTCCGAGGCAACAAACAGGATTTTCAGTGGGTTAATAGCCAACTCTTGCTCCCTTAGGTACCACCACGATACCGCCTTCGGATACGGTAAATCGCTCTCTATCGTGGTCGAGATTTTCACCGATAACGGTGCCGGGCGCAATTTCAACGTTTTTATCTATGATCGCGCGCCGGATGGAGCACCCCTCACCAATCTTGATATCCCCCAGCAGCACGGACTCACTGATGTGGCTGCAGGGGCCAATATTGCAGCGGAAACCGAGGATGGAGCGCTGGATCTGGCTGCCCTGAATGAAACAACCGGCGGAGATCAGCGAGTTGGCTATCTTCACCTTGCACTCGTCGCTGTCGATGAAGGTAGCTGGTGGCAGCGCCGGATAGTGGGTGTGCAGTGGCCACTTGCGGTTATAGAGGGAGAAGGGGGGATTGTCGGCCACCAGGTCCATGTGCGCTTGCCAATAAGAGTCGAGAGTGCCCACATCCCGCCAGTAGACGTGCGGTTTCTCGCCGGGGATGACGTTGGTGCTGTAGTCATAGACATAGACGGGGGCGCGCGGGTAGAGGCTCGGGATCACATCCTTGCCAAAGTCGTGGCTGGAGTTCTCCTCGGCGGCATCCCGCTTCAACTCACGGCAGAGGGCATCGGTCTCGAAGATGTAGTTGCCCATGGAGACCAGCGCCTGGGTCGGATCGCCGGGAATGTGCTTGGGCTGCTTCGGTTTCTCCTGAAAGCCGATCATCCGTCCTTCGGTATCTACCTCGATCACCCCGAAGGCGCTCGCCTCTTCGATGGGCATGCGCAGGGCCGCGACTGTCATGGCAGCATTTTTTTGTTTGTGGAAAGTGACCATCTGGCTCACATCCATCTTGTAGATGTGGTCGGAGCCGAAGATGCAGACGTGATCCGGTTCGGCCCGCTCGATAAAGCCGAGGTTCTGGTAGATGGCATCGGCGGTGCCGTCATACCAGCGTTTGCCCATCCGCATCTGGGCCGGGATGGGATCGATAAAGCGGTCGGTGATACCGACGATATTCCACCCCTTCTTCATGTGCAGATAGAGGGACTGGGATTTGAATTGGGTTAGTACATAGATGCGTAGAAAGTCTGCGTTGACGAAGTTGTTGAGGACAAAATCGATCAGCCGGTAGCTGCCACCGAAGGGGACGGAAGGCTTGCTGCGGGTGGTGGTCAGAGGCTGCAGGCGAGTACCTTCGCCACCAGCCAAGATCATGGTCAAAATGCCAGCCATCGTATTTCTCTCCCTGAATGAACAACATGAAAAGGTTTTCAAAGCTCGGTATAAAAACACCCCTAAAGGGGTGGTTTTTATCGTGCTCTTAGTACCTTACCAGATCCCGTATGGGGCTCTCTAGCTGTTTTCTTGTACTGCTTACACTTAATTACACTTTGCTCAGATAGACCTTGAATTTGGCATCACTGCTGATCACTTCAGTCCGTTTGAAGTGTGTCTCCAGTATAGGCTGATAGCGCAAGAAGGCGTTGGCAACAATGGTCAGCGAACCATTTGGCAGCAAAAATTCCGGCGCCTTGGCCAGGAACTGCTCGGTCGCCGCATAGAAGGTTTTGAGACCCGCATGGAATGGCGGGTTGGAGACGATGTGCTGGAAACGGGTGGAGACATCCGAATAGACATCGGAAGCGGTGACCTTGCCCTGCAGACCGTTGATCGCCAGGGTGCGGCGGCTCGATTCGAGCGCCAGCGCGCTGATATCCACCATGTTGACCCGCAGATCCGGATTGCGCTTGGCCAGCACAGACCCAATTACCCCGGCGCCGCAGCCAAAATCGAGCAGCTCGCCCTTCATCGGTGGCACGGCGGCCAGCAGCATCTGGGTGCCGAGATCCAGCTCGGCGGCGCTGAAGACGCCGGGCAGCGCCAGCACGGTCAGCTCGGTATCATCCGCCTTGCACTGATAGCGGCCAAACCAGCTATCCAGATTGAAAGGTTCAACCGGCTTGCTCAGCTCACCGTGATAGAGCGAGCAGCGGCGCGCCGAATCGCGCTTTATCGGCTTTTCGCCATAGGGGGCCAGCAGCTTGTCGGCGCCATTGATGCCGCCGCGGTTTTCACCGGCCAGGAACAGATCGGCACCCGCTTCCAGCAAGGGGGTCATCATGGCCAGCAGATATTGTGCCTCGGCCTTGGCCTTGGGCATCAGCAGCAACAGGGCATCGAAGCGGGGGGCACCACCTAGCTGGTGGTCAAACAGGATCGCCTCGCCGAGGGCGGCCTGCTGGCTGCGGTAGTAGCAGTAATCGGTGGTAAAGACGGTCAGGGTCCGGGCCAGGCTCGCCAGCTGGCGGGGGTAGTCATCCTCCAGGGCGCCACAGACAAGTAGCCGCTTGCCGACAAAGAGGGCTTGGTTTCGTTCCAGCATCTGGCTGACGGCACTGATAGGGCTGCTCATCGGGTCTCTCCACGCAATTTGGGGCGGCCATTATACATAGCCCCTTTCGCCTTGACATTTATGCCGTGTTCCCGAAATATGCCCAGACACCATTTTTTGACCAGAGATGACGAAATGCGGTTCAACGGGTCGAAACGAAAGCACAAAAAAAGCCTGAAATTCGGGCCTGCCGACGTTCGCGCGTAACCTCTCATCCCTGAGAAGCTTCAAACCCCGGTTGCGCACATCGTACCGGGGTTTTTTATTGCCATATGCGCGTCATTTAGGAGAAGGAGATCCCATGTTTCAAGGTTCAATCGTTGCGTTGATCACCCCGTTTCGACAGGGAAAGCTGGATGAAGAGGCGCTGCTGCGTCTGGTGGAGTGGCATATCGAGCAGGGTACTCACGGCATTGTGCCGGTGGGTACCACGGGGGAGAGCCCGACCCTGACCCACGACGAGCACTGCCGGGTGGTGGAGCTGGTGGTCAAACAGGTCGCTGGCCGTATTCCGGTGATTGCCGGAGCGGGCTCCAACAATCCGGTCGAAGCCATCGAGTACACCCTCCATGCCGAGCGGGTGGGGGCTGATGCCACTCTGCATGTGGCCGGTTACTACAACCGCCCCAATCAGGAGGGGCTCTACCACCACTTCAAGGCGGTACACGATGCCACCGCCAAGCCGATCATTGTCTACAACATCCCGCCGCGCGCCATCGTTGACGTGCAACCCGCGACCCTGGCCCGTCTGGCCGAGCTGCCGCGCATTGCCGGGGTGAAAGATGCCACCGGCGATCTGGCGCGCCCCTGGACCGAGCGCCAGCTGATCAAAAAGCCCTTCGCTTGGCTCTCCGGTGAAGATGCCACTGCGGTTGCTTACAACATCGGCGGCGGTCAGGGCTGTATCTCGGTGACCGCCAACGTGGCGCCCAAGCTGGTGGCCGAGGTGCAGAACCTCACGCTGGCGGGCAAGTGGCAAGAGGCGCGTGAGCTGCAAGACAAGCTCATTCCGCTCCATCAGGCGATGTTTGCCGAGCCGAGCCCGGCTGGTGCCAAGTATGCAGCCTCTCTGCTCGGTTTCTGCAGCGAGGAGTGCCGTCTACCAGTGATGCCACTGTCGGAGGCGACTCGCGAGCGCATTCGCAGCGCCATGCAGCAGCTCAACCTGCTGTAATGCAAAACGGGTGAGCCAAGGCTCACCCGTTTTGTTTTTGGCTTTTGTATTTACGACATCGCCCCACTCAGGCTGCGTGATGCAGCCAGGCGGCGATGGCCAGTTGCAACTCGACATATGCCGGATAGAGGAAGAGCTCGGCCAGCTCTGCAGGCCACTCGTTTTGCTTGCCCGATTGGGCTTGCAGATGGGCGTGCAGGCTGGACAATGCTGGCAGCCAGGGCGTTGGTTGTGGCAGCGTGGCCGCACTGCGGGCGACCAGATCGATCCCTTGGCACAGGGCTGCGAGTGCCCGCTGTTGAATGCCTTTATCCTGAGGATGCTCCAGCCAGAGCTGCTCGTGATGCTGCCAGTGGCGCAGCCCCTCGCTTACCCCCGTTATGCCATCCATACCTTCATGTTCGACCAGCGCCTGCAGGGCCAGCGGTTTGCCAAGACCAGCCAGTCGATAGCCGCGCTGGGCCTTGGATTGGGCGCCGAGGCGCAGCCCGCCGATCCTGGCGAGGCGTTGGGCCAGTGCAAACAGCGCCGCGGTAGCACCTGATTTGAGCTCCAGTTCCAGCTCGTTGATGGTGGTGCTGCCCTGACTGCCGACTATCTCTCCCTGATCCCAGGCCAGCTCAATCTCGGCCCCCTCGAAGGCGATCAGACAATGGCGGCGCAGGAAGTCGGTACGAAACTGGGCGACCAGCTGCTGCTGAATGTGATCACGCTCGGTCAGGGTCGGCCAAATCTCATCGGGAAAGGCCGAGAGAGTCGGCAGATCGCCGCTCACGGGAGCGTTGTACTCGGGTCTGGCGTGCAGGCCGCCCACCACCTGGCCGCGGCATTTGATGGTCTGTTCGGCGAAGGCGTCGCAGCGGCGAATGCGCAACCCCATATCCAGTTGGCGTAGAGCCTGGGTCGGCGTATCGAAATAGACGTTGCCTAGCTGCTGTTGTGACGATTCTTTAATCTCAAGAGAATTCAGCAGGTTGGATAACTCGGCTTGAATGTCGCGGGCGACAAAAAACTTTATCTCGATCTCAGTTTGCATAGTCATTCCGGGCTGGCAGACAACTTTGGGGGGCAGGATTCGGGTCGCGGGGATATAATGCCCGCGAGACGACTAGATTAATTCGCGGTTTAATTGAGGGCGCAGTTCGGTTACCATGCGCGCCTCATAAAATCGTATCGAGTGTTTTTTCACCGACACAGGTTTGGCCATGCCAGTAAATACTATTTTGGGGCTTTTTGCCAAGTCCCCCATCAAGCCGCTGCAGAAGCATATCGTCAAGGTTCACCAGTGCTCCCAGCAGTTGGTTCCTTTCTTTGACGCCGTTGCCGAAGACCGTTGGGAAGATGCCGAGAAGATCCGGCAGCAGATCGCCCAGCTGGAAAAAGAGGCAGATACCCTCAAGCGTGAAATCCGTCTGAAACTGCCTCGCGGCCTGTTCCTGCCGGTTGCACGTACCGACCTGCTGGAGCTGTTGACCCAGCAAGACAAGATTGCCAACCGTGCCAAGGATATCTCCGGCCGCATGCTTGGCCGTCGCATGGAGTTCCCCGCTGAAATGCGGACGGATTTCATGGCTTACCTCAAACGTTGTATTGATGCGACCGCTCAGGCCGAGAAAGCGATCGGGGAGCTCGACGAGCTGCTCGAGACCGGCTTCAAAGGACGGGAAGTGGAAATGGTTGCCGAGATGATCCACCAGCTGGATCTGATCGAGGACGATACAGACACCATGCAGATCGGACTGCGCCAACAGCTGCAAGCGGTTGAGCACAATTACAATCCGATCGATGTGATGTTCCTTTACAAGATCCTCGAATGGGTAGGTGACCTGGCAGATCAGGCTGAGCGCGTAGGCGCCCGTCTGGAACTGATGCTGGCTCGTTCGTAATCGACTGACTGGGTAAACACTACTAATGGACATTATCGCGAATTACGGCACCACTCTGGTGCTCGTGGCGGCCTTGTTCGGCTTTTTGATGGCTTGGGGCATTGGCGCGAATGACGTGGCCAATGCCATGGGCACATCGGTCGGCACCAAATCCCTGACCATTCGTCAGGCGATCATCATTGCCATGATCTTCGAATTTGCCGGTGCCTATCTGGCCGGTGGCGAAGTGACGGCCACCATCCGTAACGGCATCATCGACAGCAATGCGTTTGTCGATAGCCCGGATCTGCTGGTGCTCGGCATGATCGCCTCCCTGCTGGCGGCAGGCGCCTGGTTGATCCTCGCCTCCTACTTCGGCTGGCCTGTCTCGACCACTCACTCCATCATCGGCGCCATCGTCGGTTTCGCTGTGGTGAGCATTGGCCCGGAAGCGGTGCAGTGGAGCAAGTTTGGCGGCATCGTCGGCTCCTGGGTCATCACCCCGGCCATCTCCGGTGTCATCGCCTACTTCATGTTCATCAGCGTGCAGAAGCTTATCTTCAACACCGATGATCCCCTGAACAACGCCAAGCGCTATGTGCCGTTCTACATGTTCCTGACTGCGCTGGTGATCTGTCTGGTGACCATCAAGAAGGGGCTGACCCACGTCGGTCTGCACCTGAGCGATGGCGAGGGCATTCTGCTTTCGATTGCCATCTCCATCGCAGTGGCGTTTGCCGGCTGGATCTACATTCGCGGCCAGAAGTACAACCCGCAGGATGACAGCAAGATGCACTTCGCCAACGTGGAGAAGGTGTTCGGCATCCTGATGGTGATCACTGCCTGTGCCATGGCCTTTGCCCACGGCTCCAACGATGTGGCCAACGCCATTGGCCCGCTCTCTGCGGTGGCCTCGATCGTGGCTTCCGGTGGCGAGATTTCCAGTCAGGCAGCCATTGCCTGGTGGATCCTACCCCTCGGCGGTATCGGTATCGTGATCGGTCTGGCGACTATGGGCGAGAAGGTGATGGCGACGGTCGGTACCGGCATCACTCACCTGACCCCGAGCCGTGGTTTTGCTGCCCAGCTGGCGACTGCCGCGACCGTGGTGATTGCCTCCGGTACCGGTCTGCCCATCTCCACCACCCAGACCCTGGTCGGTGCTGTGATGGGTGTCGGTCTGGCGCGCGGTATTGCGGCGCTGAATCTGGGGGTACTGCGCAACATCGTGGTCTCCTGGATCATCACCCTGCCTGCAGGTGCCATTCTGGCTATCGCCATCTTCTACGTGCTGCAGGCCTGCTTCTCCTAATCGAAGCGGCATTCAGCAAAAAGCCCGAGTCATCGACTCGGGCTTTTTTTATTGTGCGCGGGAGCTGAGGTGCTGCTCCCTTTGCAATCTGCCTTAGAGGCTGGCGCAGATCTGCCACAGATCGTACTGGATAGCGGCGGCGGTCACTTCCCGACCCGCCCCCGGCCCCTGGATCACCAGCGGGTTGGTGCGGTAGCTGTCGCTCTCGATGGCGAAGATGTTGTCGCACGGCAAGAGGTTCGCAAACGGGTGGTGGGGCTCCAGCGCCTCCAGTCCGACCCGCGCCTTGCCGTCATGCTCGAAGCGGGCCACGTAGCGCAGCACCTTGCCGAGGCGCTTGGCCCCTTCGAAGGCGGTCTGGATCGGGCCATCCAGCTCTTTCAGTCTGTCCATAAACTGATCGGCGGTCACCTTGCGCAGCGTAACGGGCACCAGATTCTCCAGCTCGATATCGGCGGAGTCGAGCTCGAAGCCCGCTTCCCGTGCCAGAATAAGCAGCTTGCGCCGCACATCCTGACCTGAGAGATCTTCGCGGGGATCCGGTTCGGTCAGACCGTGCTGCCACGCCTCGTCCACCAGCTCGGAGAAGGGGCGGGTGCCGTCATACTGCTGGAACAGCCAGGAGAGGGTGCCGGAGAAGATGCCGGAGACCCCCTGAATGCGGTCGCCGCTCTGGCGCAGCATCTGGATGCTGGACTGGATCGGCAGCCCGGCGCCCACGGTGGCGTTGTAGCGCCACTGCACCTGATGGTCACGGCAGGTCTGCTTGATGCGCTGATAGAACTCGCTGTCTGCGGCACCGGCAAACTTGTTGGCGGCGATGATGTGAATGCCGAGCTGGGCAAAATCCGGATAGTAGCGGCTCACCGTTTCGCTGGCGGTCATGTCCAGCGCAATCAGCGCGTCGAAGCCGTGCTGCTCAAGCTGGGAGAGCAACTCCGGCCAGATCAGCGGCTTGGGATTGAAGTTGTCCTGTACCTTGAGGGGGTTGAGTCCCTCTTCATCCAGCAGGCCCCCTTCCGAGCTGAACACCCCGTAGAGGGTGAGCGCCAGATTGAGTTCATGTTCCAGCCGTGCCTTTTCGCGGGCATAGAGGCTCAGCCAGTGGCCGCCGATATTGCCCTTGCCGAACACCACCAGTCCAACCCGGGTCGGGCGGCTGAAGAGGGCGCTGTGGAGGGCGATGAGCAGCGGCTCCAGCACTACCTGACGCAGCACGGCCACCAGACTCAGGCCATCTCGGGCCACCTGTACGAACTCCAGTGGTTGATCTGCCAGCAGCTGATAGAAGCGGTGACACTGCTCCGCGTTGTCGGTGACACCGGCGCCGACCAGCGCTACCAGACTGTATCCCTCTTTCTGGATGAGGCCAGTGAAGCTCCCTTGCAGCTGGAAGTCGCGCAGCAGCTCGAAGGCGCCTTGTGCCACCTCGAGGGTGTAGGCGAGGCGCAGGATCCGGCGATCCGGCTGGCGCTGCAGGGTGAGCGGGTTGAGGCGGTGACGGGCCAGATGGGCCTCGATGGTGGCCACCGTCTGTTCATAGTTGGTCTGCGGCAGCACCTTCAGCTCGATGAGGGCGATCTGATCCACCGAGGAGACGATGCGGGCGCCGCCGGAGCGGGGGGCGCGGCGCAGGATATGGGTGCAGCCCTCATCCGGGTTGTAGCTGCAGCGCAAAGTGAGGCGCTGGCGGCTGTCGGCCACAGGTTGCAGGGTGCGCGAGTGCAATACCGAGGAGCCAAGACGGGCCAGCTCGTTGGCTTCGGCGAGGCTCAGGCGCTCCAGCAGACGCGCTTCTTTCACCCGACGCGGGTCGGCGCTGTAGACCCCGGCCACGTCGCTCCAGATGGTGGTGGATTCGCCGTCCGCCAGCAGCGCCAACAGGCTGGCGCTGTAGTCGGATCCGTTGCGACCGAGCAGCAGGGAGCGCCCCTCCATGTCGGCGGCGATAAAGCCGGTCACCACGATGCGACCGGCATGTTCGGCCAGCCGCGCCTTGAGCAGCTCGCTGGAGAGGGCGGTATCCACCTTGACCAGAGCGCCATCCTCGGCGCGCAGGAAACTGCGGGCATCGAGCCAGATAGCCTTGTCGCCTCGGCTGGTGAGCAGGGCCGCCAGCAGGCGCGCCGACCACACTTCGCCAAAGGCGAGCAGGCCGTTGCGGGCGAAGCGGTCAAACTGTCCCTCCAGCGTTTTGGCTATTAGTTGCATGTCGTCGGCCAGCTGCTTGCTCAGATCGAGCTGCAGTTCACCCTCCAGCAAGCCGTCGATCAGGCTCTGCTGATAGGCCTGCAGGGCGGAGATGGCTTCACCGGCGGCTTCGTCCCCCGCTTCGGCCAGCTCCACCAGCTGGATCAGTCGGTTGGTGGTCTTGCCGGCGGCGGAGACCACGATCAGTTCATCCCCGCCCACCTGTTGTTCAACGATACTGGCGACCCGGCGATAACAGACCGGATCCGCCAGACTGCTGCCACCAAATTTGTGGACGTGACGTCGCTTCAATCCTGCTTCTGTGGCCACCGCGATCTCTCCTTGTTGCTGCTGTTCCATTACTTCGCTACCTATTCTGCCTGCTGCGCTTGTTCAAAAGCCTGAGCCAGATCGGCCACCAGGTCTTCACCGTGTTCAATACCGACCGACAACCGCAGCAGTTGGGCGCTGATGCCTGCTGCCTGCTGCGCCGCCGGGGTCATGGCCCTGTGGGTCATGCTGGCCGGATGGGCCACCAGACTCTCCACCCCGCCGAGGGACTCGGCCACCGAGAAGAGGGTGAGGGCCGCGAGGAAGGCGCGAATGCCTGCCTCGCTGCAATCGAGTTCAAAACTTAGCATGGCGCCGAAGCCGGACTGTTGACGGCGCGCAATATCGTGGCCCGGATGGCTCGGCAGACTGGGGTGATAGATACGTTTCACCAGCGGCTGCTGTTGCAGGAAGGCGAGGATGCGGTCGGTGTTCTCCTGATGGGTGCGCAATCTGGGGGCCAGAGTGCGCAGGCCGCGCAGGGTGAGGTAGGAGTCGAACGCCCCGGAGGTGAGCCCCAGACAGTTGGCCCACCACACCAGCGACTCGGCCAGTGCTGCCTCCTTGGCAATCGCCACTCCGCCCACCACGTCTGAGTGACCGTTGATGTACTTGGTGGTGGAGTGCACCACCACGTCGGCACCGAGGGCCAGCGGTTGTTGCAGCAGGGGGGAGAGGAAGGTGTTGTCCACCACCACCTGCGCACCCACCTCGTGGGCGGCGCTGGCAATGGCGCGGATATCCACCACCCGCAGCAACGGGTTGGAGGGGGTCTCCACCCATACCAGCGCAGGCTTTTGCGCCAGCGCGGCGGCCAGAGCGGCCTCGTCACCCTGATCGACAAACTGCACCCGGTAGTGGCCCTTGGCCGCCAGATACTCAAACAGACGCCAGGTGCCGCCGTAGCAGTCGTGAGGGGCGATCAGCAGATCCCCCGCCTTGAGCAGGGCAGTGGTGACCAGATGGATAGCGCCCATGCCGGTGCCGGTAACCACGGCGCCAGCTCCCCCTTCCAACGCCGCCAGCGCGTCCGCCAGATTGGTGCGGGTCGGATTGCCGGAGCGGGCATAATCGTATTGACGGGGCTCGCCAAAGTCGGCAAAGGTGTAGTTGCTGGAGAGGTAAATGGGGGGCACCACGGCACCGTGTTGCTGGTCTGTCTCAATCCCGGTGCGAACCGCCAGGGTGGCCTTGTGGGTCATATCACTCTCCTTGATGTCTCTTCACACGCCGGCATCTTGCTGCCACGCGCCATCCCGCCATTGCGGGCTCATGGTCAACCACACTACGCCAGCTAAAAAAAGCCGTCAACACTTCCAGACGTCTAAATGGCTTTGCTGTTGGATTGCCATTAATTTCCTTAAGGGTTAAAATCCGCGCTCACGGCTAAATGAGAACAGGTGAGTCATGGGAACAGAGTGGAACGGCGACTACGTCAGCCCCTACGCGGAACACGGTAAGAAGAGCGAACAGGTCAAGAAGATTACCGTCTCGATCCCGCTCAAGGTGTTGAAAGTGTTGACCGATGAGCGCACCCGCCGTCAGGTGAACAACCTGCGTCATGCGACCAACAGCGAGCTGCTCTGTGAAGCCTTCCTGCACGCTTTCACCGGCCAGCCACTCCCTTGCGACGAAGATTTGCGCAAGGATCAACCGGACAGCGTCCCGGCCGAAGCGCGCGCCATCATGGAGGCGCTGGGCAAAGAGATCGAAGATTTCGACAAGGAATAACCCCCAATGACGCGGCCCTGGCCGCGTCATTGCTATCTGCCATGTCCCGCTTCAGCCTGCGCCACTATCACCACCACGTTTGCAGCCATAGTCACGACTTTGCCCAGTTGGTGATCCCCCTCGACGGCCCCCTCGAGATCGAGGTGCAGGGCCGGGGGCACAGGCTTGTCCCCGGTTCTGCCTGCATCATCGCTCCCGGCGAGCGGCACGACTACGCCGCCGATCCTGCGCTTTCGTTTTTGGTGCAGGAGAGCGACTGGCTGCCCGGAGATCTGGCAGCTCACCCCTTTATCGAGCTGGATGAGCCCCAGCGCCACTACCTCGCGTTTCTGCACCGCATGGTGGCCGAGGGGCGGCAGGTGGCGGGCATGGAGCAGGTGTGGCTCTCCCTGCTGGCGGAAGGGCAGGGGATGCAGAGCACTGCCACTCCGCGTCTTGCCGCTCGCATCCTCAAGGTGCAGCGCCATATCGAGGCCAACCTTGCCGCCCCGCTGACCAATCAGCAACTCGCCGCCATCGCCTGTCTTGGCCAGAGCCAGTTCAAGCTCGCCTTTCGCCAGCAGTTGGGGGTGAGTGTCTCCCACTACATTCGCAGTCGGCGCATGGCACTGGCGCGCACCCTGATTGCCGGTACGCAACTGCCTGTTGGCGAGATTGCCAGCCGCTGCGGTTACCAGAATCAGGGGGCCTTCAGCGAGCGCTTCCTGGCCGAGAGCGGGCTCACTCCATCCCTCTGGCGTCAGCAAAACGGCCGCCTGCCGCAACGAAACGGCTGATCGCCGAAGACGGGATGCTCTCTTTGGGCCATGCTGCGGGTCATGCAAGGTGCACGATAAACAGGAGCCGAAATGGAGACGATTAGCTGGCAGGATTTCGAGATGGTGGAGCTGAGGGTGGGCACCCTGGTGCGGGTCGAGCCGTTCCCCGAAGCGCGCAAACCGGCCTACAAGGTGTGGGCGGATTTTGGCCCTGAACTGGGGGTTCGCAAGAGCAGTGCCCAGATCACCGCCCTCTACCAGCCAGAGCAGCTGGTGGGCCGCCAGATCATCGCCGTAGTCAACTTCCCGACCAAACAGATTGGCCCGTTTCAGTCGGAGTTTCTGCTGACCGGTTTCTATCGGCCGGATGGCGCCGTAGTGATGGCTATTCCCGAGCAGGCGGTGGAGAACGGCGCCAAGCTGGGCTGAGTTCATACCCGAACAGAGACAAGAGAGGCGACCCCGGGGTCGCCTCTCTTTTTTGTTTTCTGCTGCGAGTCGTTACTTCAACAGGCTGAAGATCAGCGCCGATACCGCCAGCGAACCGGTCAGCAGGATAAAGCCGTTGGTCCAGCCGTGACGGAAGCGGGCCAGCGCCTCCACCTTGTAGATTGCAATCACCGGCATGATGAACAGGATCATGGCGATGACCGGGCCGGAGAGGGTCTCCATCAGCCCCAGAATGCCCGGGTTGATGACGGCGGCGCCCCAGATAGAGAAGAACATCAGGGCGATGCCGACCTTGTCCGCCTTGGCCAGCGGCAGGCCGGTGGGCTTGGCGATCAGGCTTTTCAGGCTTTCGCGGGCACCGAGGAAGTGGCCGAGGAAGGAGGAGCTGATAGCGATAAAGGCGATGAGCGGCCCCAGAGTCACGATCACCGGGTTGTCGGTGATGTTGGCGAGATAGGAGAGCACAGAGACGTTCTGGGCCTTGGCTTCGGCCAGCTGGGCTGGCGAGAGGCTCAGCACGCAGGAGAAGACGAAGAACAGCACGAAGCCCACCAGCATTACTGTGGTGTTGCGCAGGATCAGGCCGCTCTTGGCTTCCGCCTGCTCGCCATATTCACGGCGCTGCACGTTGGCAAAACCGGAGATGGCGGCGGCGTGGCTGAAGGCGAACACGGTGACCGGCAGCGCCAGCCAGACGGTGTTGAGGAAGCTGACCCCTTCAAACGCGGTCACTTCCGGCCATTGCCACTGAGGGATCAGGTAGCAGGAGAGCGCCGCCAGAATGGCCGCCAGCGGATAGACCATAAAGGCGAAGGCGCGCAGCATCGCTTTCTCACCCGCCAGCATCACGGCGATCATGGCGAATACCAGCACGCCGGAGAGCATCACCCGATCCGGGGTCGCCATGCCGAGCTGGTTGACCATAAAGCTCTCCACCGTGTTGGTCAGCCCGACCCCGTAGATGAGCAGGATTGGGAAGATGGAGAGGAAGTAGAGCGCCGAGATGAGGCGCCCGGCCATCTTGCCGAAATGCTCCTCCGCCACTTCGGTGAAGTCGGCGTGGGGGCGTGACGAGGAGAGCACGAAGCGTGCCAGCCCGCGGTGGGCCAGGAAGGTCATGGGGCCTGCCAGTACCGCGACGATGACGAGAGGCCAGATCCCGCCCAGACCCAGATTGATGGGCAGGAACAGGATACCGGCGCCAACGGCGGTGCCAAACAGACTGATGACCCAGTGGGTGTCGTGACGGCGCCAGCGGGTGGTGCTGGACGTGGTGGAGCAGGAACCGGATAGCTCCTTGGTAGCCTCTACAGATAAACTCATTACTAATTCACTTTTTGTTAGTGTTTTAATCTGAGTTTATTGTGGTTTATCGGGATTTAATTCTCAAAAAGCGAGACTGAAACATATCACTGCCATTGCGGGGTTTAGCCAGCGAGATTGGGAATGGAATCTGGTTCACAGAATGGAACAAAACTGATATTGGTTATTTTTGTGAAATATAAAACCAAAATTTGATCTACTATCATTTTTTTATTTTGGCTAATCAGGTGTTTTCAGGATTACGTGAAAAATCGCACCATATCTCGCCGACCGATTGTGATGTTTCACTATCATTTTGCCGCTTTGCCAGCGTATCACGCTGTTCAAGAGCACCTTGACCAGCGGATCACACCGGCCATCACCCGGGGCAACTTCCCTGAAAAAGCAGGCGGCCATCGGGCCGCCTGCTTGTCTGGTGTGATGACATCGCTATCCGCCTAGTGGGCCAGAATGTTGCCCCAGGCGAGATCCGGATCCCCCATCACGATAAAGTCAGGGTTCTCCAGCGACTCGGTTTCGTTGTAACTGAGTGGCTGCAACGCCAGGCTGAGGATACGGCCACCGGCCGCCTCGACGATGCACTGGGCGGCGGCGGTGTCCCACTCGCCGGTGGGGCCGAGCCGCACGTAGCAATCGGCCGCCCCTTCCGCCACCAGACAGGATTTGAGGGAGCTGGAGCCGAGCGGGATCAGCTCGTAGTTGATGGCCGGGTTGAGACGGCGGGTGAGGTTTTCCAGCTTCTGGCGGCGGCTGATGGCCACCACCAGTGAGTCGGGCTGGTCATGCTCGTGATGCATGGCGCTGATGGGCAGTACCTCGCCATTCACCTCCTTGAAGGCGCCGTAGCCGCGCACCGCCCAGTAGAGCACGTTGGACTCGGGGGCGTAGATGACCCCGAGCACCGGCACATTGTCCCGCACCAGGGCGATCAGGGTGGCGAAGTCGCCGCTACCCGCGATGAACTCACCTGTACCGTCGAGAGGATCCACCAGCCAGTACTGCCGCCAGTTGGATCGCTGGCTGAAGGGGATGTCGGCCGCCTCTTCGGTCAGCACGGGAACGTGGGGAGTGAGCGCCGACAGTGCCTGTTTGAGGTAGGCATCGGCAGCAAGATCGGCACTGGTGACCGGGGTCGTATCCTCCTTCAGCTGACGCTCGAACTGACCGCCGTGATAGATGTCGTGAAGGATCCTTCCGGCTTCGCGGGCAATCTCCTTGACCCCCGGCACCCAGGCCAACAACTCCTGCATCTCGTTATCCTCTGTCTGTTAACTGCCCGTCTGCGGGCTACTCTGCCTGCTCCGCCAGCCACTTCTGGGCCAAAAGCAGGGCACTGATGCTGCGCGACTCGGTGAAGTCGGGTCGCGCCAGCAATTCGTCGATCCGGTTGAGTGGCCAGGGGATCACCTCAAGGGGCTCAGGCTCGTCGCCGATCCGCTGCTCGGGGAAGAGATCCCGGGCCAGCAAAATATCCATCCGGCTGGAGAAGTAGCCGGGGGCCAGCGACACCTGCTTGAGCAGGGTCAGGCTGTTGGCGCCAAAGCCCGCCTCCTCCATCAGCTCCCGGTTGCCCGCCTCGAAGGCATCTTCGCCCGGGTCGATCAGCCCTTTGGGAAAGCCCAGCTCGTAGGAGTGGGTGCCTGCGGCATACTCGCGCACCAGCAGCAGGGTGTGGGCATCGAACAGCGGCACCACCATGACGGCGCCACGATTGCCGCCGCGCATCCGCTCGTAGACCCGCTCTTCGCCATTGGAGAACTTGAGGTGTAGCGATTCCACCTTGAACAGTCGGCTCTCGGCGACGATATCGGCTTTGAGGATCTCCGGCTTGCTCTTGGGGTGATCCAGTTGGTCGGCTGAGATGTGCTCGGGTTTGCTCTTGTGGGGGTCGCTCATCGGACGCTGGCTGCTCGTTAAAAAATCGTGCTTCAAGAGTAAACGACTCTCACACCGAACACCACGGGCCAGGGAGGGCAAAGGGGGAGGAAAAATCCGTTATACTGCCGCCCCGTTTTCCGAGATCAGCGATCAAGAGGCCCGATGCCACACTCCTGCTCCACCACCTTGCCCTGGCACCAGATAGATACCGTCTTGCTCGATATGGATGGCACCCTGATCGATCTGCATTTTGACAACCACCTCTGGCAGCAGCTGGTGCCGGAGCGTTACGCCGAGCGGCTCGGTCTGCCGCTGGATGAAGCCAAAGCGCAGATCGACGTCCACTATCACGCCGTCAACGGCACCCTCAACTGGTACTGCGTGGATTACTGGAGCGAGACCCTGGGGCTCGATATTCGTGCCATCAAGCAGGAGCTGCTGGCGAAGATCCAGTGGCGTCCCCACGCCATCCCCTTTCTGGCCGAGCTGCGTGCCGCGGGCAAGCAGCTGGTGCTTTTCACCAATGCCCACCCCGCCAGTCTGTCGGTGAAGGATGCGCAGCTCGGACTAAGCAACCATCTGGATCTGATGGTGAGTACCCATGAGCTGGGCTGGTCGAAGGAGAGCCAACACTGCTGGCAGGCAC
Organism: Aeromonas sp. 600886; assembly: GCF_049174935.1. Classification (NCBI taxonomy): domain Bacteria; kingdom Pseudomonadati; phylum Pseudomonadota; class Gammaproteobacteria; order Aeromonadales; family Aeromonadaceae; genus Aeromonas; species Aeromonas sp. 600886. Next base: position 139,792 of record NZ_JAAKUB010000009.1, on the reverse strand, counting down.
TGGCCGAGCGGCTGGCGTTCGATCCGGCCCGCACCCTGTTTGTGGATGATAGCGAGCGGATCCTGCGGGCTGCCGCCGACTATGGCATCGGCTATCAGCTGGCGATCCAGAATCCGGATAGCTGCAAGCCGGAGCAGAGCATTGCCGCTTTTCCGGCGATCCGCGACTATGCCGAGTTGCTGCCGCTGGCCATCTGAATCTGTTTAAACGGAATCTGTTCAAACGAGAGAGGGCTGCATCGTGCAGCCCTCTCAGTATCTGAAACCTGGCGGTGAAAAAATCACAGCTCCCGGAACGGTCGCCGTTTCTCTTCCTCGATGACAATCGCCTCCAGATTGGCGATCCGCTCCTGCAACTCTCTGATGATCATATCCTGCCTGCCGAGGCGGTCGGTGATGCGGGCATCCCCCATCTGGTAGCGGGCCCGCTTGCCGAGATATCCGAACAATACGCTGATAAATACGATCAGGACTATGCCTGTCCACATGGTCATGTCACGACTCCTTGTCGTCTATAGACGGCGAAAACGCTGATGAGATCTGCTCTGTTTTCTCACAGCCGTCGGGCGGCCGCAATGGGGCCCATTGTCCCTTTGTGACGCAGACAGCTATTGCTGCCAGAGTGGCCGACCGACCCAGAGCGCCCACAGGGTGAGGTGCAGCAGCACGATAAACCAGAAGACCAGCCGGTAGCTGCGCTTCTGGGTCTTGTGACGCAGCCACTGGCGGGCCACCAGTGCCCCCGGCCAGCCACCGCACAGCTCCAGCAGATGGAGCCTCGATTCGGGAATGCGCCACTCGCCCCGCACCGCCTGCCGCTTGTCCCAGGCGTAGGCTGCCAGCGTCAGCAGACTCATGGTCAGCAGTGCGGCCAGTGGCCACCACTGCTGCTCGCCGAGGCCGAGCCAGAGGGCGGCGCCCAGTGGCAGCAGCGCCAGCGCCATCATTGGGCCAGCTCCCAGCAGCGCTCCTCATCCTGCTTGAGGGTGCGGATCACCCTGGCCGGATTGCCCACTGCCACCGAGTCGGCCGGGATGTCGCGGGTGACCACTGCACCGGCACCTATGATGGAGCGCGGCCCTATGGTGACGCCGGGGCAGATGATGGCGCCGCCGCCGATCCAGCAGTCATCGCCGATCCGCACCGGCTTGTTGTAGGCGGTCCAGTTGCGTCGTTCCAGATAGTTCATGGTGTGGGTGGCGGTGTAGATCTGCACGTTGGGGGCCAGCAGCACATGGCTGCCGATGTGTACCTCGCCCACGTCGAGAATGGTGACGTTGAAGTTGAAGAAGGTCTTATCGCCGATATGAATGTTGCGGCCGAATTCGCAGGTGAAGGGCGTGCTGATCCAGCAGGAGTCGGGGCAGTGGCCGAACAGCTCGCGGCAAATTTGCTGGCGCAGAGGGCCATCGCCCGCCGATGAACCATTGAGCCGGGCCAGCAGCGCCTGACCGCGGATCCGGTCGTTCGCAATCTCCTCGCTCTGGCTGTCCAGTGCCCCGCCAGCCAGTACCTTGTCCCAGTCGCTCGCCATTGCTACCTCCTCATGCTGCAAGAGGGGGCAGTATACGTGACTGTCTGGGGCGCCGTCAGTCTGTCACTTGTTGCAGGTGATCCCCGTCAACCTGCGGGCCAGACGAGGGGCAGGATCAGCAGGGCCGAGACGAAGTAGGGGAGCAGCACCCGCAGCCCGAGACTGCGACCGCCAATGCCAAGGGCCAGCAGCCCCTTCACCAGCGAGTTGACCAGCCCGGCGAGCAGGATGCCGCGGGCGGCCACCTCCAGCGCCAGCTCCTTGTGGGAGAGCTGGGAGAGCGACAAGGTGATGGCGTCCACGTCGGTGATCCCCGAGACCAGCGCCAGCAGATAGACCCCCGAGTTGCCCACCCTGTCTTGCAGCAGGGTGGCCATAAAGCCGATCAGTGCCAGCAGCAGGCCGAACTTGATGGCGGTGGCGAGATCGAGCGGGTTGCTGGTTTCCGGTTTTACCGGGCCGTCGGTCAGCTCCTCGCGCTGGCGCCAGAACCAGAAGGCAAAGCCGTACACCGTGGTAGCCAGCAGCACGAGCGGGGCGGCGAGGCGCATCGCCAGTTCGCTGTGAATGAGCAGCACCAGCACCAGCAGCCGCAGCCACATGGTGGCCCCTGCCAGCAGGATGCCGGTAGCCAGTAGTCGCTCCAGCCCGCCCTGCTCCTTGTTGAGGCGGGCGAACTGCAGGGTGAGGGCGGTGGAGGAGGCCAGTCCCGCCAGTATGCTGGTGAGCACCAGCCCGGCGCGAGTGCCGAGCAGGCGTACCGCGAAGTGGCCACAAAACGAGATGCCGGCGATAACCACCACCATCAGCCAGATCTTGAAGGGGTTGAAGGCATCAAGGGGGCCCATCTCCTCGTTGGGTAGCACCGGCAGCAGCACCAGCGAGATAAGCAGAAAACGCAGGGTGGCGTGGAATTCGGTTTCGCTCAGAAACAGCATCCCCTGCTGGATCTTGCCCTTGAGCCCCATCAGCAGGGCGGCCAGCACGGCGCAGGCCACCGCCTCGCTCGGGCTGAGCAGCACCGACATCAGCCCCAGCAAATAGGTGAGCAGCATGGCCACCGAGCTGGTGAGGCCAAACTCCCCCTGCCAGCGTTGGGCCAGCCAGACCGAGAGGCCGCAGCCGATCACCACCGCCAGCAGGCCGAGCAGCGGTAGCCAGGGGCCCAGAGTGGGCAGCAGCAAACCGCATACCCCGCCGAGCAGGCCGATGAGGCCGTAGGTCCGCATCCCGGCGATGCGCTGGTTATCCCCCAGCTGGCGCACCTGCCAGCCCCGCTCCAGCCCGATGATAAGGCCGATGGCCAGCGAGACCAGGGCTCCGTTGACCGGTTCTGCATTGATCCACATAACGACTTCCTTTTCGTCATCTGCCTGCCTTGTTCCCATGATGGCACAGGACGTAAGCAGGCAGAGGGGCATGGCTCACAGAGTCTGCGTCCGGCTCCCGGTGCGGGTGGCTGAGTTGATATGAGAAAAAGAGATAAGCAAAGAGTTATTTCTTTCTTCTGGGCATAACAACTCCACGGCATGCTGTTCTCAACCCAACAAGATATGGAGAATCACCATGAAACTGCGAATGACCGCCCTGACCCTGCTCTCTCTGCTGGCATTTGGTCAGGCCAATGCCGCCGAGATCCGCCTGCTCAATGTCTCTTACGATCCGACCCGCGAGCTGTTTCAGGAGTACAACGCCGCCTTTGCCAAGGAGTGGAAGGCCAAAACCGGTGACGACGTGGTGGTGAGCCAGTCTCACGGTGGTTCCGGCAAACAGGCCCGCGCCGTGGTGGATGGACTGGAGGCCGACGTGGTATCGCTGGCGCTCGCCTACGATGTCAACGCCATCGCCAAGGCGGGGCTGACCGCTGTCGACTGGCAGAGCCGACTCGGCAACAACGCCTCGCCCTATACCTCCACCATTGTCTTCCTGGTGCGCAAGGGCAATCCCAAGCAGATCAAGGATTGGGATGATCTGGTGCGCAAGGATGTCGCCATCGTGACTCCCAACCCCAAGACCTCCGGCGGGGCACGCTGGAACTATCTGGCCGCCTGGGGGTATGCCCTGAAGAAGAGCGGCAGTGAAGAGGGGGCCAAGCAGTTTGTTGGCGATCTATTCAAGAACGTGAAGGTGCTGGACTCAGGCGCCCGCGGTGCCACCACCAGCTTTACCGAGCGCGGTCTCGGTGACGTGCTGCTGGCGTGGGAGAACGAAGCCCTGCTGGTGCTTGGTCAGGCGGGTGCCAGCGACAAGTTCGAGCTGGTGGTGCCTTCAGTCTCCATTCTGGCGGAGCCGCCGGTCGCGGTGGTGGACAAGGTGGCCAGGAAGCACGGTACCGAAGCGGTGGCCAAGGCCTATCTCGATTATCTCTACTCTGACGAGGGGCAGCATATCGTCGCCAAACATCACTATCGCCCCAGCAACCCGGCGATCCTGAAGGAGACGGCAGCCCAGTTCCCACAGCTTGCCTTCTTTACCGTCAAGGATCTGGAAGGGGATTGGGAGAAAGCCCAGAAGAAACACTTCGCCCAGGGTGGTTTGTTTGACCAGATCTATCAGCCGGGTCGTTGATAGCTTCGTTATCCATCACTGAACTGGCCCCTGTGCCAGCCGATAGGAGCACCAAGATGAACAAGATCCTCCTGGTTCCCGGTCTGCACAACAGTGGGCCGGATCACTGGCAGAGCCGCTGGCACGATCATTTTCCCCAATGGCAGCGGATGACCGGGCTGCCGTGGGACAAGCCGGACCTCAGGGTCTGGAGTGCCAAGCTGGCGAGCAAGTTGAAACGTCGCCGCAGCCGGGTCCATCTGGTGGCCCACTCTTTCGGCGCCCTGACCGCCATCGCGGCGGCCCGCTTGCAGCCGGAGAAGGTGGCCTCGATCTTTCTGGTGGCGCCCGCCGATCCCGCCCGTTTTGGCATTGCGGATGAGGCCTTGGCCGGGCCGCTGCAGGTGTCGGCCCAGCTGGTGGCCAGCCGCAATGATCCCTGGATGAGCTTTGAACGGGCCGAATACTGGAGCCGTCAGTGGCAGGTGCCGCTGTTCGATGCCGGTGAGGCGGGCCATATCAATGCCCAGTCAGGTCATGGGGACTGGCATCAGGGGCTGCATTTGCTGGGGGCACTCTACCGCCGTGGTGAGCTGGTAGTGGCACCGGTCAAGATCGCATCGCCCCAGCCGGTCGTATTGGGCTTTCGCTAGGTATCTGTGAAGTGGTTGGAGGGTTGGCGAGCGCGCTGTTCGCTGGCTACTCCATGCCCCCGTTCTTTGAATGCTCCGCTCCGTATTGCTCCATTTCTTAGGTCTTTTATTTATATAAAAGACCTTTTTTTATTTGGAGTGCGCCAAGAGCCTTGTGACTCTGCGGTTAGACAAAAAAGTGATTAGCAAAGTCGCAATTGATGTTTGTTGCCGATGAGGGGAGTGCGCAGAATCACCATATCGAAAATTCTTCATAACAGATGGATGTGTTATGCGATTTGGTTCTTATTCTGTCCTGCCCGGTTTTGGCCCCACCCTGGGGTTCAGCCTGCTCTATCTGGGCCTGCTGGTGCTGTTGCCGCTCTCGGCCCTGGTGCTGTTTGCGGTCAACAACCTGACCGCCGCCGAGTTCTGGCAGGTGATCGGTTCACCCCGGGTGCTCGCCTCCTTTCGCCTGAGCTTCGGTGCGGCCTTTGTCGCGGCGCTGCTCAACAGCCTGTTTGGCCTGATCCTGGCCTGGATCCTGGTGCGCTACACCTTCCCCGGTCGTCGTCTGGTGGATGCGCTGATCGACCTGCCGTTTGCCATGCCGACCGCCGTTTCCGGCATCGCCCTGTGCGCCATCTTCGCTCCCAACGGCTGGATCGGCCAGTTGCTGGCGCCGCTCGGCATCCAGTTCGCCTACAACCCTATCGGGGTGGTCATCGCACTCACCTTTATCGGATTGCCGTTTGTGGTGCGCACCCTGCAGCCGGTGCTGCGGGAGGCTGAAACTGAGCAAGAGGAGGCGGCCGCCAGCCTCGGCGCAGATCGCTGGCAGACCTTTCTGCGGGTGCTCTGGCCGACCCTGGTGCCTGCCCTGCTCACCGGTTTTGCGCTGGCGTTTGCCCGCGGGGTGGGGGAGTACGGCTCCGTCATCTTCATCGCCGGCAACCTGCCGATGGTCTCGGAAATCGCGCCGCTGATGATCATGAGCCACCTGGAGGAGTATGACTACGCCGGTGCCTCCGCCATCGCAGTGGTGATGCTGCTGATTTCGTTCATTTTGTTACTGCTAATCAACAAGTTGCAGGCCTGGAGCTGGTCTCGCATCGGAGGGAGCCGGATATGAGTTCATCTGCTATCGCCATTGAGGCGGCCTCTGTGGAGGCGACTCCTGCTCGCAAGGCACCGGTCGTGATCCGTGAACCCCAGTGGGTCAAGTGGCTGCTGATCACGGTCGGGTTGGGCTGGTTTGCCGCTCTGCTGTTGCTGCCGCTGGCCACCGTCTTTATTCAGGCGCTGAGCCCGGGGCTAGCTTTTTTCTGGCACGCCATCAGCGAGCCGGATGCCCTGAGCGCCCTCGGTCTCACCGCACTGGTGACCCTCTGCGCCGTTCCCCTCAATCTGCTGTTCGGGATCGCGGCAGCCTGGGCCATCGCCCGTTTCCGCTTTCCCGGTCGGCAACTGCTCATCACCATCATCGATCTGCCCTTCTCGGTGTCGCCGGTGATCGCCGGTCTGATGCTGGTGTTGATGTTCGGTAGCCGCGGCTGGTTTGGTGACTGGCTGAGCGAGCACGACATCAAGATCATTTTCGCCACCCCGGGGATCATCCTGGCTACCACCTTCATCACCGTGCCCTTCGTGGTGCGCGAGCTGCTGCCCCAGATGGAGGCGCGCGGCCCGGAAGAGGAAGAGGCGGCCATCATGCTGGGGGCGAGCGGCCTGCAGATGTTCTGGCGCGTCACCCTGCCCGGCATTCGCTGGAGCCTGATGTATGGCCTGCTGCTCTGTACCGCCCGTGCGGTCGGGGAGTTTGGCGCGGTGTCGGTGGTTTCCGGTCATATTCGCGGCCAGACCAATACCCTGCCGCTGCATATCGAGATCCTCTACAACGAGTACCAGACCGGCGCCGCCTTTGCAGTGGCAAGCCTCTTGGCTCTGTTCGGGATCTTCACCCTGCTGGGTGAAACCCTGTTGGCCCGGCTGCGTGCCCAGCCCACCAAATCTCACTGAATCACCGTTTTAAAGAGGCAGCCATGAGCATTCAGGTTCAACAACTCAACAAGTATTTCAATCAGTACGCGGCGCTGGCAGACATCAACCTCGACTTTCACGACGGTGAGCTGGTGGCGCTGCTCGGCCCCTCCGGTTGCGGCAAGACCACCCTGCTGCGGATCATCGCCGGGCTGGAGCAAGCCGACAGTGGCCACGTCATCATTCGTGGTGAGGACGCCTCGGATCTCCATGTGCGCGAGCGCAACGTCGGCTTCGTGTTCCAGCACTACGCCCTGTTTCGCCATATGACGGTATTCGAAAACGTGGCGTTTGGCCTGCGGGTCAAACCGCGCAGCGAGCGCCCGGCCGAGGCGGCCATTCGTGCCCGGGTCAAGGAGCTGCTGGATCTGGTGCAGCTCAGCCACGTGGCCGAGCGCTATCCGACCCAGCTCTCCGGCGGCCAGCGTCAGCGGGTCGCGCTGGCCCGCGCGCTGGCGGTGCAGCCCAAGGTTCTGCTCTTGGACGAGCCCTTCGGCGCCCTCGATGCGCAGGTGCGCAAGGAGCTGCGCCGCTGGCTGCGCGAGCTGCACGACGAGCTGCATGTCACCAGCCTGTTCGTGACTCACGATCAGGAAGAAGCCTTGGAGGTAGCGGATCGGGTGGTGCTGATGAACGCCGGCCGGGTCGAGCAGATCGGCACCCCGGCCGAGGTCTACGACCAGCCCGCCAGCTCCTTCGTCCACAGCTTCCTCGGCAGTGTGAATCAGTTCCGCGGTCGGGTGGCGGAGCAGGGATTCGGCATCGGCGAGCAGCTGCTCGGCGGGCCGTCGGCTTCTCATCTTGCTCACGGCAGTGCCGCCATCGCCTATGTCCGTCCCCATGAACTGGAGATTTTGCCAGCCGATGCGCCGGGCGGGATCCGCGCCACCATTACCCGCCTGCTGCCCATGGGGCCACGCATTCGGGTGGAGCTGCGTGGCGATGGCGAGACCAAAGGGGCCCACTACGAGGCGGAGCTGAGCAAGGAGGCGGCCAAGCAGTTTGCTCCGGGACAGGGGGTACGGCTGGTGGCCAGACAGGCACAGTTCTATCCCGATTACCAGATTTGATGTTGTGTTGCGGGCGGTGTGGCCGCCCGGTTCAGGCTGTCAGCCGGGCATGATCCCGGCCAAATAACAAAACCGAGAGGGGCGAGCAGATTGTGTCGCCCACTCTTCGCAGGAGGCGACAAGGTGAATTTTCAGCAGTTACGTATTATCCGGGAGGCAGCGCGGCGGGATTACAACCTGACCGAGGTGGCCAACGCCCTTTTTACCTCGCAATCCGGGGTGAGTCGCCATATCCGCGAGCTGGAAGAGGAGCTCGGTATCGAGCTCTTTATCCGCTACGGCAAGCGGCTGCTCGGTATGACCGAGCCTGGCAAGGAGTTGTTGGTGATTGCCGAACGCATTCTCAATGACGCCAACAACATCCGCAAACTGGCCAGCACCTTTGCCAACCGCGACTCGGGACGTTTACTGGTGGCGACCACCCATACCCAGGCCCGCTATGCCCTGCCGCGGGTGGTGAAGGCGTTTCGCGAGCAGTTCCCGCTGGTGCAGTTGGAGCTTCGTCAGGGGAGCCCGGAGGAGATAGTGCGGCTGGTGCAGACCGGCGAGGTGGATATCGGCATCAGCAGCGAGCAGCTCGACAAAAGCGAAGGGGTGGTGGCATTCCCCTACTACCGCTGGCACCACAATATCGTGGTGCCCGAGCAACATCCGCTTACTGGCGAGCGGGATCTGACGCTGGCGGCGCTGGCCAACTGGCCCATCGTCACCTATCAAGCCGGGTTGACCGGGCGGGTGCGGGTGGATGAGGCGTTTGCTGCGGCTGGCATCGAGCCGCAGATCCTGCTGACGGCGCAGGACTCCGATGTCATCAAGACCTATGTCGAGCTGGAGATGGGGGTCGGCATACTGGCCGACATGGCGTTCGACGCACAGCGGGATCAGGGGCTGGTGCAGCTTGATGGCAGCCATCTGTTTGCCCCTCACACCGCCTGGATTGGCCTCAAGCAGGGGCAGTTCCAGCACAACTTTGCCTGGCAGTTTATCCAGCTCTGCAACCCCGAGCTGGCGCTGGCGGATATTCAGGCCCGCGCCATGGGCAGCGAACCCGCCCTCGACTTCCAGATTTGAATCGGAAGAGACGACAGAAGGGGAGCCAATGGCTCCCCTTCTGCTATCCGGTGGCGAGTTACTTCACTTCATCCCACGCCATCTGCCAGTGGGAGCCAATGCCCGGCTCGTACTGGGTGGCTGTGGTGGTCCACTGCTGGCAGTAGCCGCTGTAGGGGAAGGGCTTGCACTGATAGACCTTGCCATTTTTCGGCTGCTGCACCTTGGTGCCGGCAGCATAGGATTTGAGCGAGTTCGGGAAGACGAAGTCGTATTCGCCGCTGCTCTGCTCCTTGAACATCAGATCCATGGTCTGCTGGATGGTCTCGCCGCCCGCTTTCGGGGTGGCCTTGATCACCAGCTGGTGATGACCTGCCTTGAGCCCTTCCAGCGCCATGGTAAAGGTGTGGCTGCTGTCCTTGATGTCGGCACTACTTTCACCCTTGGCGACGCCGCCGTGGTCATAGAGGGTGTTGGTGACGGCCAGATCGCCCTGTGCGGTGACGGTGAAATCGAGGGTTGCCTTGCCGTTGTCCAGCACATAGTCGCTGGCCAGACCGCTGACGCTGATGCTGTCCACTACCGGCGGCTGCAGCTGTTGCAGGTCAATCTCGACTCGATCCAGTTTGCTGTCTCGATGCAGATAGACGGGGTTCATACCGTAGACCGGATTGAACTGGCCATCGGCTCCTTGCTGACCGGCGCGGATCAGGCTCTGTTCGGCGTTGATCTTGCTGGCGAGGGCATGAGCCCAGCTGTTCTTCTGGCCCTGCTCGGCGGTGGTGATGGTCAGTACGGTCTGCAGATCGGGGCGCTCGCCGTTGGCATCGAATACTCGGGTCATCGCCTTGTCACCCACCGCGAGGTCGATGGAGGGGTAGATGGTGCCTGCCTGGCTCCACTCCAGCGGCGGCTGGCTACCATCTTTGAACTTGGCATCGATGATGTTGTAGAAGCTGTTGCTGGTGTCGCCCACTTCCCACACGCCGAGGATCACCTGATAACCGGTGCGCTCCGGCAGGATACAGTTGTGGGTCACCTGCTTGGGCGGCTGTACCATGTTGCCATCGATGACGCAGAAGGGATTAAGGTCAAACGAGGCACGGGTGAGCGGCTGGTTGGGGTTCCAGTCCTGCTTGGTGAGGTAGTAGCGCCAGTTGCGGGTGACGTGGTTGGCAGTGAAGGTCCAGCTAATGGCGAAGGGGCCGGGCTGTACTTCACGCTTGGTCCAGCGGTCGCTGGTCTGGATGTTCAGCTCGCTCCAGCGCGGGCTGCCCGCCGAGGCGATTTGTCCATCCTGCGGGCCGGTTTGCGGGAAGCCGGAAGGGCCCTCCACGCTCTGGGGTTCCCACTGCACGCCGCCACACTGGCTATTGCCACCGGTTTTGCACAGGTAGTTGCGACTCTCTGGCTGGTTGATGTAGCCATGAGCCAGGGCGCTGCCGCTGGCAAGCAGGGCCAGCACCGCCGCGATGTGATTGAGTTGGATTTTTGCTGCCATACATTCCTCTGTTCGATAGATGTGGGCAGTCAGTTGGCCAGGGAGTTCCCCGATGCACACTTGCGTGTGGCAACCCCGCTATCCTGGACAAAACGTCTGTAGACCGGAGGCTTTGCGTCCCGACCTTTCGGTCAGTTTGCCAAATGACTAGATGGTTAGTGATGGGCCAAATGTTCGGCCATCAGCATTGTGCACCGCATTGATTAATTATTTGAAGTTGAATGTTTAAATGCATAATCCGGTGGCACAAAAAACGTTCTAACTGGCTGTTTTTAAATTGTTCTCTTGTTTATGAATGGCGTCGAATGCCGTTGAATATGCCGATAAGATGCATGCTTGCTGCGCGTTTTTCGGCTTAAAAAAACCTGCCAGCCGAGCTGGCAGGTCGAGTGACAAGGCGACACGGATTGACGCCATCAATGGCGGGCGCGCTGCTCGCTATTGGAGTGATGTAGAGTTGGCATCATAGGAGTCTTGCTGGACTCCTTGCCCAGTTTGAACACCGCAAGCCGCTCATCCAGGCTGCGGGAGAGACCGGCCAGCAGTTCGCTCTCCTGCGCCAGTTGCGAGGCGGACTGGGACATCTCGAGCGCCGAGTCGTTGATGCCGCTGACGTTGCGATTCATATCCTCGGCCACCATGCTCTGCTGTTCGGCGGCGGTAGCGATCTGGGTCGCCATGTCGCTCACATGCTGGATATGGTTGACGATCAGAGTGAGATCCTGACCCGCTTGTTGTGACTGGTTGACGCTGCTTTCGGCCAGTTTTCGGCTGGCATCCATGGCATTGGCAGCAGTGACGGCCCGTTGCTGCAACTGGGCGATGGTGCTCTGGATCTCTTCGGTGGACTGGCGGGTACGACTGGCCAGCTGGCGCACTTCATCGGCGACTACGGCAAAGCCACGCCCCTGCTCGCCAGCACGGGCGGCCTCTATGGCGGCGTTGAGAGCCAGCAGATTGGTCTGATCCGAGATGGAGCTGATGACGGCGGTCACTTCACCGATCTGCATGACCCCCTCTTTGAGCTGGTTGACCTGCAGGGTGGCCTGCTCCACCTCGGTAGCCAGCGCCTTGATGCCGTGCACACTGGCGTGAACGTCACGGTTGCCGAGGCCAGCTTCTCCGGTCGCTTCCTGGGTATCCCGCGCGGTATTTTCGGCATGCCCGGCCACATCGGAGATGGTGGCGCTCATCTCATTCATGGCTGTGGCGAGCTGGGCCAGCTGATCCCGCTGGCTGCTCACCGCCTGATTGGTTTGCTCGGCGGAGGCGGCGATGCGCAGGGCTGCATCGGCCACGTTGCGGGCACCCAGACTGGCCTCCAGCAGGGCGTGACGAATGGCATCGAGACTCTGATTGGTACAGCGGGCGACCATGCCCAGCTCATCCTTGCCATGTACCGGGATGCTCACCACCAGATCCCCCTGGGCGACCCGTTGCATGGCGTTGTTGATCTGGTTGAGGGGGGAGACGATGGAGCGGGTGATGCGCCAGCCCAGCAGCCCCATCAGCAGGGTCACAATGGCGGTGGCGCTACCCATCTTCATGTACTGGGCCCAGATGGTCTGCTGGATATCCTGCAGCAGCATGCCGGAACCGAGGATCCAGCCCCAGGGTTGATAGCCTGACACCATGGAGAGCTTGTCAGCAGTTTCGCCCGATGGGCCGCTCCAGACATATTGCAGGGTGCCCTGTTTGCCTCCCTTGGCAATATCGACCATCTGCAGCCAGAACTGCCCGGCGGTGGCACCTGTTCCTTCCCCCATGGTCTGGCCGACCAGCTCCGGCCGGATGGGGTGCACCAGCATCTGGCGGTTCTCATTGATCACGAACAGATAGTTGTTGTCGTCAAAGCGCATATTGGTCAGCAGCTTGCGTGCCTCTTGCTGCGCCTGCTCCATAGGCAGGGTGCTGGCCAGAAACTGGATCTGGCTCATGGCCTGGCTTAATACCGCATTGAGCCGCGCCTCTCGCTCACTCATCAGATTGCGCTGGAGCGCGTTGGCCGAGATGAACAGCAGCGAGACAAAACCGACAAACGCCAACGTGAGCAGCAAAAACAATTTGCGGCTCACGGTGATATCACCGAGCTTGAACATGACGAAACCCTCATTCCCTGTTGATTTTCTATGGCTCGTTACTGCGGCAGCCAATTGCTTGATGTAACAACTTATTTACTATTAACCAGTGGTCGCGCGCCCTTAAATGAGCGTTTTGACAACAGTATAGCCAGCAGACAGCACTCCCCATTTTTTGGTAGCGTGTTCAGGCGCATCCCTGCGCAATTTTTGCCAAAGAGTGTGAATCATTTGGCATTTCACTAAAAAAGGAGTGGGCCCCGCTGCGGGTGACCCCATAACAAGAGGGAATTTATGAGTTCCATTGCCAGGAATTACTTCAACCAGCTCAACGCCGACTATCTGCAGGTACACAGGCGCAAGGAGGATCTGTTCTGGTCCACCTATATGGGTACCAGCGACGATCAGGCCGGTTTTACCGCGGCCGAGCAGGCCTACAAGGCTTTTTGCGCCAATCCGGCCCGTCTGCCCGAATTGCGGGAGATGCTGGCGCAGGCCGACGAGGATGATATCAAGCGCGGTCTGCAAGGCTGGATCGCCTTCTTCGAGTGCAATGTGATTGAAGATCCCGCCGCTGCCGCCCTGATGGATGAGCTGGTGGCTGCCGAGGCGGCGCTGTTCGCCCGCCGCAAGGGGCTGAAACTGACCCTGCTGGATGAGCATGGCCAGCAGGTGGCTGGTAGCCTACCCGCCGCCAGTACCTCCCTTGCCGCCAGCCCGAGCGAGGCGGTGCGCCAGAGCGCGCTCGCCATGTTCCACACCCTGGAGCAGTGGGTGGTCGGCAACGGCTTTCTCGAGGTGGTGGCGCTGCGCAACCGCTTTGCCAGCGCCATGGGCTATCGCGACTACTTCGATTACAAGGTGCGCAAGAACGAGCAGATGAGCCCGGAGCAGTTGTTCGCCATCCTCGACGACTTCATTTCCCGCACCGACGCCCGGCTGCAGCAAAGCCTTGCCGAGCTGAAAGCGGCCAAGGGGGAGGCGGCCCTGATGCCCCATAACCTGCGCTACGCCATCAGTGGTGATGTAACCCGCCAGCTCGATCCTTATGTGCCCTTCTCGCGGGCGCTGAAGGATTGGGTCGAGAGCTTCCGTCGTCTCGGCATCCAGTATCGCGGGGCGACCCTCACCCTGGACTTGCTGACCCGGGAGGGGAAATACGAGAACGGCTTCTGCCACGGCCCGGTGCCGAGCTTCTTCCAGCAGGGGGAGTGGATACCTGCGGTGGTCAATTTCACCAGCCTGGCCGATCCGGCGCAGGTGGGCAGCGGCTGGAGCGGGCTCAACACCCTGTTCCACGAGGGGGGCCACGCCGCGCATTTTGCCAATGTCACCGGCAATGCCCCCTGCTTCTCACAGGAGTTTCCGCCCACCTCTATGGCTTATGCCGAGACCCAGTCGATGTTCTGCGACAGCCTGCTGGACGATGCCGACTGGCTCAAACGCTACGCCAGAAATGCGGCAGGAGAGGCGATCCCCGATGCGCTTATCAAGGAGATGATCGCCGCCCGTCAGCCGTTTCGCGCTTTTAACGAACGTCAGATCGCGCTGGTGGCCTACTTCGAGCGGGATCTCTACGCCATGGATGAGGCTGAACGTACTCCCGAGGCTGTGCTGGCGCTGGCCCGCAAGTGGGAGCGCAAGATCCTCGGTGTCGAGAGCCCGCGCCCGCTGCTGGCCATTCCGCACCTCCTTAATCAGGAGTCGGCCTGCGCCTATCACGGCTACCTGCTGGCGCTGATGGCGGTGGAGCAGACCCGCGCTTACTTCCTCAAGCGCGATGGCTACCTCACCGACAACCCGCGCATCGGGCCGGATCTGGCCGCCCACTACTGGGGGCCGGGCAACGGCATGACTCATGATGAGACCCTGCGCAGCCTGACTGGTGAAGGCTTCAGTGCCGTGCCGCTGGCCGAGGCGTGCAACCTGAGCGCCGCTGAGGCGTGGCAACAGGCGCAAGCCTGCATGGCCGCAGCCCAGCAGCGCCCCGCGGCTGGCGAGGAAAGCCCGCTCGATGCCCATATCCGGGTGGTCCACGGCGCCGAGCTTATCGCCGACAACAACGAGTCGGAAACCCGCATGCTGGCCGACTTCGAGGCGTGGATCGTCAACCATTACAAACCGGTTTCAGCCGAATAATCCGCACAGCTCCCGGTGATCAGGCCGGGAGCTGTGCTTTTCATGGTTATTCGTTGTCGTAACCGTGGCAGACGCTGCCATATTATTGGCAGGTGCGCGACATAGTTTGTCGCCTTGCCGATTGGGTCCGCATTTTGCCATCAGATATGTATTCATATGAACATGAATAGGAATTGCAGGCTGCAAGATAGTAGATTCACTGAGTTACGCTCTTTTGTCTTTTCTGTTAATAGTGCTTTTTGTAGTCATCTTTGTGCATAAAGATTGATCCATTCAACTATCTGCTATTTATTCTCATCTTTCCGGGTTGACTAAATTGTCCACAACTGCAAAATCGCCCACCTTGCCACCCCCGATGTGAGTCGGGCTCGGAAAGCTTCAGATCTCTTCCCCCCGAGATGGCTGAGCCGCACATGAAAATGGCGTCAGCTCTCAACTCTTTCTGCGCGTTCGCCTGCTTCATGCTATCCGTCGATAACGTTGACACTGCTGTTGTGCTGTCCGTGCAGGGCAATGCGCATCTCGCGACATTGCCTGAGTCTGCCGATGCATGGCAACAGGCGGGTCCGTTTTATTGGCTTGGTATCTATTTGTCAGTGAATGGAAAGAGGTTATTTCCCCATGATGAGCACGAGTGAACACCCCGGTCAGATTGCGCTGCTGGGAGGCTCGGTGGATCGTGTTGCCTTGCCACTTCTCGATCTGTCCTGCTGGGATCCATTGCAGCAGCCGGTATTACTGCTCAACCTGCCTGCAGATGAGCAGGACAGGGTATTGCAGGCTGTGCGGCGTGACCCGATACGTTATTTGCAGCCGGTATTTTGTGTTGTGAAGAGCCCGCTCTCTCCCATGTTGGCCGACGGTCTCCTGACACAGCTGGATGAACGGGCCTCTGACATGCTTGAACGGTTGGCGTTGTTGACCCCTCGAGAGCATCCGGATGACATGGAAAAGCTGGCTTGGTACAGCTGGCCTCGCTCCCATTTTCGCTTGTTGCCACGTTGGCAGGCTGGTTGCCGTCAGGGGTACAGCTATCCCCTGCTGGATTGCCTGCTGGGCAGCGAAGCAGGGGATGCCCTCCCGCAGCTGGTTGCAGAGCGTTTATTGCAGAGTGAGCAGCTGGTGGACCGGGTACGTCTTTGTCACAGTTGCAACTCGGCACATCTCAATTTTGTCGATGTGTGTCCCGAATGCGCTCATATCGCCATCCAGGCCAAGCCAGCTGTGCACTGCTTCACCTGCGGGCACGTGGATGATCAGGATGCATTCATGCGACAGGGTGTGCTGCGTTGTCCCAAGTGCGTCACGACTCTGCGTCACATCGGTGTTGACTATGACAGGCCCCTTGAGAAATTCCGTTGTTTGTCATGCCATGCCCGTTTTATGGAGGCTGCCGTCCAGGCGCGTTGCCATGAATGTGGCCAGGCGCACAAACCCGATGATCTGGTGGTTGCGCCCATCTATGAATATCGCATCGGCAAGCTGGCCCGCCACATCGCACGGGAAGGAACTCAACAACTGCATCTGCCGTTGACCTGGGGTACCCCTATGGCCATGGAGCACTTCCCCTGGTTGCTGCAATGGAACAATAGCTTGCTGCAACGCCATGGTGGCTGCCATACCTTGCTGGCTATCCGGGTTGAGCATCTGGCTGAGTTGCGTGCCGAGTTGGGCATGCTAAAGACTCAGCAGCGACTGGCCGCTCTGCTCAGCCGTTTGCAAGCTCTATTCCGTGATACCGATGTCGTTTGCCAGTATGCCGATGACCGATTGTTATTGCTGTTGCCGCATACGGATGCCGACGACTGGCGCATTCTGCAGGAGCGCATTCAGGCATTGAATCTCATCGAGGGACTGGATGCTCTGACGCTGGCGGTGAAAGTACAACCTTTGCCCGCCCTGTTGGGCGACGATACAGCGGTATGGCTCGGCCAGTGGCTGGATGGAGATAGCCCGGATGCATGAGTGGATGAATACGGTGCACTACATCCTGATAGAGATACTGGGTAGCCTCCAGTTTTCTCCCCGGATGATTCTGTTGCTGTTGCCCATGTTGCTGTTGATGGAGGTGCCACTGATGGCGCTGACGTTGACCGGGATCCTGAAATGGTATGCGCGCCAGCTTCCCATGGCATCTGAACTGCCGCGATCTCGGCGCTGTCCCAAAGTGTCTTGCATCATCACCTGTTATGGGGAAGGGGAGGCGATCCGCTCCACCATATTGACGCTCAAGGAACAGCTTTATCGCGGTCAAATGGAAATCATTGCTGTGATTGATGGCGCCAAGGCCAACGCGCATACCTATCAGGCTGCGCTCAATTGTGTTCGTGAATTCGAGGGGTGCGAGAACAGAAGTTTGGTCCTGCTACCGAAATGGCAGAGGGGAGGCCGGGTCTCCACTCTCAATGCCGGTCTCTCCGCTGCGACTGGCGAGATAGTGATGAACGCGGATGGAGATACCTCCTTTGACAACAACATGATCGATGAGATCGTGGCTTGTTTCGATGATCCTGATGTGCCTGCTGTGGGAGGGGCATTAAGGGTGCGAAATCTGAACGATGGCGTACTGACCCGGATGCAGAGCATTGAGTACATGATCTCCATGCAGGGGGGCAAGACGGGACTGAGCGAGTGGAACCTCATCAACAATATCTCGGGAGCCTTCGGTGCGTTTCGTCGTGATTTTTTGCGCCAGATTGGTGGGTGGGATACCCATACCGCAGAAGATCTGGATCTGACGGTCCGTATTAAGCATTACCTCAAACGCCATCCGGCTTTAAAGATAGGGTTCGCCCCTCGTGCCATCGGTCACACCGATGCGCCCGCAGACGTGATCACGCTTGCCAAGCAGCGTTTACGCTGGGATGGAGATCTGCTGTTTCTCTATCTGCGCAAGCACAAGCTCTCCCTGACGCCGCGTATTCTGGGCTGGAAGACCTTTTTGTTTACCTTGATCTACGGGGTGGCGCAAAACGTGGTGCTGCCCCTGCTGGTCATGGGTTATAGCTGGTGGTTGGTGCTTAGCTATCCGGGGCAGTTTGTCGCTGCGTTGATGATCTGTCTCTATCTGGTTTACCTGTTTCTTACCCTGGTTAATTTCGCCGTGTTTTTGCTGGCTATATCTGAACGCCCGGAGGCAGATCTACGTCTGCTGCCATGGTTGTGTCTTTACCCGGTGTACACCTTGCTGATGCGCTTGTGGTGCGCCATCGCACTGTTGAATGAGATGTTCCGGCGCGGTCATGAAGAGAGCAGCATGGCCCCCTGGTGGGTATTAAAACGAGGAAATAAATTCTGATGAAAGTCACATTCAATCCCCCCAAGAAGCAGGATGCCACGTCGGATGAAGGGATCCGGGTATTGTATGCCCCCGCCAAGCGTGTCGCCTTCAAGGCTCGCTGGTATCTCATCCTGTTACTGGCATTCAGTCCCGTTATTATTCTGCTGTGGTATCTGGGGCGCGAGTGGTGGCTGACCCAGGCGCCAGCCATCATTACCACCGAGCCGCAACTGGTTGTTGCCAATGGGGATGGCTTTATTCGACACATCTACACGGCTCCCGGCCAGGGGGTGTCACAAGGCGATGCCCTGATGCAGTTCGAATCTCCAACCCTCAAGGCCAACATGGCGGAACGAAAAGCGCGCAGAGCGGCCATCGAATTGAGCAAGGCTGAGGCTGAACAGGCTATCTTGCGCAATCTGGACGAACAGATTGGTATTGCCGAACGGGGGAGCCGGGAGCAGGAGGTCATCTATCAGGAGTATGCCGGTTATAAAAAAGAGAAGCTGGTATCCAGTGCAGAGTACGCAACGGCCCTGCTGAATTGGACTCAGTCACGCATAGCTCTGCAGAAGGCAAGGGCAGAGAAGATAGCGCAGGAACTGCAAATCAGTGAGGACCAACTGACCGGACCGCTAGCCAGTGCTCGTCACTTGCTCGATCAGGAGCTGACCGAGATGGAAGCGATGGCGTACCATCAACAGCCAAGAGCTCCGGCGACTGGCAAGGTTTCAGATGTGCTGGTACAGGAGGGGGATTGGGTATTCTCGGGGGCTCCTCTTGCACTTATCTCGAAGCGAGAAGACCCGCTGGTGATAGCCTATGTGCAGCCCAAATATCTCTCTTCAATGGCTCCTGGACACAAGGCTGTCGTCAAGCTGCCCAGCGGCGAGCGTCTGGCTGCCAGGGTCGCCAGACAGGTCGAGCTGGCGGACAAGTTGCCGGCTCAGTTAGCCGCACCGTTTGAAGGGGAGAAAGCAACCCTCAAGGTCGCACTCTCGCTGGATGAAAAATTACCCCCGAACCTGCAAGTGGAAGGGTTGCCGGTGACAGTGTTGTTTGATTGATGTCTATGGCGTTGTGATCCTGAATCGCAACGCCTTCTTTTGGGTTTCGGCCATAAAAGGTGGCTGGTGTATTGAAGCCCGCAATTGCCCCTCCCTTTTTCATTCATCAATGACTTTATTTCCGCAATGCTCGCAGATGGCATGTCGTTCAAAGCGATCCATGTTGGCCAGAAAGGGGCCGGCGGCCCAGCCGGTAATGAAGTCCTTGATAAACGCTTTGCGCTTTTGCGCCGGTGTCAGCTGCTGGCCAAAGGATTTGTCGACCAGCACCACGACATGGTTGGTCTCGCGCTGACAACTCGGGCAGTAGCGTTGTTCGGTGGATGAAAGCAAGGGGGGCTCCTGGTCCGGGGGAGTGGGCGGCAGGTTTTCCGCCGCAGATATGTGTCATCCCCATTTGATTCCTTTTGCAGGCAGGTCGTCAATCACGGCAGAGGTGGATTTTGCGCTATTCCCCATGAAGAGAGGGCCAGTCAGCAAGGGTGACCAGAGGGGCCAGCGGGCCCCTCTGCTGTTGCCGTTTGTCACACATTGCCACACAAGCTTCCCCCTCTGGCAAAGTCTTGTGACCGGACGGGTGTGCAATGGAGCCATCAGCAGGGCGATGAGGCCCTGCCGCGATGGAACCAGGGAGCATGTTATGACGAACAAATGGATGTGGTGGCTGTTGCCGCTGCTGGCGGTCGGAGTCTGGTGGCTCGGTTATGCGGGGGATGCCAACGGGGTGTGGCCCTGGCGCCATGAGATGTTGTTACTGACCGGCCTGCTGGGGATGACCTATATGGCGATTTCGTTGTTGCTGGCATTGCGCCTGCCGCAGCTGGAGGTGTGGTGTGGCGGTCTGGACCGGATGTTGCGATTGCACCGCCAGACGGCTATCGGTGGTGCATTGGCGCTGACCGCCCACTGGCTGCTGGTGGAGGCGCCCAAGTGGGCGGTCTCGGCGGGTTGGCTGAGTCGTCCCGCCCGGCGTGGGGCCAGTGCAGCTGGAGCTGGCGCAGGTAATGACATCTCGCTCCATGCCCTTGGCAATACCCTTGGTGAGTGGAGTTTCTATCTACTGATCGCGTTGGTGGTAGTGAGCTTGCTGGCGCTGGTGAGTTATGGCCGTTTTCGGCTGATCCACCGGCTGGCCCCGCTCATCTATCTGGCGGGGTGGGGACACGGGCTCTGCCTGCTGCCTCAGGTGGGAGCCATGACGCCTGTTGGGGTATCGATCTGGTTGATCGGCGGGATCGGTGCTATCGGGGCCCTCTACTCCCTGCTGGGACAAGTGGGGGCGCGGGATCGCCATCCCGGCCGGGTCATTGCGGTGCGGGCGTTGGCGGATCACACCTGCGAGCTGACCATGCAGTTGGAGAGGCCGCTCGCCCATTACCGCCCGGGTCAGTTTGCCTTTTTCGAATTTGACGCCAAAGAGGGGCCGCACCCCTTTACCCTGGTGCGGGTGTCGGCGGATCGGCGCCAGCTAGTGATCGCGGTACGGGCGCTCGGGGATCATACCCGTCAGCTGGTGGCAGAGGCGCGCATCGGGGATGGGGTGGTGGTGACCGGCCCCTATGGCGCCTTTGTTGCGCCACAAGGGGGAGGTAGAGCCCTCTGGCTGGGGGCCGGGATAGGTATCACGCCATTTGTCGCCTGGTTGGAGGGGCTGGCTGCCCGTGGGGAGCGCGGCGAGGGGATCACCCTGATCCAGTGCGCGCCGGATCTGGCGGGGGCTGTCTACCACCGATGGTTGGCCGAGCTCTGTCATCGCACCGGTGTGTGCTATCAGCTGCATCTGGACAAGGCGGCCGGGCGGCTGGATCTGGCTCGCATCGCGCAGGATGCGCCCGAGCAGGTGTGGTTTTGCGGGCCGGAGGGGATGGCAGATGCCCTGACCCGGCTGTTGCCGGACGGGCATCTGCATCGCGAGCTGTTTCGCTTTCGTTGAGCTTGATGGGGGCCGTTATTTGGCGCTGGCTGGCAACTGCTTTAGGGCGGCTTGTACTGCCGCCTCCAGTTGCGGGTCGCGTCCAGCCACCATGTCAGCCGGAGTGAGGGGCACCTGCAGATCCGGGATCAGCTCCTGATTCTCGTAGAAGGTACCGTCCGGTTTGCGCAGCCCCAGGGTCGGAATGCCGTAGGAGAGGCCCGGGATCAGCCGGGAGTCGTGGCTGTAGACCATGGTGCCGGTGCCGGGCACCGGATCGCCGACGATGGGGCCGACCTTGAGGGTGCGGTAGTACTCGGGGAAGGCGGAGCCTTCCGAGTAGCTGCCAGCGTTGACCAGCACCACCGAAGGCTTGGTCCACTGGCGAGTGGCGGCATCGGTTTCCCCCTTGCCCTGACGGGGCCAGCTGCTGGCCATCCCCTTGGCGCTGCCGCTGCCGGTCAAAAACTCCACCAGGGTATTGGCGAGATAGCCGCCGCTGTTGAAGCGGACATCGACGATCAGCGCATCGCGATTGCGCTGTCTGCCGAGGGCATCCGCCACCACCGCATCGTAGACCTCGCTATTCATTGCCGGCAGATAGACGTAGCCGACCCGTCCTCCGCTCAGCCTGGCCACCAGCTCCCGCCGTTTCTCAATCCAGCGATCCTGTTGCAACTGGTACTCCTGCTGCTTGTCGATGGCGGTGAGCACCACCTCGTCAGTTTGCTTATTGCCCTCCTGCTGGAAGGTGAGGGCTAGCCGGGCGCCAGCCTGATGGTTGAGGGCCCGATCCAGCTCGGTCAGATTGGCAATCGGGATGCCGTTGATGGCGAGCAGGCGGGCGCCCGAGGCGATATCGCTCTCCTGATCCAGCGGGCCGCCAGAGAGCAGGGCGGTGAGCATCACCCCCTGCTCGCTATTCTGCCAGTAGCCGCCCAGGCTGGCGGTCTCGTCCGCCATGCGCGGGAAGGGGGCGGGGCCGCTGCCCCAGGTGTGGGAGACATTGAGCTCGCCAGCCAGCTCCGCCAGCAGGTTGCCAAAGTCCCGCGGGTTGCCGATGCCCGGCAGCAGGCGGCGGTAAGCGGCGACATAGCTATCCCAGTTCACCCCGTTCATATCGTCCAGATAGAACTCGTCCCGGGTTAGGCGGGCGATCTGATCGAAGGCGGCGGTCATGCGTTCCTGCCAGCGGCTGGTGGGCTGCAAGGCGAAGGGGGCGCTGGTGGCCTCGCCGGAGTCGAGGTGGATCCGGGTGATCTCCCCATCCCGCACCAGGGTAGCCAGGGTGCCCTGCTGGTTGAGGCTTGCCAGCGCTGGGCCGGGCTGCTCGCCAAACAGTTCGCTGGTTTTGCCTTTGCGCAGATCCTGGCTGTAGCCCTTGATCTCGCTCTCGCTGTTGACCCCCATCTCCTCCACCAGATAGATCAGCTGGTCGCCGATGATGCGGCTGGCGAGCAGGGTACCGGTGGGTTGCAGCAGCAGCGCTTCTCGATGGTTGAGACGATCGCTCTCAAAGCCGTATCCCCCTTTCGGCGGCTCCAGCTCGGCAATGGCATCGGCTCTGGCGGCGCGGCTGCTGTAAATGCCGAGCAGGTTGGTGACGAGGGGCTCGCCATCGGGCCCCAGTGCGCCAAATCGGGTCGATTGCCAGTAGAGGATGGCGCCATCCTGACTCCAGCCCGGTTGCCCATCCTGATAGCCGTTGAGGCTGACATTGACCGGTTTTGCCTTGGGATTGGCCGTGTCGATCACCGCGATCTCCTGCTCTGCCGCATCGGGGCGGAAGGTGAGCGCCAGATGGCGGGAGTCGGGGGCAAAGGCGAGATGCACCTCGTGGCGAGACGGGTTGAAGCTGGCAGGCACCAGCTCCCGCTGCTTGTTGCTCGCCAGATCCAGCAGGTGGATGGCCTGGCCATCTACCACGAAGGCGAGCTGCTTGCCGTCGGGGGAGAGCACCGGACGGCTGATCCCCTTGCCGGGAATCGCCAGCAGCAGGCTCTCGGTCAGAGTGCCGGGATCGCTGAACAGCAGATCCGGATCCCCCTTGCGCAGGCGATAGAGGGCAGCGTGCCCCTGCTGCTCCGACAGATAGATGAGGGCGCGGCCCTGCTCGGCGAAGAGGGGGCTGGACTGCTCGCTCGGATCTCGGGTCAGCTGGCGCACCCGCTCCCGCTCGGGGTCGACGGCAAACAGGTTGCCCTCGCTCACCAGGATCTGCTCGTCCGCCTCTTCGCTGACCAGCGCTTCGTCTGCCAGGGTCAGGGTCTCGCTCGCCTCATCCGGCGTGCTCGCCACTTGCGGGGTGAGGGTCAGCTTGCGTGGCTCGCTGCTACCGGCATCGAGGCGATAGAGTTCACCCAGCCATGACCAGACCAGATCGCCATTGCGAGAGGCGCTGAGCCCCCGCACCGGATGGCCCTGATAGTGGGTCAGCTGTTGCTCCTTGCCGCTGGCGAGATCCCGACGCCAGACGTTGAAATCGCCGCTGCGCTCGCTCAGGTAAAAGAGGGTATCTCCCTTGTCGCTCCAGACCGGATCGGTGGCCGCCACTCGATCTTCGGTCAGCTGCTTGTGCTGCTTGCCATCAAACAACCAGAGACGGGGCACCGCAAACGAGTGCTGATGCTTGCGAAAGGGTTGATCCGCCGCGGGCATCTGATAGGCGAGCCGCTCCCCGTGGGGGCGGGCGAGAGTTGCAGGCAGCGGCAGATCGGCCTGCAAGGTGCCGCCGGTGATCGGGGTCCAGTAGAGCTCGCCCCATTGGTAGCCTTCCGCGATAAAATGGTCGGCATCGGGCGCACCTAGGCGCTGGCTGCTCAGCAGCAGTCGTTTGCCATCGGCGCTGAAGGCTTGCGGCAGATCGGTGCGCGAATCGCGGGTGAGGCGCACCATCTCGCCGCCATTGGCAGGCACCACGAACACATCCTCGTTGCCGTAGAGATTGGCGGCAAAGGCGAGCTGTTTGCCATCCGGCGACCAGATTGGCCGCTGGCTCAGGTAGTCGCTGCCGGTGAGCGCCGTGGCGGGGCCACCCCCGGCACTGGCGACAAAAATGCGCCCCTGCCAGGTGAAAGCAAGCTGCTTGCCATCGGGGGAGAGGGCGGGCTCGCGCAGCCAGAGTGCATCGGCGGCGACACTGGCGGGTAGCCAGAGCAGTGCGCTGACCAGCAGCAGGCGGGTCAGCGAAGAGTTCGGCAAGAAGTGCAGAGGCATGATGTCATCCTGAATCAGGTTCAATTGTTACATATTTACCGAACTGCGGCATCATGGCTAGCCAGAAAGTGTAAGCTATGTTTTTGTTTTTATTGTCAATTAGTCATGTTTGCGCAGGTCGTTCATGGACCATTCACCGTTCGCAGCCAAGATATGTTTTATTGGGTCTATTGAGTATTGATGGCGATCCAATATCATGGCGCTCGCTCGCCAACGGGCGAGCCTATTCAGATGATGTGACAACCATAAAAAGCCCTGCCAGAGGCTTGTCGAGGGATGGAATGAGAGCCGTATTGTTGTGTGTGCTGGGGCTGTGGCCCGCGCTGAGTTTTGCCTTTACCGAAAAAGCCGATTTGGTGGTGGTCAAGAAGTCTACCTACAGCCTCACCCTGATGAAGGATGGCAAGGAACTGAAGCGCTACTGGGTTGCACTGGGCCCGGCTCCCAAGGGGCACAAGCAGCGGGAAGGGGATCAACGTACCCCGGAGGGGCGCTACACCCTGGATTACAAGAAGAGCAACTCCGGCTTTTATAAAGCGATACATATCAACTACCCGAATCTGGACGATATCAAGCGCGCCAATGAGTTGGGGGTGAACCCGGGTGGCATGATCATGATCCATGGTCAGCTTAACCGGATGGGTAACCGTCGGGTACAGCCCTCCAACTGGACCAACGGTTGTATTGCGGTACTTAACCACGAGATGGATGAGCTCTGGAATGCCATTGACCCGGGTACGCCCATCATCATCGAGCCCTGATCCGCACAACGGGGGCCTTGTCGGCAGACAAGGCCCCCGTTGTGTTCTGGTTGTGATCCCCTTTAACGGATGTCTTTTTGAGACATTCGCATTGTTGTGAATGTCACTTCAAAAAAAGCCTGCAAATGGTGAGGATATGTGCTCTGTCCGTGAAGGAGTGTCCCATGTCTTTGACCGAAACCTGTCAGCGCATCGTGCGCGATCCCCATCTCTCCGCTGCTCAGAAGAGCCACGCACTGGCGCTGGCCGCCGAGAATGCGTTGCCCTACCCCGACCTGCCTGCCGCAGTCGCCGAGGCGATGGAGCTGGGATTTATCTGCGACATGTTCGAAGGGCATGCCCCCTACAAGCCGCGTTATGTGCTGCCGGACTATGAAAAATTCCTGACTCAGGGCTCTGCCTGGCTGGAGCTGACGGCGCCGCAGGATTTCGACGAGGCGCTCAACGCCCTGCGCATCCTCTATCACCATGTCCCCTCCGTCACCGGCATGCCGGTCTGGCTGGGACGGCTCGACCATCTGCTGTTGCCGTTTGTCGGGGAACTGGATGACGAGAGCCTCTATCGCAAGCTGAAGGGGTTCTGGGTCTATCTGGATCGGGTGCTGCCGGACGCCTTCATGCACGTCAACATCGGGCCTGATGACAACCGCATCTGCCGCCTGATCCTGCGCATCGACAACGAGCTCAAGCAGGTGGCGCCGAACCTCACCTTCTTCCACGATCCGGAGCAGACCCCGGACAGCCTGCTGCTGCAGGCGGTGAAGAACATCGCCGAGTGCAGCAAGCCGCACATCGCCAACTACCCGATCCATCGCGATACCTTTGACCAGCGTGGTTTTGGCATCGTCAGCTGTTACAACGCCTTGCCGCAGGCCGGTGGCGCCAATACCCTGGTGCGCATCTCCCTCAAGCGGGTCGCCGAGCAGTGCCAGGGGATCGATGACTTCCTCGGCTGCCTGCTGCCCCACTACTGCCGTCTGGCCTCCCAGTTGATCGAAGCGCGGGCCGCTTTCTTGCATCAGGAGTCCGGCTTCTTCAACAGCTTCCTGGTGAAAGAGGGGCTGCTGGATGAGGATCGCTTCGTCCCCATGTTCGGCATCTACGGCATGGCGGAAGCGGTCAATATCCTGATGGATAAAGAGAATCTGCCGGATCGCTATGGTCACGGCGAGGAGGCGAACCAGCTTGGCTATCGCATCTCGGCCCAGCTCTCGGAATATGTCACTGCGACGCCGCAAACCCATGCCTGGGGTGGTCGCGCCCTGCTGCACTCGCAAGGTGGCCTCAGCATCGATGTGGCAGTCACCCCCGGGGTGCGCATCCCCTACGGGCAGGAGCCGGATCCGGCCAGCCATGTGCTGGCGCTGGCGCCGCACCACACTTATTACCATTCGGGGATCAGCGAGATCCTCACGCTGGATCCCACCATCCGCCAGAACCCGCAGGCACTGCTGCAGCTCTGCAAGGGAGCGCTCGCTATCGGTATGCGCGAGTTCACCGCCAACGTGGCCGACAGCGATCTGGTGCGGGTGACCGGCTACATGATCCGCAAGAGCGACGTGGCTCGCTTCGCAGAGGAGGGATCGCGCTTGCAGACCACCTGTCTCGGTGCCGAGGCGAGTGAAGTGACCGCCATTCGTCAGCGGGCTCCGCGGGTAGTCGCCCACGAATCGACCATCGGCGAGTATTGAGTTCGCACCGATGGCTGATGTCTTGCCAACACGCAGCGCTCTGGTGAGCAGGGTGCTGTCGTTCTCCTGTGTCGACGGGCCGGGCAACCGGCTGGTGTTGTTTCTGCAGGGGTGCAACTTTCGCTGCCCCGGCTGCCATAACCCGCACACCATAGGGCTGTGCGACGATTGCGGCGACTGCCTTGCGGTCTGCCCGAGCGGTGCCCTCTCTCTGGATGAGGGTCACTCTGGCGAGCACAGAGTGCGCTGGCAGGCGGCGCTCTGTACCGACTGCGACGCCTGTCTGGATGTCTGCCCGCGCAGTGCCAATCCCAAGACCGCCAGCATGACGGTGGCCGAGGTGCTGGCCCTGCTGCGCCGCTACGGCCCATTGCTGAGCGGGATTACCGTCTCAGGCGGTGAGGCGACTACTCAGCTCCCCTTCGTGGTTGCGCTCTTTACCGCCATCAAGGCCGCGCCGGATCTGGCCCATCTCACTTGCCTGCTAGACAGCAACGGCTCGCTGGCCGAGAGCGGTTGGCTGCGGCTATTGCCGGTGCTCGATGGTGCCATGCTCGATCTCAAGGGGTGGCGTGACTCGGTACACCTCTCGCTGACCGGTTACAGCCGCGAACGGGTGCTGGCATCGCTGCAACTGCTGGCAAGTCACAGCAAGCTGACCGAACTGCGGCTGCTCCACGTGCCGGGCAAGAGCGATTTTCTGGATGCGAATGGTGAGCTGGACGCGGATCTCGCCGCCTTCTTGCAGCAGCTGGGGCCTGTGCCCATTCGCCTCAATGGCTTTCGCCACCACGGGGTACGGGGGGAGGCGAGGTTTTGGCCAGAGGCGACCCGCAGCGAGCTGGAGTGGCTGGCGAGTCGGTTGCGTGCTGCGGGAGTGGGGGCGGTGACCTTGCCACCGCTGATCTAAAGAGGTCTGATCGATTCCCTTGCTGTGTAGTAAAAGCACACAACTGTGACTTCTGTCTATTGGAGGGGGCCTTGGGGCTCGTTATGATATTGCCCATCCGTCCCTCCTCCATCACAGATAAATCATGAGTGAAAGCAAGGCGTTATATCGGGTTCAGTTTATTTGCCACAACGAGCGCTATGAGGTTTATGTGCGCCAGGTGAATCAGGGCCAACTGTTTGGATTTATCGAGATCGCCGATTTTGTCTGGGACAACCACACGGCGCTTATCGTCGATCCCAGCCATGAAAAGCTCAAGAGCGAATTTGCCGATGTGCGTCACACCCTTATCCCCATGCATCAGGTGTTACGCATCGATCAGGTGAAAAAGCAGGGGGCTGCCCGCATTACGGATCTGGGTAGCAACGTCGCCTCCTTCCCCAGTCCCATTTATACCAAGCGTCCCTGATCCCTCATTGCCGTGGATGTTTCGCCGTGGCGAAACATCCATCTCTTCTCGCTGTCACCTGGCTCATGGCTCGACCAGCTCGCGACCCAGATGCAGGATCCGCTGGCGGAACCAGTGGCGGGCCGAGCCATCACCGGCCGGGCCATACCAGACCAGACTGTGACTCACCTTGCCGTAATCGAACGGTGCCGGACGCAGCTCCAGATCCGGCTGGCTGGCGATGCATGCCGCCCAGCCACCGATGGCGGTGAGGATCAGATCGGTCTGGGGCAGCAGGGCAGCTGCGCTGGCAAAATCGGGCAGGGTGGCGCCAATCTGGCGACGCACCTGTTGCTGGGCAAGGCTCTGCTCGAAGAAGGGGTTGGCCAGCTCCTGATCCCGGATGGCGATATGGCGCCAGCTCAGGTAGGCATCGAGATCCCAGGGCTTGGCCAGCGCCGGGTGGTCTTTGCGCAGCAGACAGACCAGTTTCTCTTCCCGCAGGGTCTCCCACACCAGCCCGGGCTGGCGCGGTAACGGTTGGCTCTGGTCATGGGGCAGGATCACGAAGTCGAGTTTGCCCGCTGCCAGCGCCTCCAGCCCTTGTTCATCCTTGTTCCAGATCTCCGGCACCATGCCCGGGACTTCTTTCATCAGCTGACCCAGAATGGGGCCCACCGGCCAGGTCATCACGCTCTCGCGCAATCCCAGCCGCAAGCAGCCCTGCCACTGCTGGGGGTTGAAGGCATTCTGGCGAGTGAGGCCGTTCAGCTCCCCCAACAACCGGTGCAGGGTGGGAGCCAGTCGCTCGGCCATGGGGGTGAGCAGCAGCTGGTTGCCCTGGCGGTAGAGCAGTTGATCCCCCAGCAGACCCCGCAGCTGGTTGAGGGTCTTGCTAACGGTGGAAGGCGTGGTGCATAGCCGCTCGGCGGTGCGGGTGACGCTCTGGTTGTCGAGCAGCAGATGCAGGGTGACCAGATGGCGACCTCCCAGCCGAGAGAGTGCGATCAGATCCATAAGTACTCCACAAGCGAAGGGAAGAGACAAGACAAAAAAGCCCCGCCAAAGCGGGGCTAGTGCGGATTAGCCCTTGAGCACCGCGGCCATGGCGTCGGCTACGTAGTCGACGTTGCGACTGTTGAGGCCCGCCACGCACATGCGACCGGATCGCACCAGATAGACGGCGAACTCCTCGCGCAGCCTGTCCACCTGCTCCGGGGTGAAGCCGGTGTAGCTGAACATGCCGCGCTGGTTGATGAAGTAGCTGAAGTCGCGGCCCGGCACCTTGGCGCTCAGCACCTCGAACAGCTTCTGGCGCATGGCCTTGATGCGGGTGCGCATCTCGGTCACTTCGTCGACCCACATGGCGTGCAGCTCGGGCTGGCTCATCACAGCCGCGGTGATCTGGCCACCGTGGGTGGGCGGGCTGGAGTAGTTGCGACGCACGGTGGCCTTCATCTGACCCAGTACGCGGCTGGCTTCTTCGGCATCCTTGCAGATGACCGACAGGCCGCCGCACCGCTCGCCGTAGAAGGAGAGGTTCTTGGAAAACGAGTTGCTGACGAAGAAGCTGACCCCTGCGGCCACCATGGCGCGAATGGCGTAGGCATCCTCTTCCAGTCCGTCACCGAAACCCTGATAGGCGATATCCATAAAGGGGATCAGGTTCTTCTCGACCACCAGCGCGATCACCCGATCCCACTGGGCGCGGGAGAGATCCACCCCGGTCGGGTTGTGGCAGCAGGGGTGCAGCAGCACGATGCTCTTGGCCGGCAGAGTGCTCAGGCAGTCGACCATCGCATCGAACTGCACGCCGCCGGTGGCCGCATCGTAGTAGGGGTAGTCGTGCACCTTGATGCCAGCTCCCTCGAACATCGCCTTGTGGTTGTCCCAAGTGGGATTGCTGACCCACACCTCGGAGGTCGGGAAGTAGCGCTTGAGCAGATCGGCGCCGATCTTCAGCGCGCCGGAGCCGCCGATGGTCTGGATGGTGGCGATACGTCCCGCCTTGACCGCTTCATGGTCGGCACCAAACAGCAGGTGTTGCACTGCGGTGCGGTAGTTGGCGGCGCCTTCCATCGGCTGGTAGGGGCGCGGGGCAGGGGCGGCGGCGGCGGCGCGCTGGGCTTCGGCCTGCTGTACCGAGGCCAGCAGCGGAATGCGGCCCTGCTCGTCGTAATAGAGGCCGATCCCCAGGTTCACCTTCTGCTCGCGGGTGTCTTTGTGGAAGGTCTCGACCAGGGTCAGGATAGGGTCGCCAGCATAGGCATCGACGTGTTCAAACATGGGGGATCCTTGAAATTGACTGTCCAGTAAAACCGGCGGTCAGCCGGGCTGGACATCATGGCGCAAAGCTGGCGGTGGCTCAAGCCCGAAAGGGACGGGGGCTGGCGGGCAGACGCCACACAGCCGTAAACGGAATGATGCGGGGTCGCCCGCAGCCTCATTCACCGGTCCTACTTCAGATAGGATCGCAATACCCGCACTACTTGATCCAGATCTTCCAGCCGCTCGGCCGGGGTCGCCTCTTCGGCACCCAGATGCTCACGCATGTGCCCTTCCAGCACCTCCAGCATCAGGCCGTTGACGGCACCGCGAATGGCCGCGATCTGCTGCAAAATGGCGGCGCAGTCGCTCTCCTGCTCCAGCGCGTGCTCCAGCGCACCGGCCTGTCCCTTGATGCGACGTACCCGTGCCAGCAGCTTCTTTTTACCGTGAATGGTGTGTGACATGCAGGATCCTCTCGATCAATAAAACTATACTGGGGTATAGTATATTGCATTGTCGTCCTCAGGAGAAATCCATGTCATCCCTTGCCTCATCCCACTGCCACCAACCCGTCGTCCACGAAGGGAATCCGCTGGCCGAACAGAAGACTCGCTGGGCCGTGCTGCTGACCGTCATCATGATGGTGGCGGAGATCGGCGGCGGCTGGTTCTACAACTCCATGGCGCTGCTGGCCGATGGCTGGCACATGAGTTCCCACGCGCTGGCGCTCGGCCTCTCGGTGCTGGCCTACCGCGCCGCCCGCCACTTTGCCCGCGACCACAGATTCAGCTTCGGCACCTGGAAGATCGAGGTGCTGGGTGGCTTCACCAGTGCTCTCCTGCTGGTGGGGGTGGCCGGGCTGATGCTGTTCGAGTCGGTGTTCAGGCTGCTCGATCCCAGCCCGATCCACTATCAACAGGCGATCGCCATCGCGCTGGTGGGGCTGCTGGTGAATCTGGCCTGTGCCTGGCTGCTCAAGGATGATCACGGCCATCATCACCACGGCCATGGGCATGACCACCATCATGGGCATCACGACCACGATCATCATGACCATGACGCTCACCACGGCCATCAGGATCTCAACCTGCGCGCCGCCTATATCCACGTGCTTGCTGATGCGGCCACATCCGTGCTGGCGATCCTGGCACTGGTGGGGGGTATGCTGTGGGGGGCCGACTGGCTGGATCCCCTGATGGGCATAGTGGGGGCCGTACTGGTGGCGGTGTGGGCCTGGGGTCTGCTGCGTGACTCCGGTCGGGTGCTGCTGGATGCCGAGATGGATACCCCGTTGGTGGGTGAGATCCGTGAGGTGATTGCCGACCTGCCGGATGCCGAGATCCGCGATCTGCACGTCTGGCGGGTGGGCCAGCAGCAGTATGCCTGCGTGCTCTCCCTGCTGATGGCGGCACCTGTCTCCGCCAGCGAGATCCGCGCGCGGTTGGCGATACATGAAGAGCTGGTTCATGTGACCATAGAGATAGCCACTCCATAGCCAGATTTATGGCTGTCTATGCCAGATAGCGTGCAACTTGCACTCTGCAACACGAGTAAATCGAAGCGGTTGTTTCTGGGGAGGCCTGTGGCAGGCACGTGCTGACTATATGCCTGGTACAAGCCTCACCGGGGCTAGGGGTGAGATGTGACGGTTTGAGTTAACGTTCGAAGAAGCGATAGAGGTGTTCTACCTGCATCGGGCAGTCAGCTACCAGATGCACATGATCGCGGGCCTGCTCGACCGTATCGAAACTGACCGGGCAGCCTAGGGTATCGGTCAGCTCGTAGAGGGCGCCATCATTGCCTCTGAATTCGATGATCCAGCCGGGGATGGCCACGTCGTGGAGTATTTCGGCCTCTTGCAGGATCTGTTGTTGATAGAGCTTGCGAAGTTCACTGACTGTCATGATGCTCTCCTGTGAAGGGGGATTCAGCTCCAGTCTATGCCTCTCTTTGTGCGGACGGCAACCGGATCATCCCCGCAGGACCTCCCAGGCCCAGCGGATACGGATAAAGGTCTCGGCATTACCACCCCGATCCGGATGGTGCTGCAATGCCAGCTCCCGCCAGCGGCGGCGGATCGCCTCCTGACTCGCCCCCTCATTCAACCCCAACAGGGCCAGCGCCTCGGCTTTGTGCCCCTCACCGTCATAAGCGCGCCAGAAGCGGTTGAGCAGGGCTTCAACTTCGGCACGGTCGGTCTGCCAGAACACCTGCCAGTCGAGATAGTAGCTACGCAGATTTTCGCCAAGGGCAAAGCCGTGGTTGGCCTCCTGATTCCCGGCCAGCGGTTCGAGCCGGATATCCAGGGTGCTGATTACCAGCCACCATCCCTCTTGCCAGAGCTCGGCCTGCAACTGGTAGAGGGCGTTCATGATCAGGAAGTTGACCCGAAACAGCTGCAACTGCTCGTCGTCGGCCAGCCGGGGGATCGCCCCCTGCTGGCGCAGAGCAGCCATCAGTTCATGCACCTTGTAGCTACCCGCTGCCTGCTGCAATAGCACCAGCAGCGGGGCGACCAGCGGATTGTGGTTGGCTTCGCTCATTCAGTACCCTGCTCTCTGGGCGGTTGCAGGGCGATCAGCAGCTCACCCGCCTGCGGGGTGACGGGGCCGGTAACGATCTGGGGCTTGCCCTTGCCATCCATGATGAACAGCGGGATGGCGCCGGGATTGGCGGTCTGATACTGGGCCCAGTCGAACGTCTCGCTCAGGCGGGTCGCCTTGATCTGGCCGCCCCGGCTCAGCAGGCTGCTCAGCTTGGCATAGTTGATGTCGGGGCCGAACAGGTTCTGGCGAGCGCGAAAGGTGGCGCTCTCCCGGTTGGCCTTGCCGTGCTGCTCGCTGGATCGCAGGGAGTAGACCTGCTCCTCGCCGTAGAGGTGGGCAAAGTGCAGCACCCCGAGGGCGTTGTTGTGGCGGTTGGGGGAGAGTGCCAGCACGGTACTGATGCTGGTAAGCGGCAGGTGCAGCTCGGCATGTTCCGACTGGGGGTTGCCGAAGTAGCAGGGGAGGTTGCTCATCCGCGCCTGTTTGCAGAACTCCCAGGCGGGATCGCAGAGCTGTACCGGCACCCCCTGATCCGCCAGCGCCCGGCCTATGGCCCGCGCCACCGAGTTGGCCCCTATGATGAGCCAGGTGTTGGGGGCGCTCTGGCGCATCTTGAGCAGGCTGGCCAGCGGCGCCGAGGTGAGGCTCTGCAACACCACGGTGGAGATGATCACCGCAAATACCAGCGGTACCAGCTTGTCGGCATCGGGGATCTCGGCCTGATGCAGGCTGATGGCAAACGAGGCACTGACTGCCGCCGCGACTATGCCGCGAGGGGCGATCCAGCTTAGCAGGGTGCGAGCTCGCCAGGAGAGATCCGAGCCCCAGGTCGAGACCAGAATACAGAGCGGGCGCGCCACAAACTGCACCACGCAGAGCAGCGCCAGCACCATGGGGCCGAGCTGCCAGAGCTGTGCCAGATCGAGGCGCGCCGCCAGCAGGATAAACAGGCTGGAGATAAGGATGACAGCGAGATCCTCCTTGAACGCCAGCACCTCTTCCAGATCCAGCCCCTCCTGATTGGCGAGCCAGATGCCGAACACGGTCACCGCCAGCAGGCCCGATTCGTGGCTGAGCCAGTTGGAGAGGCTGAAGGTGACCAGCACCAGCGCCAGCACGCCGAACTTGTGCAGGCTGACCGGTAGCCAGTCCTTGCGAATGAGCAGGGTAGTGAGCCAGCCTGTCGCCACCCCGATCAGGGAACCGACCAGCACTGTCTTGCCCAGCGCCAGCAGGGTATGGCTGATGAGATCCCCCTGACTGCCGAGGCGCACCGCCTCGAACACCAGCACCGCAAACAGGGCACCGATAGGGTCGATGACGATCCCCTCCCAGCGCAGGATGCGGTCCACCTCCCGGGTGGGGCGGATCACGTTGAGCATGGGGGCGATCACCGTCGGGCCCGTTACCACCAGTACCGCGCCGAGCATGGTGGCGACCCGCCAGTCCAGCCCCAGCAGGAAGTAACCGGCGCTGCCGATGACGGCGAAACTGACCAGCATGCCGGTGGAGCAGAGATTGCGCACCACCTTGCCGATCCCCTTGAGCTCGGCCAGATGGAGGGTCAGTGCCCCCTCGAACAGGATGATGGCCACCGACAGGGAGACCAGCGGAAACAGCAGATCCCCGAGCAGGGCATCGGGGTCGAGCAGGCCGCTGACCGGGCCCAGAGTCAGGCCGGTGAGCAGCAGAAACAGGATGGCGGGTACCCGCAGCGACCAGGCAAGCCATTGGGCCAGCACGGAGACCAGGGCGATCCCGGCCAGAGAGAGGGCAATCATGCAGACCTCGATTCAGGCAGTGAGTATGGAGCTAGTGTAGTGGCTAAGTTGGTCAGATTGACACCTGAAGGAGCGTGCATCATGGCCGGGATGGGGAGATGTGCGACAGTCGGCGTCATGGTGGCTGGCGGTGGTGTGCAGGGCGCCAGCCAGACGCCAACCGTGGTGATGGGGTGGCCTTGGGGCTGGATTAGATGGGGCTCTCCTTGTGGAGCTCGCCGACACAGTCGGCCAGCGCCAGTACCAGTGCGGAGCGCACCATCTGATCGAGCCGGTTGAGCTGCATCTGGTAGAAGGCCCAATCCTCTTCGCTGGCGGGGGGCTCCAGCTTCATCATGCCGCCCTGATTGACCCCGTGCAGGCGGTCGAGCAGATCGCGGATCGGCTTGTCGCTGAAGCGGTAATCCTTGGGGTCGCGCACCAGAAAGTCGCGGATCTTGATATAGGCTTCGATATCCTGATAGCGCTCGAGGGAGATGAGGCCGAGGGCGAAGATGAGCTTGAGGCGCACCTCCAGCTGGCCGAGGGGTCCGCTCTGGTTGAGCAGGGGTTCGATGGCGTATTTGACGGCATACTCCTCCTGACGGAACGCGCGTCGCATCAGGGAGTCGACCGCCTCTTCCAGGATGGTCACGGCTTCGAGAAAGAAGCCGCGGGGGCCATCCTGCTCATTCAGTCGTTCCAGTACTTCATCTTCCTGGTGTGTGGTCATAGGTGCATTGGGTCCAGCTGACAGGGAGAGAGTGGGCCTCTCTCCCGGTTTTTATCATATGGGGCACATTCCCTTGCCATTCAAGCGCTTGGCGCGCTATCAGTGGTGGCTGAATGCGCCGCAAGCAGGGTCATTACAGGGTTTCGTAACGGGCGACGATGGCGCGAACCACCTCGCTCTCTTCATCCAGTCCGGTAACGCGGGCCAGTGCTTTGGCCGGGCCAAGCTCCGCCAGCAGGGCTTGCAACTCCACTGCCTGCGGGTCATCGGCATTGCGATAGTGGAGCGCCGCGGCGATCCCTTCCTGCAACTGATCGCTCGGCAGGCCGTACTCCAGGGTGCCCAGCAGCGGCTTCACCAGTCGATCCCCCGCCGCCAGCTTGCGCAGTGGCTGACGACCGACCCGGTCAATCTCGTCCACCAGATAGGGGTTGGCGAAGCGGGCCAGGATCTTCTCGATGTAGGCGGCGTGCAGACGCGGGTCGAAGCCGTAGCGTTTCACCAGCACGGCACCGCTCTCCTCCATGGCGCGGCGTACCTTGCTGCGGATCACCGGATCTTCGATCGCCTCGCGCACTGTGTGGTAGCCCCGCAGCTTGCCGAGGTAGGCGGTGACGATGTGGCCGGTGTTGAGGGTGAACAGCTTGCGCTCGACGAAGGCCATCAGGTTGTCGGTGGGCTCCATGCCCGCCACCTGTGGCAGCTCCCCCTTGAACTGGGTCTGGTCGACGATCCACTCGCTGAAGCTCTCGACCGTCACTTCCAGCGGATCATCGTTGGCAGCCGCGGCGGGCGGTACGATGCGATCCACCGCCGAGTCGACGAAGCCGATACAGGATTCGAGCGTGGCATGATACGCGACCGGCAGGTACTTGAGTACCTCCCGCTTGAGGTGGCTGGTACCGCGCACCATGTTTTCACAGGCGATGACGTTCAGCGGTGTCAGGTTGCCGGCATCGAAGCGGGCCTGCAGCCCCTTGGCCAGGGTACTGGCAATCTTGTCCAGAATGTTGGGGCCGACCGCGGTGGTGACCAGATCGGCAGTGATGATACGGGCGATCACCTCGTGACCGGCGGAGCTCACCGCCGCCACGTTGCGCACCACGTCCAGCTTCTGATCTGCCCCCACCACATGGACCTTGTACTCCTGACGGTGGTTGAGCTGGTCGATCAGGGTGTCGTTTACGTCGGCGAAGGTGACCTGATGGCTGGCATCCGCCAGCACTTTGCCGATAAAGCCGCGACCGATGTTACCAGCACCAAAATGCAATGTTTTCATGATATTAACCTCTTGAACCAAAGACGATGAAAGATGATTACGCAGCCTGTTCGGCACCCAGCAGATCCAGGAAGGCCTGTGGATCCGTGGTGCTGGCCAGCCGGTCGATGAGACCGGGTTCATCCAGTGCATTGGTCAGGCGGGTTATCACCTGCATGTGTTCGTCGTTGCGGGCAGCGATGCCGATCACCAGCCGCGCTACCTCATCGGCAGCCTCGCCAAAGGCGACCCCGGCCGGGTACTGGCAGATGACGATGCCGGTACGCTTCACAAACTCCTTGGCGGCGATGGTGCCGTGAGGCACGGCGATGGATTCGCCGAGGTAGGTGGAGACCAGCTGTTCACGCTCCAGCATGGCGTTGACGTAGTCGGGCGCCACGTAGCCGCGCTCTGCCAGCAGTCGGCCTGCGGTCAGGATGGCGGCCTCCTTGTTGTCCGCTTTCAGTCCCAGATGCACGTCATGACGGCTCAGGGTAAAGACTTCGGCGGCCTGCGGCTCGTAGCTGTCGTCGTTGGCCGCTACCAGCAGTTGCGGGTTGGCGACGTCATCGTTGGCGGCGCGGCTCAGGCTCTGTACCAGCTCCTGATAGAGGCCGTTGTCGAGGAAGTTGGTCAGGGAAATATGGTGAGCGTTCGGCGCATGGCGACGAGCCCGCTCGGTCAAATCCTTGTGGGTGATGACCCAGTCCACCTGATCGTCGAGCTGATCGATGGCGCGGTTGGTGACGCTGATATCGAGCCCGGCGGCTTGCACCCGCTTGCGCAGCATGCCGGCGCCCATGGCGCTGGAGCCCATGCCCGCATCGCAGGCGACCACGATATTGCGTACCGCCATCAGTTCGCCGCCCGGCTTTTTGGCCGCTGCGGTTTCGGGCTTGCCACCCTTCATGGCTTTCATCTTGCGAGTGGCTTCACCGAGGGCATCGGCCTCGTCAGCTTCCGGCTGCTGGGCGCGAACGAACACGGCGGCGACCAGGAAAGAGACCAGAGTGGCGCTGATGATGGAGAGGGCGACCCCGATCAAGGAGGCTTTCGGTGTCATCAACAACACGGCGAAGATGGAACCCGGTGAGGCAGGGGAGACCAGACCGGCGTTGAACAGGGTCAGGGTAAAGACCCCGGTCATGCCACCGGCGATCACCGCCAGAATGAGGCGCGGGTTCATCAGCACGTACGGGAAGTAGATCTCGTGGATGCCGCCGAAGAAGTGAATGATGGAGGCGCCAGCCGCGGACTGCTTGGCCGCACCACGACCAAACACCATGTAGGCCAGCAGCACGCCCATGCCCGGGCCCGGGTTCGCTTCAATCAGGAAGAAGATGGAGCTGCCGTGCTCGGTCGCCTGCTGGATCCCCAGCGGTGAGAAGATGCCGTGGTTGATAGCGTTGTTGAGGAACAGGATCTTGGCCGGTTCAACGAAGATGGAGGTGAGCGGCAGCATGTGGTTATCCACCAGGAAGCCGACGCCACCGGCCAGCACACCGGAGAGCACCTTGACGAAGGGGCCAATCACGAAGAAGGCGAGGATTGCCAGCAGCATGCCGATAAGACCGGCGGAGAAGTTGTTGACCAGCATCTCGAAGCCGCTTTTGACGCGACCGTCCATCGCCTTGTCGAAGCGCTTGATGGCCCAGCCACCGAGCGGGCCGACCATCATGGCGCCCATGAACATGGGGATATCGGTCCCCACGATGACACCCATGGTGGTGATGGCACCAACCACGCCGCCGCGCTCACCGCCCATCAGCTTGCCGCCGGTGTAGCCAATCAGAAGCGGCAGCAGGTAGGTGATCATGGGGCCGACCAGCTTGGCCAAGGTTTCATTGGGCAGCCAGCCGGTGGGGATGAAGAGGGCGGTGATAAAGCCCCAGGCGATAAAGGCGCCTATGTTGGGCATGACCATATTGGACAGGAAGCGTCCAAAATTCTGTATCTTGACTTTGGTATCCGGTGATAACATGTCGGGACCCCGTTTTAAGCCTGTTTGATTAAAAGTGGTAGTCGGGATGGCCGGTTTTGCCGAACCGCCATCCCGGTCGTCTAAGCAACTTCAATCTACCAGCTTGATATCAAATTAGGCTGAAAACGGGGTGTCTTGTGATCCACCTCTCAGATACCCAGCGATACCCCCTCCATAACCAGTGACCCTGATCACATTCGAGAGCTGTAATTCGGCTACATTTCGATCTTTTCTGTTTTGCATGGTCATTTTTTGTGATTTAAATCACTAAAGTTACTTTGTGGCCCCCTTGTGGAATGGTGATTAGCGTCACAAATTCGATTTTTGTATTCGAATGGGGCAAATTACTCAGTCACTCATCAGCGGGTGGTGACGATGGATCTATCGAAACACTCCATTGCTTATCAATGAATCAATAAATTTGTAACCCGCTTTCAGTTTTTACGGTCGGCGGACGGGACTCTTTTGAGGCTAATTGATGGGAATGGGCGCCAACATGCAGAATGTTATCGAGCGGCAGATGTTCGGGGCGCTTGCTTGCCGCGCAGGGCTGATAGCAGATAAAAACAAACCGCCAGCAGGCGGTTTGTCGGTTTTTGCGATCTGAGCCCTGTCGGGGCTGCGGCTCAGTAGAAGCCGGCATCCTCGGGAGAGGGGCGGGTCTTGAAGCGGCGATGGAGCCACATGTACTGCTCCGGCGCCTTGCGCACGGCGGCTTCAATCTCGCGGTTGGCGCGGGCGGCATCAACCGTGTCATCCCCGCTGGGGTAGTCGGCAAGGGGCGCGCCGATATGCAGGGTGTAACCCTCGCTGGTGCGGATGTTGTAGCAGGGCAGGGTAACGGTGTTCTTCACCCGCGCCAGGGTGGCTGTGCCGGTGATGGTGGCGGCCTGCTCCACCGCGAAGTAGGGCACGAACACGCTGGCGTGGCTGCCGTAGTCGTGATCCGGTGCATACCAGAGGGCGTCACCGTTGCGCAGCGCCTTGATCATCCCCTTCACATCCATCCGGTCCACCAGATATTTGTTGGAGGCGCAGCGACCGTGATACTGGGCATACTCCAGCACCGGATTGGTGTTGGGGCGATAGACCCCCACCCCGGGCCGTACCAGCCCGAAACAGCGGGCGTTGAGTTCAAGCGTCAGGAAGTGGCAGGAGAGCAGCAGCATGCCCTGTCCCTTCTCCATGGCTGCGATAACGTGCTCTTCCCCTTCCACCTTCATCAGGTTGCGCATCCGCCAGTCTGGCCAGAACCAGGCGATCCCCACCTCGAACACGGCGCAGCCCACGCTCTCGAAGTTTGCCTTAAGCAGTTTCTCCCGCTCATCCCGGGTCAGCTCGGGCATGGCCAGCTCCAGATTGCGACGGGCAATCTTGACCCGGGACTTCAATATCCTGGCGGCGAGGCGACCGAGCTGACGGCCCAGCCACATCTGGCTGCGCCACGGCAGCAGGGTCAGCAGCCAGAGCAGGCCGAGGCCGAACCAGCTGGCCCAGTAACGGGGATGAAACAGGCGGGGCTTGAGGCGGGGAGCGTTGTCGTGGGCCATGGCTAATCTCTTGTTCGCAAACACAATCGGGGGATTCTAGCCGAAAAGGGGGGGCGGGGGCGAATGGCTGTGTGCTGGTCAGAGGGGTAGCCTGCGTCCGGTTAGCGTGACAGCGGCGGCAACTGCGGTCGGCTTTTTCTACACCGGATAAAAGAGTGTGATAAAATCCCCCGCTGATTTTTCAGGTTTTGAGAGTCGATACAGATGAAGATCACCCTGCCCGATTTTGAAAAAGCCCGCGTTCTGGTCGTTGGCGATGTCATGTTGGACCGTTACTGGCATGGCCCTACCGGTCGGATCTCCCCCGAGGCGCCGGTGCCCGTGGTCAAGGTTGAACACATTGAGGAGCGTCCCGGTGGCGCGGCCAACGTGGCCCTCAACTCCGCCGCCCTTGGCGCTCACGCCGTGCTGCTTGGCCTGACCGGTCAGGACGAGGCAGCCGATGCCTTGGCTGGCCAGATGGCTGGCGTCAAGGTGGCCTGTGATTTCGTTCGTCTGGCCGACTTCCCGACTATCACCAAGCTGCGGGTGCTGTCCCGCAACCAGCAGCTGCTGCGTCTGGACTTTGAAGAGCCCTTCCACTCCGTCGATGCCACCCTGCTGATGAGCAAGGTCGAGCAGGCGCTGCCGAATAGCGACGTGATGATCCTCTCCGACTACGGCAAGGGTGCTCTCAACGACGTGCCCGGCATGATCCAGCGCGCCCGAGCCGCCGGTATTCCGGTGCTGGTCGACCCCAAGGGTACCGACTTCGAGAAGTATCGCGGCGCCACCCTGCTGACCCCCAACATGTCCGAATTCGAAGCCGTGGTGGGCAAGGTGAAGAGCGAAGAGGAGCTGGTCGCCAAGGGGCTGGATCTGGTCAAACGCTTCGAGCTGGATGCTCTGCTGGTCACCCGTTCCGAGAACGGCATGACCCTGATCCGCGAAGGTCAGCCGGAGCTGCATCTGCCGGCTCAGGCTCACGAGGTTTATGATGTGACCGGTGCCGGTGATACCGTCATATCCACTCTGGCTACCTCGCTGGCGGCAGGCAAGAGCCTGGACGAAGCCTGTGCGCTGGCCAATACCGCAGCCGGTATCGTGGTCGGCAAGCTGGGTACCTCTACCGTCAGCCCGGTCGAGTTGGCCAATGCCCTCTACACCGAGCAGGAGACCGGCTTCGGCGTCATGTCCGAAGCCCAGCTGAAAGTGGCGGTTCGTGCCGCCCGTCTGCGCGGCGAGAAGGTAGTGATGACCAACGGTTGCTTCGACATCCTGCATGCCGGCCATGTCTCCTATCTGGCCAACGCCGGCAAGCTGGGGGATCGCCTGATCGTGGCGGTCAACACCGACGAGTCGGTTCGCCGTCTGAAAGGGCCGGGTCGTCCGGTCAACCCGACCGAGCGCCGTATGGCCGTACTGGCTGCGCTGGGCGCGGTGGACTGGGTTGTGCCCTTCTCCGAGGATACCCCGCAGCGTCTGATCGCCGAGATCCTGCCGGATCTGCTGGTCAAGGGCGGCGACTACAAGCCGGAAGATATCGCCGGTTACGCCGAAGTGACTGCCAACGGCGGTGAGGTGCGCGTCCTCAACTTCGAGGATGGCTGCTCCACCACCGACATCATCAAGACGATCCGCGAGCGCGGCTAACGTTCTGCTAGCCCCGCAATCTGGCGGGGCTCACTATCGGCGGTAGCAAACCGGCAGAAATACGGATAACAAAAAGGCGACCTTGCGGTCGCCTTTTTCATGTCCGATAGCGGCTATCAGCCTTTGGCTTTTGCCGTGGCAGGCATCAGACCCTGGTTCACTTCCACCAGATCCTGCGCTTCCAGAATACCGGCAGCCTGTTTCAGGCTCAGGATATTGAGAATGTAGTTGTAACGGGCTTCGGAGAGCTTCTGCTTGGCCTCGTACAGCTTGCGAGTAGAGTCCAGCACGTCGACGATGGTACGGGTACCCACTTCGTAACCGGCTTCGGTTGCCTTCAGGGCGCTGTCGGCGGAGACCACAGACTGGCTGTAGGCACGTACCGAGCCGATGCTGGCGTTCACGTTGTTGTAGGAGGAGCGCACTGTGCTCTGCACCGAGCGGAAGTTCTTCTCCAGCAGTTCACTGGCCGCAACGTAGTTGTATTGAGCCTGCTTCACCTTGGAGCTGGTGGCGCCACCACTGTAGATGGGCAGTTTGAAGGTCAGACCGATATTGGCCTGATTGTCATTGCCGCCGCTCTGAATACTATCCAGTTTGTAATCGGTATTGCTGGTTTGCAGTCCGGCACCCAGATCCAGAGTCGGCTCATGGCCGGTTTTGGCCAGATCGATCTGCTCCTTGGCAATGTCCTTGCTGATGCGGGCACTGTGCAGTTGCAGGTTCTTGTCCAGCGCCAGCTCCAGCCACTTGTCGGAGCCGAAGGCGGTCTTCTGCGGGCTGAAACGATCGGTGTTCAGCACGTCCAGATTGCGGTGATCGATACCGGTCAGCTCGCGCAGGGTCTCGTAGCTGTTGTCCAGAGAGTTTTCGGCATTGATCTCGTCAGCCAGCGCCTGGTCGCGGGAGGCTTCAGCTTCATGGACGTCGGTGATGGCGGTCAGGCCCACTTCGAAACGCTGCTGGGTTTGCTCCAGCTGACGCTCTACCGCAACCTTGTTGGCACGGACGAACTCCAGGGTATCCATCGCCTTGAGCACATCAAAGTAGGCTTTGGCGGTGCGCACCATCAGGTTCTGGATTTCGAGGTTGTAGGCGACATCAGACTGGGTGGCCTGCTTCTCGCTGATATCCAGATTGACCCAGTTACTGCGACGATAGAGGGATTGCGACAGCGTCACCTCACCCTTGGCGTTGGTATTGCTCTGGGTGTCGTTCTTGTTTTGCAGATAATTGAGCCCGGCACCCAGATCGATCTGGGGCAGCAGAGGGGCTCGGGATTCGTTGATCTTCTCGAAGGCTTGGTCGCGAACGGCTTTGGACTGCAGCAACTGCGGGTCTTTCAGCTGGGCTTGTTGATAGATATCGAGCAGGTTTTCGGCGTGGGCACCGGCACTGACGCCCAGCAACACCATGACGGACAAAAGTGTTCTTTTCATAGATCGTTTTAACCTTATGTAGTAACCCAAACTGGTTGCTGGAGAGGCAAATATTGTCACCGACCAAGCTTGATTGCAGCTTAATCACTCTACTATAAGCAAAATTTAATGCTAAGAGTCTCAGGTCCGGTGACGGGAACGTCAAGAACCGGACGCAGTTTTCTCCCCGCGCGCCTAGCCAAATGGTCTGTGGCTGCTAAAATCCACCCCTCATTACCATGGCACGCCGAGTGAATGAACGTTCATTCATGTTCCTCGGATTTTATGGTCAAACTGATACAAGTCAAGCTGACGGGAGCCCCGGATGTCGCAGCAACCCTTGCCGCAAGATCGGCATTACGCCGCCGATGATGTGAAAATCATTGAAAAATCAGCTGGATATAACGGCTTCTTCAAGGTGAATGTCTATCGTTTGCAGCATCGGTTATTTGCGGGCGGCTGGAACCAGCCCATCGTGCGCGAGCTGTTCGAGCGGGGCCATGCCGCCGCGTTGCTTCCCTACGATCCGGTGCGCGACCAGATAGTGCTGGTGGAGCAGTTCCGTATCGGCGCCATGGAGACCAGCCCGACCCCCTGGCTGCTGGAGCTGGTGGCCGGCATCATTGACGAAGGAGAGACCGCCGAGGCGGTGGTGCGTCGCGAA
The DNA here is from genome assembly GCF_049174935.1 of Aeromonas sp. 600886. Lineage (NCBI taxonomy): Bacteria > Pseudomonadati > Pseudomonadota > Gammaproteobacteria > Aeromonadales > Aeromonadaceae > Aeromonas > Aeromonas sp. 600886. The sequence continues at coordinate 96,128 of NZ_JAAKUB010000009.1, read as the reverse complement.
GCGGTGGAAGAGGCCGGTATCGAGGTGGCCCGCTGCGAGCATGCCATCAGCTATCTGGTGAGCCCAGGCGGCAGCACCGAGCGGATCGAGGTCTTTGTGGGCGAGGTGGATGCCAGCAAGGCCGAGGGACTGCACGGTCTGGCTGATGAGGGCGAAGATATCCGGGTGCACGTGGTGAGCCGCGAACAGGCCTATGCCTGGCTCAAAGAGGGGCGCATCGACAATGCGGCCTCGGTCATCGCCCTGCAGTGGCTGGCCCTCAACCATGGCGAGCTGCGTGCCCGCTGGCTGGCGGATTGCTGAGGTGGCGCTGACCCTGCAACAGAGCAGGCGCTATGTGCCTGATCTGATGTCCTTGCAGCGTACCTGCGAGGTCAACTACATGGCATTGATGAAACTGCTGCCGCCTGATGGGGAAGTCGGCGCCGAGCGCCGCTATCGGGTCGGCAACGATCTGCAGTTCCAGCTCACCATCATTGGTGAGAGTCGCTTCACCAATCAGGTGATCCTGAGCCAGCACAACCCCGAATTGCCCGAATATTTACAAGCTCAGATAGAGATTCGTTTGTATCATGATGTGCGAATGGCGGAAGTGTGTGCAGCGCAACAGATTTCCCGTTTGCAACCACGTTATGATTATCCCAATAAAAAGATGCACCAGCGGGACGAAAAGGAGCAGGTAAATCTGTTTCTGGCCGAATGGCTAAAATTTTGTCTCAGACATGGTACCAGCCCGATCAATATCTCCAGTTGAACAAATAAAAAGAAGCGTGATTTTGGAAACAGAGCTCCCCCAGGCGCAGGACGGCAGTGTGCGCCTGTTGCAAATTACCGACACCCACCTCTTCGCGAGTGCCGAAGGGCGGCTGTTGGCTGTGCGCACCGCAGAGAGTCTGGCCGCCGTGCTGGAACAGGTGCAGGCCAATGAACACCCCTACGAGGTGATTCTGGCGACCGGCGATCTGTCGCAGGATCACAGCCCGGAATCCTATCAGCGTTTCGCCTCCATGATGGCGCCCCTGGGCCGCCCCATCTACTGGCTGCCCGGCAATCACGATGACAGCCCGCTGATGACCGAATATCTCCATGCCGCCGGGATCAGCGAATCCAAGCAGCTGGTGGGCGACCACTGGCAGGTGATCCTGCTCGACACTCAGGTGCGCGGCAAACCCCACGGCATGATTGGCGATCACCAGCTGGCCGCCCTCGACCGCGCCCTGCGCCAATATCCTGATCGCCACGCTCTTATCACCCTGCACCATCAGGCGGTGCCGGTGGGTTGCGCCTGGCTGGATCAGCACAATCTCAAGAATGCCGACGATCTGTTTGCCGTGCTGGCCCGTCATCCGCAGCAGAAGACCATCCTGTTCGGCCACGTCCATCAGGAGTTTGACGAGGTGCACCGCGGGGTGCGGCTGATTGCCAGCCCATCGACTTGCATCCAGTTCAAACCGCTCTCTGATGGCTTCGCGCTGGATGAATCCGGCCCGGGCTGGCGCTATCTCACCCTCTATCCGGATGGGCGGGTGGCCAGCGAGGTGTGGCGCTTGCCGGTGGGGCAGTTTGTGCCCGACCCCAACGCCACCGGTTATTGAGGAGAGCATTGCATGAAGTCGGTTCTCCTTTATCTGCACGGTTTCAACTCCTCACCGGGCTCCGCCAAGGCGCAGCAGATGGCTGCCTGGGTGGCCGCCAACCGGCCCGACATCGAGGTGATCATTCCGGCCCAGCCCAACACCCCGGCGGCGGCCTGGGCGGCTATCGAGCAGACCATCGCTGATCTGCAGGGTCGTTATGGTAGTGAATTCAAGCTCGGCGCCGTGGGTAGTTCCCTCGGCGGCTTTATGGCGACCCGGGTGAGCGAGCAGTACGGCTGCCGCGCGGCGCTGATCAATCCGGCGGTGTGCCCGCACGAGCTGCTCTGTGACTACCTTGGCCCCCAGACCAATCCCTATACCGGGGAGCAGTACGAACTGCGGCCTGAACATATGGATGAGCTGCGGGCACTGGCGGTACCGGTGGCGGCGCCGGAGCGACTCTGGATCCTGCAACAGCAGGGAGATGAGGTGCTCGACTATCGCAAGGCGCTGGATGAATACCGCTTTGCCCGCCTCTCGCTGGAGTGCGGCGGCAACCACGCCTTTGTCGCGTTCGAGCGCTACCCCGCCCAGATCATCCGTTTCCTCGGGTTATAGTCAGGTTTGAGTCAATAAGGGCGGTCTCGCCCTGCTTGTTCTTCTCCAGATCAAGCTTTCGGTGCGGGGAGTTTGTTCTACCCCCGCCTAGCAGTTAAGATTCCCTCCAAACGTCAATTCGCAAGGCCCTCCATGTCTACTCAATACAATGCGGATGCCATTGAGGTCCTCAATGGCCTTGAACCGGTGCGTCGCCGCCCCGGCATGTATACCGACACCACCCGGCCCAACCACCTCGGCCAGGAGGTCATCGACAACAGCGTCGATGAAGCGCTGGCAGGTCACGCCCGCAATCTGGAGGTGATCCTGCATGAAGACCAGTCCCTCGAAGTGATCGACGACGGCCGCGGCATGCCGGTCGATATCCACCCGGAAGAGGGGGTCAGCGGGGTGGAGCTGATCCTCTGCAAGCTGCACGCGGGCGGCAAATTCTCCAACAAGAACTACCAGTTTTCCGGCGGTCTGCACGGGGTGGGTATTTCGGTCGTAAACGCCCTCTCCGATCGGGTCGAGGTGACGGTACGTCGCGACGGTCAGGTCTATGACATCGCCTTCGAGCGCGGCGAGAAGGTGCAGGAGCTGACCATCACCGGCACCTGCGGCCGCCGCAACACCGGCACCCGGGTGCGCTTCTGGCCGCAGGCGAGCTACTTCGATTCACCCAAGTTCTCGGTCACCAAGCTGGAGCACCTGCTCAAAGCCAAGGCCGTGCTCTGCCCCGGCCTCACCATCAAGTTCCTCGACAAGAACACCGGCATCAAGCTGGAGTGGTGCTACGAAGATGGCCTCAAGGATTATCTGGTCGACGCGGTCAAGCAGTTCACCTGCCTGCCGGAGCAGCCTTTTATCGGCTCGTTCAGCTCCGAACAATCGGCGGTGGACTGGGCGCTCTGCTGGTTGCCGGAAGGGGGCGAATGCCTCGCCGAATCCTATGTAAACCTCATTCCCACCGCGCAGGGCGGTACTCACGTCAACGGCCTGCGTCAGGGCCTGCTCGACGCCATGCGCGAGTTCTGCGAGTTCCGCAACCTGTTGCCGCGCGGGGTCAAGCTGACACCGGAAGATATCTGGGATCGCTGCGCCTACATCCTCTCCATCAAGATGCAGGATCCGCAGTTTGCCGGTCAGACCAAAGAGCGCCTCTCCTCCCGCCAGAGCTCGGCGTTTGTCTCCGGCGTGGTGAAGGATGCCTTCAGCCTCTATCTGAACAGCAACACCGAGCTGGCGGAGCAGATCGCCGAGATCTGTATCTCCAGCGCCCAGCGCCGGATGCGCGCCGCCAAGACGGTGGTGCGCAAGAAGATTACCCAGGGCCCGGCGCTGCCCGGCAAGTTGACTGACTGTAACTGCGCCGACCCCATGCAGGGGGAGCTGTTCCTGGTGGAGGGTGACTCCGCGGGCGGCAGTGCCAAGCAGGCGCGGGATCGCGAGTTTCAGGCCATCATGCCGCTGCGCGGCAAGATCCTGAACACCTGGGAGGTGGAGGCTGGTCAGGTGCTCGCCTCACAGGAAGTGCACGATATCTCGGTCGCCATCGGGCTCGACCCCGACTCCGAGGATCTCAGCGGCCTGCGCTACGGCAAGGTGTGCATCCTCGCGGATGCGGACTCGGACGGTCTGCACATCGCCACCCTGCTCTGCGCCCTGTTCGTGAAGCACTTCCGCACGCTGGTGGAGAAAGGCCACGTCTATGTCGCCATGCCGCCGCTTTACCGGATCGATATCGGTAAAGAGGTCTACTACGCCCTCGACGAGGACGAGAAGAACGGCGTGCTGCAGCGGGTCGAAGCCGAGAAGAAGAAGGGCAAGGTGATGGTGACCCGATTCAAGGGCTTGGGCGAGATGAACCCGAAACAGCTGCGGGAAACCACCATGGATCCCAACACCCGCCGTCTGGTGCAGCTCACCATGGAGCCGGCAGGGGAGAGCGAAGGGGATGCGGCTGACGAGACCCTGCAGCTGATGGACATGCTGCTGGCCAAGAAGCGGGCGAGCGATCGCCGCGAATGGCTGGAAGAGAAGGGCAACCTCGCCATCATCTAAGCCGTCGGCTGGCCCGCACTGGGCCAGCAAGCATTTAGCCGGAGTCGCCCTGTGGCGGCTCCCGAACCGAAAGAGAAAATCACATGAGTGATGCTATCGAGCTCAGTCTGGACGGGGTAGAGCGCCAGCCAATGCGCACCTTTACCGAACAGGCTTACTTGAACTACTCCATGTACGTCATCATGGATCGGGCCTTGCCGCATATCGGCGACGGCCTCAAACCGGTGCAGCGGCGCATCATCTACGCCATGAGCGAGCTGGGTCTGTCGGCCCTCTCCAAGCACAAGAAGTCTGCCCGTACCGTGGGTGATGTGCTGGGTAAGTACCACCCCCACGGCGACAGCGCCTGTTATGAAGCCATGGTGCTGATGGCCCAGCCCTTCTCCTACCGCTACCCGCTGGTGGATGGTCAGGGTAACTGGGGTGCGCCGGACGATCCCAAATCCTTCGCCGCCATGCGTTATACCGAGGCGCGCCTGTCGCGCTTCTCCGAGCTGCTGCTCTCCGAATTGGGCCAGGGCACGGTGGAGTGGACGCCGAACTTTGACGGCACCATGAAGGAGCCGGTGGTGCTGCCTGCCCGCCTGCCGCACATCCTGCTCAACGGGGTGACCGGTATCGCGGTGGGCATGGCGACCGACATCCCGCCCCACAACGCGCGGGAAGTGGCCTACGCCTGTGCCGAGCTGCTCGACAACCCCAATGCGGGGCTGGATGTGTTGATGCAGCACATTCAGGGGCCGGACTACCCGACCAACGCCGAGATCATCACGCCGCGCGACGATATCCGCAAAATCTACGAGACCGGCAAGGGCTCCATCAAGCAGCGGGCAGTCTGGAGCGAGGAGGATGGCGACATCGTCATTACCGCGCTGCCCCATCAGGCCTCCGGCGCCAAGATCATGGAGCAGATCGCGGCCCAGATGGTGGCGAAAAAGCTGCCGATGGTCACCGATCTGCGGGATGAATCGGACCACGAGAACCCGACCCGTCTGGTGATCGTGCCGCGCTCCAACCGGGTGGATGTGGAGGGGCTGATGGCCCACCTGTTCGCCACCACGGATCTGGAGAAGAACTACCGGGTCAACCTCAACATCCTCGGCCTCGACAACCGGCCGCAGGTGAAGTGCCTCAAGACCATCCTCAGCGAGTGGATCCAGTTCCGCCGCGAGACAGTGCGTCGCCGTCTGCAGTTCCGCCTCGACAAGGTGCTGGCTCGCCTGCACATCCTCGAAGGCTTGCTGATCGCCTATCTCAACATCGACGAGGTGATCGAGATCATCCGCACCGAGGATGAGCCGGGCAAGGTGATGGTGGAGCGCTTCAACATTACCGAGACCCAGGCCGAAGCGATCCTCGAGCTTAAACTGCGCCATCTGGCCAAGCTCGAAGAGTTCAAGCTGCGTGCCGAACAGAACGAACTGGCCGAAGAGCGCGACAAGCTGGAGCTTATTCTGGGCTCCGAGCGCCGCCTCAACACCCTGCTCAAGAAAGAGCTGCTGGCCGATGCCGAGAAGTACGGCGACGATCGCCGCACCCCGCTGGTGGAGCGTGCCACCGCCGTGGCGCTGACCGAGAAAGAGCTGGTGCCGAGCGAACCGGTCACCGTCATCCTCTCCGACAAGGGGTGGGTGCGCGCCGCCAAGGGGCACGATGTGGATGTCGAGGGGCTCTCCTACAAGGCGGGGGACAGCTATCTGGCCCACGCCTGTGGCCGCAGCAACCAGCAGGCGGTGTTCCTCTCCACGTTGGGGAGAACCTACGCCCTCGAATCTCACACCTTGCCATCGGCGCGCAGTCAGGGCGAACCGCTCACCGGCCGCTTTGCGCTGGGGGCTGGGGAAGAGGTGCGCCATCTGGTGATGGGCAACGAGGGCGAGCCGTATCTGATCGCCAGCGACGCCGGTTACGGCTTTGTCTGCACCTATGACGACCTGATCGGTAAGAACAAGAACGGCAAGGCGCTGCTCACCGTGCCGGAAGGGGGGCAGGTGATGGCACCCCAGAAGATCGGCTCGCCGGAGACCGATCTCTGCATGGCCATCTCCAACGAGGGGCGCATGCTGCTGTTCCCGATGAACACCCTGCCGGTGCTCGGCAAGGGCAAGGGTAACAAGCTGATCAGCATTCCGTCGGCTCGGGTCAAGGCGCGGGAGGAGTTTGTGGTGATGGCCGCCGTGATCCCGCAGGGCCAGTCGGTCACCCTGTTTGCCGGCAAGCGCAAGCTCACCCTCAAACCCTCGGATCTCGACTACTACCGCGGCGAGCGCGGCCGCCGTGGCGCCAAGCTGCCCCGCGGTTTGCAGCGCGTCGATCGCATCGAGATTGAACCCGCCGCCGGTGCCGAACAGGTAGCTGGGGAAAATCAGGAAGGGTAATTAATATAGAAGGGCGCGAAAGCGCCCTTCTTATATTCAATAATGTTTATTATATTGCAGTCGTTATACTCCCTTGGAAATAATGTCTATGGTTATTTAGGTAAGAGTAAATTAACCATCTATGTCAACCTTAACTAAGGGGCTTAAAATGGCAGCTACTGTTTATTCTTGCCAATTACATGAAAGTAAAGGGTTGTGTAGGATAATATATTTCTCTGGTTTGGAATTTGATCTAATATTACATCCTTATGTATATGGGGAACCGTTGGTAACTACGCAGCCTTTATACTTTTTAGAAGATATTGGATCAATTGCAAAGCTAAGCGTTGAGCATCCGAAGAAAATCACTGATATTGAAATGGAATATTTGATTGATAATTATCTGTTTGAATATAGTCTTTCGGATGAAACCTCTAAAGTTTGCGCAAAAATAACAGACCCTGCTTTCTGGCACCCCGATTATAGTGACTTTTATCAGTATCATGATAAACGTAATACCAGGGCCCTTACTCTTGATCCATACAATGATGACTCAATATTGGAAATAACAGATATTGATGGGAATGAGTGGGCATTTAGCGATTATTGTTTTCCTAAAGAGTTCATTGATGATGCTTTATCAGAAAGCGCATTAAAAATCAAAGCCATATATGAAAGAAAGATTATTGTGAAAATAATTCCGAATTGGGAGAGGGATGGTTATTTCGGAAAGCTAAGGTTAGTTGAGTGTGATGGTACATTATTAGATTATACTCAGGCACTTAATTTGGATTGTATAAATTTCTACAATATAAAAGATAAATCAGTGTTTAGGGTTGAGTCAAATTTGGACAAGTCAGTTCTGGAATTATCCATTCAGAATATTAACTGTAATCAGAGATACTCACCAACCTTGTTGTCATATTACTTTTCAGGTTTAAGGGAGAGGAATTGTTTATTGAGCTTTATGGGGTATTATAATGTATTGGAACATTGTTTTGAGGAGGCATCCATCATTCTTAAAAATCATAACACATCAGAGAAAATAAGTTTAAGAATGGTTTTGTCTTTGATTGCTACTCATGGCGAGTTATTTGAATTTATAACCAGCAGCTCCCTAGATTTGGCATGTAATATAGCAAAAGATATTGAGACATCATCTGGAGTAAAGATAAAAGGAGTAGTTATTAATAATGACTCTAGTGCTCTAGAGAATATTAGTGATTGGTTGTACGCAATTAGATGTGCAGTAATCCATTCTAAAAAACGTAGGAGGGGGAAAATAGAAGCAATATTTGAGCCTTACTCATCACAATCAGAAAATATATCATCTGCCTTGAAAGTTATAAAATGGTTATCTCAAAAGTGTATTCTTAAATATGATGAGCTGAGTGAGGCAGTAGGTCTGATTAGCGAAGCGTAATCAGACGATCGCGAAAACAGGTTGCCGCAATTCTGCTGGTGTTCCAGCTGATCTCTTCTCTATATCCATCATCCATCGCCACCGGGATTGCGGTACGGACGATTACGCTTCGCTAATCGACCCTACTCGCTCCTGCTTGATTTAACGTTCTGTGGCTGGTCGGTGGCTGCTGTTGTGATGGTTTATTCCCCCTCATCCCCGACCCTTCTCCCGCAAGGGGAGAAGGGAGCGCCGCTCGTAGCAAAATCGGATGGCGGTGACATAAGCGGCTGGTGATGCGTGGCTTAGAAGAAGGCAGCTAGGGCCGTAGGTCTGATTAGCGAAGCGTAATCAGACGTTCGCGAAAACAGGTTGCCGTAATTCTGCCGGTGTTCCAGCTGATCTCTTCTCTATGTCCATCGCTACCGGGATTGCGGTGCGGACGATTACGCTTCGCTAATCGACCCTACGCGTTCCTGCTTGATTTAACGCTCTGCTGCTTGTCGGTGGTTTGCTCTCCCTCCTCACCGACCTTTCTCCCTTTATCTATGGCAAAGAGTGGGAGAAGGAAGTAGAGATCGCAGCCATTGATAGTGACCGTGGTATGGCGTGATAGCTAAGCGTGACAGCTTCGGCTACAGAGTGGCAGGTGCTGATCCCCTCTCCCTTTGGGAGAGGGTTAGGGTGAGGGGAGCCGACGATAGGGGTAAACACCATAGCAAGCGCAAGGTTGCCAACCTGAAAAAGAGCTATCCATCCCGCCAAAAGAGAGGGCCCCGCCATCCATGATGGCGGGGCCCCTTGTATTATCAGCCGCGTTGCTGATTCAACCGTTCGCGCTGGCAGGGGCCACTGAAATGGCTGGCCCGAACCCGATTAGACAGGAATGGCTGTCGCCGCCGGTGGCGGGGTGAGCTTGGAGGCGATCAACTGGCGCAGGCGGGGCACCAGCAGTAGCAACACCACGCCGCCTGCCAGCGAACCCCAGCCGAGCATATTGAATACCGAGCTGTAACCCGGATTGGTGGCGGCCGGGGTGCTGCCGATATTTTGCGGCATGGCGCCGGAGACATAGCCCGCCAGCACCGAGGCAACGCCGGTCACCATCATCCAGCAGCCCATCATCAAGCCTTGCAGGCTGGCGGGGGCCAGCTTGCCAATCATGGCGTAACCGATGGGGGAGATGAGCAGCTCGCCAAAACTCTGCAGCACATAGCTGATGGCGATCCACTTGAAAGCGACCAGTCCGTTGGCACCCGCCAGATGGATGCCGATCGGCAGCACCAGCATGCCGAGCCCCATGCAGAAAAGGGAGGCGGCAAACTGGGAGGGGATGTCGATATTCCAGCCCTGTTCGCGCAGCCGCTTGAACAGCAGCGCCATCAGGGGGCCACCGATGACGATGACGAGGGTGTTGATGTTCTGGATCCACTGGGGGGCGACCCGCAGCCCGAACACATTGAGGTTGATGTTGTGCTCGGAGAAGAGCATCAGCCCCATGGGCGCCAGCTGGTAGAGCGACCAGAAGATGAGGGAGCCGAGGGCGAGGATCAGGTAGGCCACCATGCGGCTGCGCTCGGCGGCGTCCGGGTGGCGGGCGGTCATCACGCAGAGCAGCACCAGCACCACGGCTCCCAGGATCAGCACGAAGCTGCCGCTGAAGCTGGCGTGGGTCAGCAGCAGGCGCAGCGCCGGCACCAGCATGGCCAGAATGGCGATACCGGCCAGCATGCGGCGGTAGAAGCCGCTCCCTTTGACATGGCGCAGCGGGGTGCTGATATCCGCCAGAATCGGCCAGCAGGCGAAGGTGGCGATGATGGCGATGATGTTGCCCAGCGTCGCAAACAGGAACAGGGTGCGGTAATCCTCGGTGAGCTGGAAGTAGCCCGCCACCGTGAAGCCGATAAAGAAGCCCAGATTCATCCCGGCGTAGTTCCACAGGAAGGCGCTCTCGCGGCGGTGATCATCCGGGGCGAAGCGCTGGGTCAGCATCATGTTGAGGCAGGTGACGTTGAGGCCGCTGCCGGTGAGGAACATGGCGAGTCCCCAGTAGAGGCCGGTGATCCCCATCTCGGCGATGAAGTAGCAGCCGATCACCTGCAGCACCATCCCCATCACGAACAGGTTGCGGTTGCTGAGGTAGCGCCCGCCGAGATAACCGCCAAACAGGTGCAGGCCATAGTTGAAGGCCCCGAAGACCCCCATCATGGCATTGGCTTGGGATTCGCTAAAGCCGAGCCGCTTGGTGGCGTAGAGCACCAGGGTGGAGTAGAGCACGGCAAACCCCAGGGTCGAGAAGGTCTGGATAAAGAACAGCGCCCCGGAGCCGGGGGGAATGGTGGGGTGTTGATTCGAAGCGCTCACGGTCTGTCTCCTGTGAGAGAAGAAAGTCATTACTCGTCCTGAGAGCGTGCCGGTCTGCTGCCGGCTAGCCTTGTGCGCTTCCATGCTGGTCTGAAGGCCGGTCTGTCATTTAGCGGCCAAGCGGTGCAAATAGCCATACCTGAAATTTAATCCGGCGCGATTAATTGCTTTTTATTGATCTATTCCGCCTTTTTATGCGTGATTGAGTCGTGGTTTTAGCTCGGCTTACCACGCGGTTGCGGCACGATTGATGTGATCCAGTCGGCTATTTGGTGCTGATTCTGGCGCTTTAGCGGGATCTGCATCCCGCTTTGTTGTCCCGAAACGCAGCTGGTGCCAAGTTGTTGTATTGCAGGTTGTTTATTCATCCTTGGGCATTGAGTGAATAAATATCGGGAGGAGAAGGGCAGCCCCAGGGTGACTTGCGCGTGTTACCTATCTGCTTGGGAGAGGGTGAGGGGAGGATAGAACAACACCCGGCGGGCCGGGCGTTGAGTTATCAGAGATGGAGCATCAACACATCAGACGGCGAAAACGCCCCTAGAAGTTATGGTAGAGCGGCCAGCCGAGCAGCGGGTGCTTGAGACCGGCGCGCATCTCGACGTTGTCGAGCTTTTCCGGTGAGGCGTTCTCTTTTTGCAGCAGCTGGTACTGGCGCACAAAGCCGAGGGTGTGGAGCAGGTTGGGCACAAAGCCCGGGCTCAGCTCCTGGCGCAGGGCGGCGGCCATGTCGGCGGGTAGCGCGCTCAGCATCAGGGCGAGCTGAGCGGCGAGATAGTCGGTGTCGTACCAGCTCTCGTCGAGCTCAATCTCCCGCGCCAGTTTGCGCTTGAGATCCTGCTTCACCTTGAGCGGGGCGGCGCCACTGCCCTTGCCACAGAGGATGCGGTAGAGCAGTGCTTCGGCCAGCTTGTCCTCCATGGTGGGGTGGTCGCTCTCGCAGGCGAAGAAGTGCTGGTCGATGAGTTCCATCAGGCGGCTCTTGTTGTGCTCGGTCAGCGCCTTCTCGTACTCCTGCCACCCTTGCCACTCCTCCACATCGGGCGGGCTCGAGATCTTGTCCAGCAGGCGGGCATCCACGTCACCGTAGAGGCTGTTGCCAGCCTGCTTGGGGCTGACGGTGATAAGCATCGACCAGCCCTTCTGGAACGGCTTGATGGGGCCTTCCGGCGCCTGCAGCAGCGCCAGCGCCTTGGCCGGATCCCGCGCCGAGAGCTCCTGCAGGCCGAGGCTCACCACGCCGATGACGTCGTGGGCCGCCTGCTCCAGCAGGTGCATTTTGTACTTGTTGTAGTACTTGTCGGCGAATTTGAGGCTCATCAGCACCGCCTTGCCCTTGATGGCGGCGAGCTGTTGCTCGGTCAAACGTTCATTGTCGCGGCCAAAGCGCAGCACCTGGGTCAGAAAGGGGCCCTGGTTGGCATCGCGAATGACTAACTGCATGAATGGGCTCCTTAATCCAGAAAGCTGAACATGTCGTCGACGTCGCCGTACTCGTCTTCCTCGACCTTGTTCTTCTCTTTGGCCTGCATCACCAGTTCGGCGGCAAACTTGTTGATGATGCCGTCCCAGCTGGAGTGCTCGTTGCGCAGCAGCGCCTTGATGGCTTTCTCCACCTCGGGGGCCAGCTCGCGAATGAGCATCAACAGGCTTCTCGGGTCATCCAGCGCGTAGTCGTGGACATCCTCGCTCTGCTGGCGCTCGCTGTAGCGCAGGGACTCTTCGAGATCTTCCTCTTCGGCGTGCAGCACGTCGCGATACCCTTCGTCCTCTTCATAGCGATCGCCGCGATAGAACTCGATAAAGGGGATGGCGAGGTAGAAGAGACCGGCCGGATCTTCGGCCACGCACTCGAGGATCTCGCGCTGCTTGGCTTCGCTATCCTGGGTGCGGATCAGGTAGTTGAGGAAGTCGAAGGTGTGCTGTTGCAGCTCATCGGCGTTGTTCTTGATCGCCTCTTCCCAATAGAGCGGCTGCTGGCAGACGATGTCGCGGATCCGCTCCGGGGTCATCAGCTCGGAGATGATGGAGGGGAAGGAGATGTCGTGCTGGCCGTTGATCTGGGTCAGGGTAACGATATCAATGTTTTCAATCACTTCTGCCAGCTGGTCGTCAGACATGGTCTTGGCGATCAGCTCGAACTTCTCGCTGGCCTGCTTCGGCTCGATAACGGCCAGCTCTTTGATCTCGATGGCGGTAATTTCTATCAGACTGTTGCTCATGCCTTGCCCCAATTAGAAACGGACTTCGTCGTACATATCCTGATCGCCGTCGTCATCACCATAGCGGTCACTGCCGCCGTGGTAGTCGGCGTCGGCATCTTCCCCGTCTTCATCTTCTTCGTCGCGCAGCTCATAGTCGTCATCGCCGCGGTGGCTGCCGCGCGGCAGCGGGTTATCGAGCAGGAACAGCACGGCGCAGGCTTCCATCAGCTGATCTTCGCTCTGGGCCCGCACCGCCTTGACCAGCGGCAGGGCGGCGTTGTTGAAGCCGACGCTCACCTTGAACTCGTCCCAGCTTGGCTGCTCGCCGCTGGCGAGCCACTTGTTCCACTGCGACTTGGCCTTGGCCGGGAACTGCACCCGGCCATAGAGGGCCAGCGGCAGATACTCGGGCATAAACTCCAGCATGCTCATATCGGCCAGCAGCAGGCTCTTCATCTGGTCGGTGAACTGTTCCAGCCCCTTGGGGTCGTCCTGATCCCGGTAGGATTCGATGTTTTCGCTGGCATCGCTTTGCAGCGACTTGAGCCGCGCCTGGTCCCATCTCTTTTGCATAGTTGCTCTTTCTGCCTGCTGTTTCAGGGGTAGAACTGATCCCACATCTCCTGCATGGCGGAGGCGGGGTCGGTCACGATGACGTTGTTGAAATCCTTGATAAAGGCTGCCCGCTGTTTCGGATCGGACAGCACTTCATAGGCCTGCTTTACCTGGTGCAGCTTGATGGCTGCCTGCTCTTTCTCTTCTTCACTGGCCCCGTGCAGCTTGTCGGGGTGGTACTGGTTCGACAGCCGACGATAGGCTTTCTTGATGTCGTTTTCGCTGGCGTTGGACTTGACGCCCAGCACCCGAAAGTAGTTGTTCATGGCAGATCCTGCATCACTGGCATCATAGGATTCACGCTGCGAGTGCCTGATGGTGGGGATTGGCAAACCAGGCACGGCAAAAACCCGTCATTTTAACGGAAACCTCCCGCCATCGCCATGAATAGGACGCAAGGTCACTGGCAGAAAAGCGTGACGGGGCACCTTGGGATCTGTCTCCCTGTCGGGAATAGCCCAGGGACTACACTACAGGAGGCGCCGGGGATTATCTTGGCGATCGTCAGTTGGCCTCGGCCGTACCGAGACCCTTACTAAGGAATGGACAGCCATGCTCAAATTTTATCTTCTGCCTATGGTGCTGCTTAGCGGTTTCGCCATCGCTGCCGATGAGAGCATCGATGAGCCCTTGATGTTCATCAAGGGGGACATTACCAAGGCACAGTTTATGGAAAGAGCCGAGCAGCGTTTCACCCGGCAGGACAGTGACAAGGATGGTACCCTCTCGATTGCAGAGAGAGAGGCAGCCATGGCCAAGATGCACGAGGCAATGCAGCAGTCAGGCAAGGCCATGCCTGGCAAGATGGAGAACATGGGCAACATGAGGCCGATGCAGGACACGACCAGGGAACAGTTCATGGCGCATCATGAGGCTCTCTTTACCCAAATGGACAAGAATGGAGATGGTGTGCTTGACGAAGTCGAGCGTACCAGTGCCAGAGGGCGGCTCGGGCAGGGGATGATGGCGCCCGCCCAATAGAGCTGGTTTGTCACCTTTCCTTCCTGAAAAAAGAGCCCGGTAGTGATACCGGGCTCTTTGCATGGAGACGGGGTGACCTGAGGGCTCACCATTGCCGCAGTGCGAGCGCTTCCTGCCCTGCGGGCGACCCCGACCTTAGCTCTGCCTGGCCAGCTCGGCCTTCACCAGCTGCTCCAGCTCCTCATAGGGGATGGCGCCCGACACCAGCTGGTTGCCGATCAGGGTCGCCGGTGTGCCCTGTACACCCAGCAGGGTGCCAATGCGCAGGCTGTTGCGCAGCTCCTCGGTGGCTTTACCCTCCGGTTTGAGTGCCACATTGCCGGTGGCCGCCAGCGCCTTGTTGATGTCCGCCTCGGTCAGCATCCCCTGCTTGCTCATCAGCTTGTCGTGCAGGGCGAAGAAGCGGGCGGGATCCTGTTGCCACAGGGTCAGGCTGTACTGGGCTGCCTTGGCGGAGCTCTGCCCCTTGAACGGCAGCAACTTGATCACCAGCCCCAGATCATTCGGATAGGCCTTGAGCAGCCTGGTCAGCTGGGGATCGAACTGCTTGCAGTAGGGGCAGTTGTAGTCGGTAAACAGCACCAGCGTCAGCTTGGGGTTTTTGGCACCCAGGCGCGGGCTGGTAGCGCTGTTGAACAGCACATCCTTGTTGCCCTTGATGAAGTTGCCAAGCTGGGCCTCCTGGGCTGCGGCATTCTGCTTCTCCCAGGACTCGGCCGCCTCGTCGAGGATCTTGGGGTTGGCGATGAGAGTCTCGCGGATCAGCTCCTTGATGCGTGCTTCCTGTTCAGGGGTGAAGGGGGCCGCGTGCAGGGTCGGAGACAGCAGGGTTGCGCAGAGAGAGGCCAGCAGGGGCAGGGCGCTCAGAGTCGGTTTCATGGATACTCCTTAAAATCGGGTAGTGCCAGCCTGAAGTGGCCAGCCTTGTGCAAGCTAGTCGGCAGTCGTCGTGGTTGCGTCGGGGCAGCAAGGTATTCCCCTGCAACAACGCCATGCCGTAAATCTGTTTTCAGTACGCCGCAGTCGTGCCCCGTTGGTGCAAGAAGGCGGCGATGGTCTCGCAAACATGAGTCATGACCAATGGCAAAGAGCCGGAATCATTCCCGCCAGATGCAGAGGGTGAGGTGCAGACGCCGTTCGGGTGGCGAGATGACTATGGGTGGGGGCAGTGGCGGTGTGTAGCGCCAAAGGGGGGCCAGCAGGGCGATCAGCACGGCCACGGCAAAGAAGAGCTGTTCGACGCAGAGCAGGGTGGCGGCGCTTAGCCACTTGCCGTTGAGCTGGCAGCTGGTGGGTTGCGGGCTGGCCGGTTTGGCATCCTCTTGATCCGTTGCCGAGCCTGGAACGGGCAGTGCCTGACAGCTGAGGGCGTGATCGAGCAGGGCAAGCCGGGCCAGCGGCTGGGCCGCACAATTGAGCACCAGCAGGCAGACCAGCAGCAGGAGATGTTTCGCTACCCGTTGTTGCAAAATCATGTTCGCCCCGTCCATCAAGATGGGGCCATCCTAACGACCAATGGCGGGTGGGGCAAGTCGGCGGCGTATTGATGAGTAGTACTGTGGGTGGCGCGACGGGGAGGGTGGTCGGTTCTGTTTGGCGAACGCTTGTTCGCTAAAAGGGGGATCAGTATACTGCGCCGAGTTAAAACTCGAGGTGTTCGATGCTCAAAATTGCCCGTGTGCTGCTGCTTGGTCTGCTGCTCATTTTCTGGTTCCTGTTCGGCCTGCTGCTCTGTCTGGTTCGTCCGCGCCATCCCAACAACGTCTATGTCTTCGCTCGCATGTATCACGCGGTCTGCCCGCTGATCGGGCTGCGAGTCAAGGTGACGGTGGCCGACGAGGTCAAATCGGTCGGCCCGGCGGTCTACGTCTGCAACCACCAGAGCAATTTCGACATCTTCACCGTGACCGGTGCGGTGCAGCCTGGCGTGGTGGCAGTGGGCAAAAAGAGCCTGCTCTGGCTGCCGCTGTTCGGCCTTATCTTCTGGCTCTCCGGCAACGTGCTGATCGACCGCTCCAACCGCTCCCGTGCCATCGGCACCATAGGTCAGGTGGTGGATCGCATCAAGAACCGCGGCACCTCCATCTGGATGTTCCCGGAAGGGACCCGCTCCCAGGGGCGTGGCCTGCTGCCGTTCAAGGCGGGCGCTTTCCACACTGCGGTACAGGCTGAAGTGCCCGTGGTGCCCATCGTCTGCTCCAGCTACTTCGGTCAGGTCGACCTCAATCGCTGGGACAACGGCGAAGTGCTGGTGGAAGTGATGGCCCCGGTCTGCAGCAAGGAGCATGGTGCCAGCGGCATTCGCGATCTCTCCGACACCTGCCGCGCCCGGATGGAGGCCAAGCTGGCCGAACTGGACAGCAAGCTGGGCCACAGTCACACCGCCTGACGGATATCGCCGATGAATCGACAAGGGAGCCACAGGCTCCCTTTTTTGTTGGTAAAAATCACCACCTGGTTGGCTATTCTCACCAATAAGCCCTTCTTGAATTTCCTCGGTAAATTCCCATCTATATGTAAAACAACAATAATCTTTCTTGGCACGGCTCTTGTAATGCAATGGGAAGAGATAGCAATCCCATCAACAAGGAGCCAGACCATGAGCGTATTCAGCCGCCTGACCGACGTGATAAATGCCAACCTGCACAGCCTGCTCGACAAGAGTGAAGAGCCGGAGAAGATGCTGCGCCTGATGATCGAAGAGATGGAGCAGGTGCAGGTCGAGATGCGTACCCAGGCCGCCCGCGTGATTGCTGAACAGAAACAGCTGGAGCGTCACCAGCAGGGGTTGCAGGCGCAGATCCTGGAGTGGTCGGCCAAGGCCGAGCTCGCCATCCAGAAAGGCCGTGAGGATCTGGCCCGTGCCGCCCTCACCGAGAAGCTGGCGGAGGCCAGGAAATGTGAACAGCTGGAACAGGACAAGGCCCGGGTGGCCGAGGTGCTGGCCCAGCTTACCGCCGACAGCGAGCGACTGGCAGCCAAGCTGACCGAGGCGCGGGAGAAGCAGAAACTGCTGACCCTGCGCGAGCAGACAGCCCACAGCCGCATTCGTGCCCGCGCCCAGGTGGACAACCAGCGCATGCATGAGCTGATGGCGCGTTTTGACGGTTTTCAAGGCCGGGTCGATCAGCTGGAAGCCCAGCTGGAGGCGGCCATTTTGGGGCAGAATCCCTCGCTGGAGGCCCAGTTCCGCGAGCTGGAGCTCAATGACGAGATAGAGCGCGAGCTGGCCCGTCTCAAGGGGCAGAAGGTGGAGGTATAACCATGACTCCCTGGCCCAAGGATCTTGTCCATCGCAAGCTGACTGGCGTTTGCGCCGGCATTGCCCAACGGCTGGGGATCTCCAGAGTGACGGTGCGAGTGGTAGCCCTGCTCGCCCTGATCCTGGTGCCACCGCTGGCACTGGCTGCCTATCTGCTGGCGGTGCTGGTGATGCCGCCCCGTTATGAATTGAAACGCTGGCTGGATTGACCGCAAGGCAGCCCCGCGGCACAGAGAGCCCGTAAGGAGCAAGTTATGCTGGAATTTTTCATCTTGCTGGGAGTGTTGCTGGTCATGGCGCTGACCGGCTTTACCCTGGTGGCCATGCTGCTGGTCAGCGGCGTGTTTGTACTACTGGGGCTGCTGAGCGGCATGCTTGCCCTGATCGTCAAGTTGGCCCCCTGGCTGCTGGTCGCGCTGGCAGTCTGTTGGCTCATCAGCCACCGTCGTCAGCGCAACAATACCTATCTGTAGTTGTGCAACAAGTTATGAAATGCTCCCTGATTTCCCCTTTTCGGCCACTCATCGAGTGGCCTTTTTTTAGCTGTAACCCTTAAGGTCGGGTCGTTTCGGGTAACCACTGCGGGCTCCAGCTCTGCCAGAGTGCCGGGCTGTGGATCAGCTGCTCCTTGAAGGATTTTGGCTGCTGCTTGAGGCGATATTCGAGGCGCAGGGCTGCCCCCTTCTCGCCGACCTCCTGCTGCCAAGCCAGCGTCAAGGGGCCCTTGCCGCGCAGGGCGCGAGCCCCCTTGCCGCTCTGGTGCTGACGCAGACGACGTTGAGGATCCGTGCTGACCCCGGTATAGAGCAGGCCGGTGGCGGTGCGCACCATATAGATAAACCAGCGAGAAGAGGGGGGAGAGGCGTGCGGGGATATCCCGTCAGGAGGTTTTATCATTTGTACTTCTCTGTGCCAAACTCAAAAGCAGTGCAAGGAGGTGCGATGAGAGTCTGGTTCTGGTTGTGGTTACTGTTGTCGGTTCCGGCTCTGGGGGAGACGATCCGTCTCTACGATTACCATCAGCATCCGCCCTTCAATACCGGAGTGGATGCCGGACTGAGCCGCGAGCTGGTCAAGTATCTCAATGAAAAGTTGGGGGGGGAACCCAGAATCGAGCTCTGGCTGGTTAATCGCGCCCGGCTGGCGCTGGAGATGGCGGATCCCGACTTTGATGGCCTGGTGGTCTGGGTCAATCCCGCCTGGGTAGGGGATCCCCATCGCGAGCGTTATCTCTGGACCTTTCCGGTGATGCGCGACACCAACGAGCTAATCTCGAACATCGACAAGCCGATCACCTATCGCGGACCCGACTCCCTCAAGGGATTGGTGTTCGGCGGGGTGGAGGGCTACCGCTATCAGGGGATCGACGATGCGGCAGCAAGGGGAGAGCTGGAGCGTCACGATGCCAAGAAGGTGAAGACCAATCTTGAGCTGCTGGTGCGCGGCCGCATCGATGTGACCATGGTGCCTGGCTCCGCGCTGGGCTTTTTCATCGACTCAAACCACTATCAGGGCAAGCTGTTTATCTCGCCATTCCCCCAATCCAGCTATACCCGCCATATCCTGCTGCCCAAATCTCGCCCAGAGCTGCATGCCACCCTCAACGACATCGCCGAGCAGATGGACAAGGATCCCCGCTGGCACAAGGTGCTGGAGTCCTATCGCGGTAAGCCCTGAGGGCGGCGCTTGAGTCGGTGCAGCGGCAACAGGCTCACCAGCAGACCTGCCCAGACAAAGGCGAAACCGACCGCCTTGATGGGGTCCGGCGCCTCACCAAACCAGTAGATGGCGAGCAGGAAGGCGAGGCTGGGCTCGATATATTGCAGCAGCCCCACCGTGCTCATCCGGGTTCTCGCCACCGCGTAGCAGAACAACCCCACCGGCAGCAGAGTAGCGGGCGCACTGCCCATCAGCAGCAGCTTGTCGGCCAAATCCCCGTTCACGAATGCCCCTTCCCCGTGCCACGCCAGTGTGCCGATGATGATCAGCGCGACGGGCAGTTGCACCATGGCTTCCAGATAGAGGCTGGTGCCGGTGTCGTAGTGGATCTTCTTCTTGATAAGGCCATAGCAGGCGAAGTTGGCCCCCATGATGAGGGAGAACCAGGGGAGTTGGCCGTAGCAGAAGAGCATGTAGGCGAGCCCCGCCAGCGCCAGGGCGACCGCCAGATGCTTTTGCGGGGTGAGTCGCTCTTTGAGGAAGATGACGGCGAATACGATATTGAACAGCGGGGTCATAAAGAAGGCGAGGCTGGTGGTCAGCACTTGCCCGGTAGTGAGGCACCAGGTGAACATGCACCAGCTGATGGACATCACGGGGCCCGCCAGCAGAATGAGGCCGAGCTGGCGCGGCTCGCTGCGCAGTTGTGCCCAGGGCACCTTGTGGCCAAGCAGCAAAAACAGGGCACCCAGCAGCACCACAGACCAGAGCACCCGGTGGGAGATCAGCTCCCACATGTTGACCTCGGGCATGAATTGATAATAGAGCGGCAGCATCCCCCACAGGATGAAGGAGAGGGTCGCGGTGCCGGTACCTAGCCAGTTTTTCATTATTATCCGTTTATTAAATTAAACACTCATGGCGATAGTAGGGGGCGCGCCCTGTTTCCACAAGAGGGAAAACAGGGAAATGCTGGTACTATCAACGTCATGCAGCGAATCGATAAGTTGTTTGAGCAAATCAGGGCCTGCCGTCTGTGCGAGGCTCATCTGCCGCTGGGGCCTCGTCCGGTGATCCGCGGGGCCGAGAGTGCCCGCTTGCTGATCATCGGTCAGGCGCCCGGCACCCGGGTGCATGCCAGCGGGATCCCGTGGGATGACCCTTCCGGTGACAGGCTGCGCCATTGGCTCGGTGTCGATAAGGCCACCTTTTACGACGAATCCCGCATCGCCATCATGCCGATGGGGTTCTGCTATCCCGGCAGGGGAAAATCCGGCGATCTGCCGCCGCGCCCCGAATGTGCACCCACCTGGCACGACAAGGTATTGATGCTGTTGCCCAATATCGAACTGACCCTGCTGATCGGCCAATATTCACAAGCCTACTATCTGCGGGGGGCAGCCAAAGGGTCACTCACCGACACGGTGCGCTGCTGGGCCGACTATGGCCCCGGCTGGCTGCCGTTGCCGCATCCCTCCCCGCGCAATACCCTCTGGCTCAGGAGGAATCCCTGGTTCTGGCAGGAGATCGTCCCCCATCTGCAGCAAAGGGTCGCCCCGCTTCTGGGGAGACCCTGAGTATTAGAGCGCTGGCTCGGCCAGCGGTTTTGGCTTGCTGCGCGCCATGGCGATAAGTGGCAGGACGATGCAGATACAGCCCAGCAGCAGCGGCAGGCCCGGCTGCTCGTCAAACAACCATACCCCGATGGCCACCGCCATCAGCAGACCGGTGTACTCCGCCGAGGCGATCTTGCTAGCCTCCGCCTTGCGATAGGCCACCACGCACAATCCCGCATAGACCATGATCAGCGCCGAAGATCCGAAGGCGGGCCACCACATCTGCCACTGCCAGTCGCCCCCTTCCCACAGTGCCAGCGCCAGAATGAAGGGCATGCTCAGCACGTTGGTGAAAAACAGGGTCTGGGCGATGGGCTGCTTGAGCGGGATCCGCTTGATCAGCAGGTTGTTGAGCGCCATCGACAGCGCCACCCCAAGCGCCGCCAGAGCGGCCCAGTTCACCTCGGTCGGGCGCAGCACGATCAAAACCCCGATAAATCCGATGACTGCGGTCAGCACCTTCTGGCGCGAGATCGCTTCCCCCGCCATCCACACCGCCAGCGGCACCATCATCAGGGGGGCTGCATAGAAGAGGGCATTGGCGGTAGCGAGCGGCAAGCGGGTGAGGGCCACCACCATCAAGCAGACGCCGACCGCCCAGATATGGGCCCGCAGCAGGTGCCACTTGATGGCCACCGGCGGGTTGCGGCGCCATGACCAGAGCAGCCAGGGCATCAGCAGAATGGCGGCCGAGAGCTGGCGGAAAAAGACAAACTGGAAGATGGGCTGATCCGGCTCCAGCACCTTGACCAGCGCATCGGAAAAAACCGCCACCATATTGCCCAGCACCAGATATAGGATGCCGATCCCTACTGCATTCATACCACCTCCCACTTCAGATGAGGGGAGGGTAGCGTGCCGGTTGATATCCAGTAAAATGATAAAAAATGACCATTCATGAGATATTTAGATAATGAAGCTTCCTCCCCTGCGTGCGGTGCAATATTTCGAGGTGGTGGCCCGGCTGCTCAGCTTCTCCCGCGCCGCTCTGGAACTGAACGTCAGCCAGAGTGCGGTCAGCCACCAGATCCGTCTGCTGGAGGATTTTCTGGGTGAGCGCTTGCTGCTGCGTCAGGGGCGGTTGCTCTCGCTGACAACCCAGGGGGAGAGCTACTTCGAAGGGATTGCTGCCGGGCTTAGCCAGATTGCCCAGAGCAGCGAACAGCTGCGCGGTGGCGGCGAGATGCGGTTGCGCCTCGCGGTCTACAGCTCGTTTGCGGTTAAGTGGCTGATCCCGCGGTTGGCTGGATTGCGCCAGCTCTACCCCGAGCTGGATTTGAGTCTGGAGATGGTGGCGGAAGATCCTGAGCTATCTGATCGGGTGGCGGATTGCTTTATCACAGTCTCACCCCACGGACGGGGCTACTGCCACGATCTTATCTATCAGGAGCGGCTCTTTCCGGTCTGTAGTCGCCGCCTGTTGCAGCAGATCAGCGGGGAGTGGCCTGAGGCCATCTGGCAGTTGCCGCTGCTGTCGGTGCAGTCCATCTACAAGGCGCGGGGGGAGGATTGGCAGCGCTGGGCCAAGGCCGGCGGGCTGGTTATTCCGGACGAGGCACGGATGCACCACTTCAGCCATGTGCTGTTGGCGATGGAGGCGGCGGCCTGGGATCAGGGGGTGGCATTCGTGAATGATTACATGCTGCGGCCCGATGATCCCCAGCTGGTGGCCTTGCCGGTACACCAGCTGGAGACGGGGGATGCCTTCTACTTTACCTGCAAGCGCTCGCGGGCCCATGAGCCCGCCATCAGCCGGTTGCGCCAGTGGCTGATGATGGAGACACGCCAGAGCATGCCGCTCTAGCGCGGCATCAAGCTTTCTTGAACTGGCTTAGGACAAACAGGCTGGTGGCGCAGACGACGACAGAGGGGCCTGCCGGAGTATCTTGATACCAGGAGAGGGTCAATCCACCCAGCACGGCGAGACAGCCAATCAGCGCGGCAAAGCCGGCCATCTGCTCCGGTGTCTGGCTAAAGCGGCGGGCGGTGGCGGCAGGGATGATCAGCAGGGAGGTGATGATCAGCGCCCCGACAAACTTCATCGCTACGGCAATCACCAGCCCGATCAGCAGCATCAGCACGCAGCGCAACACGTCGACCCGGATCCCTTCTACCCGTGCCAGCTCTTCCGAGATGGTCATGGAGAGCAGGGGATCCCACAGCCGCCACAGGGTGAGCAGCACCAGCGCGCCACCGCCGTAGATCCAGAGCAGATCCATCGGTTGTACCGAGAGCAGGTCGCCAAACAGGTAGGCCATCAGATCCACCCGCACGTTATCCATAAAACTCAAGGTAACCAGACCGAGGGACAGGGCGCTGTGGGCCAGAATGCCGAGCAGGGTATCAGTTGCCACCTGCTGGTTGCGACTCATGATCACCAGCAGCATCGCCATGGCGAGGCAGCAGACCACCACCGCCAGGGTGAGATCGACCTGCAGCAGGATGCCCAGCGCGATACCGAACAGGCAGGCGTGGGAGAGGGTGTCGCCAAAATAGGCCATCTTGCGCCATACCACGAAGCTGCCGAGGGGGCCGGCCAGCAGGGCGATGCCGAGACCGGCCGCGAGGGCGTATAACAGAAAGCTGTCCACTTGAATGTCCTGTTGCTTGCGCTATTTGCTGTGAGCGTTGTTGCGAGAAGGCAGGCGGATGACGGGGGCCTGCGGTTCATGATGATGGTGTTCGCCGTCGCAGTGGTGATGGTGGGTATAGACAGCCAGCACCTCCTGCTCCGGTCGCCCGAACAGACGGGCAAATTCGGGGTGGCGGGCCACGCTTTCCGGCTCGCCATGACAGCAGACATGGCGATTGAGGCAGATCACCTCGTGGGTGCTGGCCATCACCAGATGCAGGTCGTGGGAGACCATCAGCACGGCGCAATTGAACTCGGCGGCGAGCTGGCCGATCAGGGCATAGAGCTCTATCTGGCCGGTGATATCGACCCCTTGCACCGGCTCGTCCAGTACCAGCAGCTCGGGCTTGACCAGCAGGGCGCGGGCCAGCAGCACCCGCTGCATCTCACCGCCGGAGAGTTTTTGCATCCGGTTTTCCAGCAATCCCTCTGCGCCCACCCGGGCCAGAGCTTCCTCGATGGAGAGGCGGCTATTTTTGCCCAGTTGCAGGAAGCGACGCACCGTCAGCGGCAAGGTGGGATCCAGATAGAGGCGCTGCGGTACATAGCCGACTCTCAGGTCGCGGCTGCGGGAGATCTTGCCCGAATCCGGGGTGAGCAGACCCAGCACCAGCTTGCTCAGGGTGCTCTTGCCTGCCCCGTTGGGGCCGACTAGCGTGGTGATTTTGCCTTTATTGAGGGTAAAGGAGACCTTGTCGAGCACAGAGCGTCCATCAAACGAGAGAGAGACCTCTTTCAGCTCTACCAGTTGGCTCATGACAACTCCGGGGTTTACAGCCAGTGAGAGTTATAATATAACAAAAAGCGGCTGTTATATTATCACATACTCACCCCCTGACGAGATTCACCAATGAGAATTATTGCGCTTTTCACTGCCCTGCTGGCGGTGAGTTTGCCTGTTCGTGCCATTGAGGTACTGACCACCATCAAGCCCCTTGGCTTCATCGCTGCGGCGATCACTGACGGCGTGAGTGAGCCCAAGGTATTGTTGCCGACCGGCGCCTCTCCCCACGATTTCTCCCTGCGCCCCTCCGATATTCGCAGCATCAACAGTGCTGGGCTGGTGGTGTGGGTTGGCCCCGAGCTGGAAGGGTTTATGGCCAAGCCGCTGGCCAATCATCCCCATGCTTTGGCCCTGACTCAGGTTGAGGGAATGCCGCTGTTCAACTACGCGACTCAGGATAGTCATGACTCCCATGACCATGATGATCACGATCATGCCGCCCACGAGCACGGTAACCATGATCATGATGAAGGGCATGAGGGACATCATCACGAAGGGGTCGATCCCCATATCTGGCTTGGCCCGACGCAGGCCAAGGTGATTGCCAAGGCGATCGCAAGTGAATTGGGCAAGCTGGATCCGGCCAATCAGGCTCGCTATGACGCCAACCTCGCGGCATTTGATGCCAAGGTGGATGCCAAGGACAAGGTGATTGCCGGCCAGATGAAGGCAGTGAATGAGAAGGGGTACTTTGTCTTCCACGAGGCTTATGGCTACTGGGAGCGCCACTACGGCATGAGTTCAAAGGGTCACTTTACCGTGAGCCCTGAGCGTCGCCCGGGCGCCAAGACGCTAGTGGATATTCGCAAGGCACTGGAAGATAAGCAGGCGAGCTGCGTTTATGCCGAGCCGCAATTCTCACCGGCTGTGATCGAATCGGTGGCACGCAATACCGGCGCCAAGGTGCTGTTGCTTGATGAGGTGGGTGAACAGGTACCGCTCGGCCCAGATGGTTATCCCCAATTCATGCAACAACTGGCAGACGCATTCGCCCAGTGTCGCTGATTAGCAGCTGAGCCTCTCATCCGGAGGGACTATACTGACCTCCAGCATCTGACATGGAGTGTCCGGTATGAAATGGTTGTTGATCCCGGCCTGCACGTTGGCGCTATGTTGCGCCAACGTGCAGGCTTCGCGTCTTTCCGAATATATTGCCAGTCCGGACCTGCGGGCCAAGCTGCAGGAAGTGTATGGTGGCCGGGCCATCCAGCGGGCCGAGGCATTTTCTCGCCTGCTCACCCCCAGAGCGGGTACAACCGACCAGCAGAAGATCGAGCTGGTGAACAACTACTTCAACAATCTGACCTACAGCGAGGATCCCAAGCTGTGGGGGGATGAGGATTACTGGGCCAATCCGCTGGAGTTCATCGGTGCCCGGGGTGGGGATTGCGAGGATTACAGCATCTCCAAGTACTACACCTTGATGGAGCTGGGGGTGGATGAGAAGAAGCTGCGGCTGGCCTACGTCAAGGCTGTGCGTTACAACCAGTTCCACATGGTGACGCTCTACTTCCCTACGCCCAAGGCTGACCCACTGGTGCTCGACAACATCAACAGCCGGATCCTGCCGGGCAGCAAGCGTACCGATCTCATTCCCGTTTACAGTTTCGATGCCAAAAGCATCTGGATCATGAAGTCACGGCGGGAAGGGACGCTGGCGGGGAGCGCCGATCGGTTGGCGCAGTGGACATCGATGAAGACCCGTTTCTCGAGCGAGCAACTGCGCTCTCCCCGCCGTCAGCTATAGCTTGCCCGCCGCTTTCAGCTCCTCGAAATATTTCGCCGCGCCCGGATGCTGCTCAATACTCAGCACCGGGCCGGTTTTATTGCGTGCCCGGTGAAACATATTGGCGTAGCCATAAGTCTGCTCATTGAACTTGGTCTGCTGGGTCAGCATGGCCTTGGTCAGACGATAGACAGACTCTTCCGGCATGCTGGCATTGGTAACCAGGGTGGCGGCAATGGCAAAGGTGGGGGTCGCCTTCAGATTGCCGGGGTAGATGCGGGCGGGCACCTGACTACGTTGGTAATATTTGACCCCTTTGAGTAGCTGATCACGGGTGGCCCCATCGATGGGGAGGAAACTGACCGCACAACGTTTGGCGGTGTCGAGCACAATCCGGTTAGGGTGTCCCATCACCAGTGCAAATGCATCGATCTGCTTGCTACAGAGCGCATCCGGCAGGTTGGCCATGCTCTTCAGATCGAGATCCTGTTCTTTCGCTCCCAAGATGTTGAACAGGGTCAGCGCCGTCTGGCGGGTTCCCGAGCTCTTCAACCCCATGTCGATGGGGGCGAGCTTGAGCTGTTCCAGTGAAGTGATATCGCCATCGGCACGGATCACTATGGTGAAGGGCTCGGCATGGGTGGCAAACAGGGCGCGCAGCTCAGGTTGCGGCTGGGTGGCAAAAGGGCCCAAGCCTTTGCTTGCCTGATACAGCCAGTCTGACTGCACCATGGCGTAGGAGGTCTCGCCACTCTTCAGCCGCTTCAGGTTTTCTATTGAACCCGATGAGCTCTGCAATGTGCATGCAAGTTGCTCATCGACCTCATGGGCCAGACGGCAAAATTCTTTGGTTATCTGGTGATAAATCCCCTGCTCACCCCCGGTGGTGATAGTGACGGTTTTAGCCATCAGGCCGGGTTGCCACAGCAGGGGCAACAGCATGGCGAGCTTTTTCATGATTGCGCCTCCTTGGCATAACCATCGATACCCCAGGTCCGCAGTTTGTCGATGTCGTTACACTCTCCCGATTCTGCCAGCAGGGTATAACCAGCGGCATGCATGGTCTGGGAGAGCAGATTCCAGTAGAGCGGTGCATCGGTCAGCTGGCAGCTGATAAAAATGGGATTGAGCGGGTCAAGTTGATTGAAGGTATCCGCATTGAGGGGAATGGCGCTGAAGGCGAGCTCACACCCCTGTTCCTGCAACGCAGCCAAGGTAGACTGGCCGTGGGCGGGGAATGTGGCTACATCCCAGCGCCAATCCAGTGTTTTTCCTCGCCCCTGGCTTAGCAGAGGGGCGATTTCGGACCATTGCGGGTGATTGAGCAGGGAGAGGGGCAGCAAGATCCCCTCTATATGAGAGTGCTGCCACTGTTGCAGGGCGCTCTGGATGGTCGCGAGATCGCTGTCGGCACCGAGGTGCTGGCTGGGCAAGAAACGCTGATAGAGGGCGATTTCCCCTTGTGTGGAGACAAATTTTTGCAGTTGCCCGCCTTCTGGCAGCGGGCTTAGCCCTTGCAGTGGCTGTGGCATGGTTGGGGCAAGCTGTTTTCCCAGTTGGGTGATCTTGAGCCGTTGTTGCAGCAGGTCCCGCTTGCGTTCGGAGACCAGTTGGTTGATGGAAAGTGCCACCTCTTTAAGGTCTTGTAACCAAGGGGTGGGCAGGGTGCTGTTGAACTGGTGTTTGCGCAGCCGGATCAGCTGCACATTGATCTGCTCCAGTGGTTGCAGCAGGCGCTTGCAGACCAGAGAGATGACCAGGGTAAATACGACGAGCCCCGCCAGCAGGGCTATGCCGGTGCGACTGATGGCATTCCACAGATGCTGATAGGCGTAGCCGCTATGTCCCTCAAGGGTCAGAGTGCCCAGCATGCGCCAGCCATCGGTCAACTCTTGCTCAATCTTGACGGGGGGCATGCCGATAACCGAGGGAAGCCAGCCGGGAACATTCTGCTGGGTAGAGTGGAATACCTTCTGAAACAGCACCTGACCATCCGGATCCACCAGCATGACCGAGCTGACGAAACCGCCATCGAACATGGCATTGACGATGGTTTCGGCCAGCACCTGATCATCATTGAGCAGGGTGCCTTGCAGTACCAGTCCAAGGGCTGTGATGGCGGTCTCCAGATTGGCCGACATCTGATCAAGGATTGACTGGCGGACTGTGGAGACTTCAAGAACGAACAACATAACTGCACCAATCAGGAACAGTACAAGGATTATCCAGCGCAACAGTTTTGATAACGTCATATCCACTCCATGGAAAAATTATCGCAACATTTGAATTTTTAATGCCGAATCGAGTCCGACCCGGCTCTTAAAAATAGGAAAAAATAGTTAAAAAAGGCGATCATTTCTGCCCATCAGGGCGTGTTATGCATAAAATGTGAGGTTCATGCAGATTGTGATGAACTATTTGTAATTTGTTTTGTCCAAAAAACAGTTTTATACGGTTTTGTCACAACTGACATCGCAATACTCTCTCTTGGATCTAAATACAGGATAGCGGATGAAACGTCTCCGTCCCTTGGTAGCACAGGCTGCCAATTGGGAACCACCGGTTCCCCGCAAACATTTTTACGCCATGCTGATGCTGACGGCCATGACCTTGTCAGCAGTGGCATTGCTGCCAGCGCCGGGGGATATCCTGGAGCGGCCTCTTCGTCTTGAGTTGCCCATTGATACCGCCGGTACAGCAACCAACGAAAACAACACCGATTTTAACGAAATCCCCGACCACGAACTGGTTGATCAGAGTGCGGCAGAGGACGATATCCCTGTTGATACCGCACCGCAGTGGCAGGATTACCGGGTGCGTAATGGTGAGAACCTGACCGCCATTTTTAACAATCTGGGACTCTCTACCACTACTCTCTACAAGGTACTTGATGCGGACAGCAAGAACTATCTGGCCAGATTGAAACCGGGCCAGACCATAGAGCTGCTGATCGATCAGGACAACATTCTGCAACAACTCAAGATCCGCTTGAACATCAAGCAGACGCTGGTGATGGCGCGCAGTGACGATGCTTATACTGCCTCCATGATCAACGAGAAGGTCGAGTGGCAGCCGCAGCGTTACAGTGGCGTGATCAACGGCAGTTTCTATGTCAGTGCCCGCAATGCTGGCATTCCTGCCAATCATATCCAGAAGATTGCCAACCTGTTCCAGTGGCGGATGAACTTTGCCCAGGATCTGAAAAAGGGCGATAAATTCAAGGTGTTGGTACGCCAGGAGACAGTCGAGGGCAAGAGCACCGGTAACAGCCAGCTGCTGGGTGTGGAAATGATCAGTCAGGGCAAGACGGTGTCGGCCTGGCTCTCCGATGATGGCAACTATTACGATGGTCAGGGCAACAGCCTGGAGCGTGGTTTCCGCCGTTATCCGACCCACAGTCGTTACCGGATCAGCTCAAACTTCAACCCCGCGCGCAAGCATCCTGTGACTGGTGCTATCCGTCCCCACGAGGGGACCGACTTTGCCGTTCCGGTGGGTACCCCGGTACTGGCCACGGGTGACGGTGTGGTCCAGAAGGCGACCAGCCACCCGCTGGCGGGTACCTATATCGTCATCAAGCACGGTCGAACCCTCTCTACCCGTTATCTGCACCTGAGCAAGTTGCTGGTCAAAACCGGTCAGCGGGTGAAGATGGGCGACAAGATCGGCCTCTCCGGCAATACCGGTCGCTCGACTGGTGCTCACTTGCATTACGAGCTGCGGATCAACAACCGTCCGGTCAATGCCATGACCGCCAAGCTACCGATGGCTGAACCGCTCAGTGGCAAGGAGCGTCGCCAGTTCCTGGCCAAGGTGAAGAGCTACCGCAAGGAGCTGGCCGCCGGTTAATCGCTGTAGCCACTAGCTGAAATGAAAAGGCCCCGCCAGACTGGCGGGGCCTTTTTGCATGCGCAGTGTTGGTCAGTAACCCTTGTCGAAGTCAATCTTGCCATCCAGTGGCTGGCCATCGATAAAGCGAATGTAGTTGCGTACAAATATCTGGGCCACATCCTCTGGAAAGCTGTAGGCGCTGTTGTGGGGGGTGACGATGAGGTTGGGTTGTCCCCACAGTGGACTGTCGGCGGGCAGCGGCTCCTGCTCGAATACATCCAGCACCGCCATTGCCAGCTTGCCGGTACGCAGTGCGGTGAGCAAATCGCCCGAGTGTACAGCGCTGCCACGACCGACGTTGAACAGGATGGCGCCCGGTTTGCAGTGTTCGAAGTGGGCGGCATTGAAGAGATGACGGGTATCGCGGGTGGCAGGCAGCACGCTGACGATGACATCGGCCTGCGCCAGCATCTTGTTGAGCGCAGGCAGCTGATAAACCTGGTCAAACCCGGCACGCTCCCGACCACTGCGGCTGATGCCCAGCACCTTCATACCAAAATGTTTGCCGGTGTGGGCGATATGCTGGCCAATGCTGCCGGTACCCAGGATCAGCATGGTTTTCCCTTTGAGCCCCTGATAGGGGTGACTCTGCCAGAGTCGTTGTCTTTGTTGTTCCCGATAGAGAGGAAGTTGGCGTGTCAGACTGAGCAGATGACCAAAGACATACTCGCTCATCAGCGGGCCGAAGATGCCGCGCACGTTGGTGAGCTGATAGTTGCGACGACTGTCCGGATCGAGCAGCACGTCGACCCCGGCATAGGTGGACTGGAACCAGCTCAGCTTGTTGGCTTTGGGCAGCAGTGGCTTGGCGCGGGCTGGCTCTGCCAGCAGAATATGGGCCTCGCCGATAAGTTGTTCGGCATCGCTCGGGTTGTCGGCCCGCAGAATGCGCAGATGAGGGAGGTTGGCCGCCTTGAGCAGACGTTCGTAGTGAGCATTATCCTGGCTGAGCAAAAGAAGGGTACGTTGGCTCATACTCTTGTTCCTTATCAGAATTTGCGGCGCGACAAGATGCCGCTCTCGTCCCATCTTACCCGAGTTGCCAGCGCAACATAGCCGACCAGGGCGCTTTTTCGTTTTCGCCACGCCCCTCGTGGGCTACAATCTGCCCCACATTTTGCAAAGGATCCGACTCCAGTGTTTGGTGACAAGTTTTATAAGCGACTGGCCGAGCTACAGCCTTGGCAACAGACCGTCTACACCCTGGCGCTGGCAGAGCGCATGTACCCCAACTATGCCCTGTTCAGCCAGGCTTCCGGTTTTGGCAATGCAGATGCCTTCCGGCACGCGCTGGATCAGATGTGGAACTACCTGACCGTCAAGGGTTCCCGGGTCAATCTGGGTGCCATTCTCGAAGAGTTCGAAGCCCATATTCCGGATCCCCGCAAGTTTGAATCCTACGGTGCCTATCCGGCGCTGGATGCCTGCGTGGCGCTGGGCTGTGCCTACAACTCGGTGATCTGCCGTGTTGGGGAAGAGGCCAACGATGCCAGTCATGCCTCCGTCGGTACCGTAGCCGGTTTTATCGAGATGATGGAAGAGCGGGATCTGACCGAAGAGGAGCTCTACGAGCACGAATATATGGAAGCCGAGCTGGAGTTTCAGGTCGAGCTGCTCAAGCGGGTTGCCCATGAGCGCGACAGCGATCGTATCCTGGCCATCAGAGCATTCGCCTCTCAGGATGGTGTCTCCAATATCGGTATCAGCCTGGAAGAGTAATTATCTCCGGTGCCTGATAGACAAAAGCTCCCGGTCGGGAGCTTTTTTTATGTCTGTCATTCTGTGGCTGTTTAAGCTTGCTCTTCGGTCAGGGGTCTGACGCTCAGCACCGGGGCAGCGTCGATTTCGTCTGCATTCATCATGGTGGAGATGCGTTGCAGGGAGGAGAGCAGCAGGGTCTGCTCCCACGCTTCCAGCGCCTGAAAACGCTGGATGAAGCGCTCTTGCAGCGGGGTAGGGGCCTGAGCCAGTAGGGCGCGGCCTGCGTCAGTCAGTGTCGCGTGAACCTTGCGCTTGTCGGTATTGCTGCGAACTCGCTGCACCAGTTGGCGGCTCTCCAATCGGTCCATGATGGTGGTGGCGGTGGCCTGGCTCATGTTGGTGTGATCGGCCAGCTGGCGCATGGAGATCTGTCCCAGCTCGTCGATCCCTTTGAGCAGCAAGAGTTGCGGGGAGGTGAGCCCGGCTTCTTTGATCAAGCGCCTGGAGTGCATGTCGATGGCACGAATAATCTGGCGCAGGGCGACCAGCACTTCATCATGTTTTTCCATGGGGTGTGCGTCATTGGAAGGCTATGGAGAGGGGCAAAATTTTCCGCCTAATTCGTCACAAGGTCAATATGGTTTTTGTTGTAATGATTTCTGCTCTAATTAATTTTGTGTTAGGTTGACGGGCATTTCACGGAATTCACCCTGACATTTGAGGAGCGAAATGATGAATGACGAGCTGGATATCAAGTCTCTGGTGGCCGAGTTACGTGTGGTCAGAGTGCGCTATGAACTGCCGGATACCTCGGCTTTTGTGCGCTATCAGCCTGCCTATGATGAAGACCCCAACAACCTCAAGGTACACCACTATGATGGTGAGTTACCCCTCTCTTGCAGTGAGACAGGTACTTTCAACCTAAAGGAGTTGGTGAACGAATTGCGCTACGCCTATGTGCTGGTGCACCTCTTTCCTGACGAAAGTGCCATGAACTTCTATCTGACTGGCCTAGATACCGGCCTGGCACAGCTGGAGTTCATCGGTGGCTCTTACGACTTCAACCGCCTCTGGATCACCAGCGGTATCTCCAATCTGGGCGTCCCCATGGCCATCTTCCTTGGCAAGCGTCACGCCGTGAATGGCCAGCCCTCGGTTTCGCTTGTGGATCACCGCGAACAGGCGGCCGGCAAACTGGTCTATCGTGCCATCGGCGGTGCCGGTGATCATGTGGGCGAAGACTTTTTCAACAACGACTAAGGAGGCTGGATGCGAGCAAGCAAAGGGCTATTGAAAGGCCTCAACCCCACTATGGCCATGACGGCCCTCACCGTGATCACCCTGTTTTTGCTGTTTGGCGTATTTGTTCCCGATACCGCGGCCGCCTGGTTTGTCGGTGCCAAGGATCAGATTATTGCCGGGTTCAAGTGGTACTACATTCTGGTGGTCGCCCTGTTCCTGTTCTTCGCTGTCTACCTGATGTTCAGCCGTTTTGGCAGCATCCGGCTGGGTGACGACGACCAGGTACCGGAGTTCGGCTACTTCGCCTGGTTTTCCATGCTCTTTAGCGCAGGCATGGGTATCGGTCTGGTGTTCTGGAGCATCGCCGAGCCGATGAACCATCTGCAGGGCAATCCGTTCATTACCGAAGGGATGACCCCGGAAGCGGCCCAGATCGCCATGCGCCTCACCTTTTTCCATTGGGGTCTGCACCCCTGGGCTATCTATGTGATCGTCGGCCTGTCACTTGCCTTTTTCAGCTACCGGCGCAAGTTGCCGCTGGCGATCCGCTCTGTGCTTTACCCCATCCTTGGCGAGCGGATTTACGGTTTTTGGGGCCATGCGGCCGATGTGCTGGCGGTGTTCGGCACCGTGTTCGGGGTGGCGACCTCCCTTGGTCTGGGGGTCTCCCAGATGAATACCGGCCTCAACCAGATGTTTGGTATGGCGGTGTCGCAGTCCAACCAGCTCTGGCTGATTGGCGGTATCAGCCTGATCGCCACCCTCTCGGCGGTCTCCGGGGTCGGGCGCGGGGTGAAGATCCTCTCCGAGCTCAATATCTGGCTGAGCGTGTTCGTGCTCGCACTCTTTCTGGTACTGGGGCCGACCACCTATATCCTCAACGCTTATGTGCAGAATATCGGTGATTACCTGCAGAACATCGTCAAACTGAGCTTCTGGACCAACACCGAAGCCAACGGTACTTCGGCCTGGCAGTCGAGCTGGACGGCGTTTTACTGGGGTTGGTGGATTGCCTGGGCGCCGTTTGTCGGCATGTTTATCGCCCGCATTTCCAAGGGGCGTACTATCCGCGAGTTTGTGCTCGGTGTGTTGCTGGTACCCTCGCTGCTCGGCATGTTCTGGCTCACCGTGTTTGGCGGCACGGCGATGAATCTGGAGCTGTTTGGTGGCGGCGGCGTGGTCGCTGCGGTCAATCAGGATGTGACGCTGGCGCTCTACAAGACGGTCGAGCTGCTACACTGGGATACCTTCGGCTGGATTGCCAAAGCTGTGCTGACCCTGCTCATCTGCACCTACTTCATCACCTCCAGTGACTCGGGTACGCTGGTCATCACGACTCTGCTCTCCATCGGTGATCAGGAGCCGCCGGTTCTGCACCGCGCCGTATGGGGTCTGGGACAGGGGCTGGTTGCGGCCATCCTGCTGGTCTCCGGCGGCCTGGCGGCCTTGCAGGCAGCCAGCATCATAGCGGCGCTGCCCTTCTCGGTGATCATGCTGGCGATGTGCTATTCGCTGATGCTGGGGCTCAAGCAGGAGAGCCAGCGCCAGTTCGAGTATCGCCAGAACCTCAAGCGCCACGATGGCTCATCCCATATGAGCCTGATGGAGCGAATTGGTCCGGCATAACAGCACCAGCAGGGGTTAGCGCCCCTTTACATATAAACCTGGATGCAAAACGGCCGCCCTGGCGATGCTCTCCTTGCGGAGCTCATCAGGGCGGCCGTCTGTTATGGGGCCGAGGTTACTCTTCGATAAAGGTCCACTCATCCTTGATGCGGCTGATGGCATCAGTGCGCTTTTTGGCGAGCTGCTCCTTAATCTCTTCTCCCTTGTAACCGGCCGCCACTATCTCTTTCACCGGCACCGCCTGGGCGGCAGCCAGTGCTTCGGCCACATAGTCCGGCTCGGCGTAGACCCGCTCCTCGAAACCGGTGCGGCCATGGAAGTCGGCGCGGCAGGCATCCAGCAGCTGGGCAAAGCGCTCGGGGCGGCGCCAGGCATCGGCCTTGTCGAACACCTTGAGCAGGGTGGCTGGCTTGAGCTCAAAGGCGATGTGGATGTGGGTATGCAGATCGCTCACCAGCAGCGCCAGATCCCGGCACTCATTGGGTACCCGGAATCGCTCGCACAGGGCGCGAATAAGCGGCAGCCCCTTCTGGCCGTGACCGTGATGGCTTGGCCAGAACTCCTTGGGAGTTACTCCCTTGCCAAGGTCGTGGCAGAGGGCAGCAAAGCGGACGGTCAGCTCGGGGGAGATCCGGCACGCCTGCTCCAGCACCATCAGGGTGTGGATGCCGGTATCGATCTCCGGATGCCACTTGGCCGGGGCGGGCACGCCAAACAAGGCATCGATCTCGGGGAAGAGCGCCTTGAGGGCGCCGCACTGACGCAGCGCCTCGATAAAGATCTGCGGGGTCGGCCCCAGCAGCACTTTTTCCAGCTCCTTCCAGACTCGCTCCGGCGTGAGGTGGGCCAGCTCGCCAGCGGCAGTCATCTCGCTCATCAGGGCGAGGGTTTCCGGCGCTATGGTAAAGCCCTGAGTGTGGAAGCGGGCGGCGAAGCGGGCGACCCGCAGGATGCGCAGCGGATCTTCGGCAAAGGCAGGGGAAACGTGGCGCAGCAGCCGTTTTTCCAAATCCTCAATGCCACCGTAGGGATCGTGGAGTTGGCCCTGATCATCTTCGGCGATGGCGTTGATGGTGAGATCCCGGCGAAGCAGATCCTGCTCGAGCGTCACATCGGGGGCGGCGTGGCAGACAAAACCGGTGTAGCCCTGACCCTGTTTGCGTTCGGTACGGGCGAGGGCATACTCCTGCTGGGTTTTGGGGTGAAGAAACACGGGAAAGTCGCGACCGACCTGGGTAAAACCCAGCGCCAGCATCTGTTCCACGGTGGCACCGACCACCAGATGATCCCTGTCGCCCTGCGGTAATCCCAGCAGGCGATCCCGCACTGCGCCCCCAACCAGATAAGTCTGCAAACCGTCTCTCCCGTCATCAATCGTGGGGCCGAGTATATCGTCTTTGTTACCGTTTTGCTGCCTGAGCACCACCTGCCCGCAGCGCCAGTCAGCGCGGCTTTGACTTGGGCGTGACGAGGCCTTACGCTGCCGCACCAGACAGTTGGCGCTGTGCTGCGGGATGACTTTATGCCCGCGCAGGCCAGATGAGCCGAAGGAACCGCAGAGTTCCACTTATATCAACGACATGAGAACAACGTGAATCAATCAACCTTCGCAAGCCGGGTTCTGGAGTGGTACGAGCTTCATGGCCGCAAAACCCTGCCCTGGCAGCAGGAGAAGACCCCTTACCGGGTCTGGGTCTCGGAGATCATGCTGCAGCAGACCCAGGTCGCTACCGTGATTCCTTATTACCAGCGTTTTATGGCGCGCTTCCCCGATGTGGTGGCGCTGGCCGATGCCCCTGTCGACGAGGTGCTGCACCACTGGACCGGGCTTGGCTACTACGCCCGGGCCCGCAACCTGCACAAGGCGGCTCAGCAGATCCGCGATCATCACCACGGCCTCTTTCCCGAGCGCTTTGACGAGGTGATGGCGCTGCCGGGCATTGGCCGCTCAACCGCCGGGGCCGTGCTGTCGCTCTCTCTGGGTCAGCCCCACGCCATCCTTGATGGCAATGTGAAGCGGGTACTCACCCGCTGGCTGGCGCTGCCGGGCTGGCCCGGCCAAAAACAGGTGGAGAACGAGCTGTGGGAGATCGCCATCCGGCTGACTCCCAAACTGGGCGTAGCGCAATACAATCAGGCGATGATGGATATCGGGGCGACGATCTGCACCCGCAGCAAGCCTGCCTGTGATCGCTGCCCGGTGCGGGCCGATTGCCAGGGGCTGTCGCAAGGCAAGCCTACCGCTTATCCCAACAGCAAGCCCAAGAAGAGCATTCCGGCTCGCGATGGCATCATGCTGCTGATCCGGCATGATGATGAGCTGCTGCTGGAGAAGCGGCCGCCACAGGGGATCTGGGGCGGGCTTTACTGCTTCCCGCAGGTGGCTTCGCTGGCGGAGGTAGATGGTCTGCTGGCATCCCTCGGCCTGAGCCATCACGGTTATCGTGAACTGGGCGGTTTTCGCCATACCTTCAGCCACTTCCATCTCGATATTCAGCCGCTGCTGATTGACATTGATGAGGCGCAGCCGCTGCGGCTCATGGAAGCAGATAACCGACTCTGGTATAACTTACGCCATCCTGCCGAGGTGGGGCTGGCGGCCGCCACGGCCCGTCTCCTCGCCTATCCAGAGTTACAACCATAGAGGTCAACATGAGCCGTACTGTATTTTGCCAACGCCTGAAAAAAGAGGGCCCGGGTCTGGATTTCCAACTCTATCCCGGTGAGCTCGGCAAGCGGATTTTTGACAACATCAGCAAGGAAGCCTGGGCCGAGTGGCAGAAGAAGCAGGTGATGCTGATCAACGAGAAAAAGCTCAACATGATGAATCTTGAGCATCGCCAACTGCTGGAAAAAGAGATGGTCAGCTACCTGTTTGATGCAGGTGAAGTGCAGATCGAAGGTTACACCCCGCCTGCCCAGTAAGCTCTCCGGCTGTTGTACGTGTGAACAGGTGCGGGAATGGCGCCACACTGGCGTGACCGCTCCTGAAGTCGCAGCAAATGAATGATGGGCAGCTCTGCTGCCCGGTTTGAGGATCCTATGGGCCGAATTTTTTGGCTGCTGTGCACCCTGCTGTTTCTCTCTGCCTGCTCATCTTCCCCCAAGCCCAGCGGGAGTGAGGATGACGATCTGGTCAACGGCAAGGACATCCGCGGTTTTGAACACATGATCAGCGCGCTCTCCCATAACGTGAACGAGATATGGGGGCGGGAGGCGCTGTTTGCGGGCAAGTTTGACTACGTCAAATACACGGATCAGTACAAGAGCCGGGCCCACATCGACTTCTCCAGCGGCCACATCATGGTGGAGACGGTCTCGGGCATCGATCCCCGCGCTCACCTGCGTCGCGCTATCATCGAGACCCTGCTGACGCCGGACGATCCGGCGGAAGTGGATCTTTACTCCGATCGGGAAATTCTGACCGGCGGCGAGCCTTTCCTCTATGGTCAGGTGCTGGACAACCAGCGCCAGCCAATCCGAGCCTCCTGGCGCGCCGAGCGTTATGCCGATTACCTGCTCAACACGGCGATGAAGAAGCGCACTCTGGGTATTCGCACCATCTTCTTCGTCGATATACCCATGGTGGCCAACCATGAAGATCGACGGGGCTACAAGTATGCGGGGATCATCCGGGAAGCGTCGCGCAAAT
Source organism: Aeromonas sp. 600886 (assembly GCF_049174935.1). Lineage (NCBI taxonomy): Bacteria > Pseudomonadati > Pseudomonadota > Gammaproteobacteria > Aeromonadales > Aeromonadaceae > Aeromonas > Aeromonas sp. 600886. The sequence goes on along the minus strand of NZ_JAAKUB010000009.1, from coordinate 58,176 downwards.
ACGGCGTGCCGGAGAGCCTGATCTATGCGGTGATCAAGACCGAGAGCAGCTTCAACCCCTATGCGGTGAGCCATGCCAACGCTTATGGCCTGATGCAGGTGATCCCGGCTACCGCCGGTCGTGACGTCTATGTTCGGGTCAAGGGCAAGAACGGCCAGCCGACCCGGGAGGAGCTGTTCAACCCGGCCTACAACATCGATGTCGGTACCGCTTATCTGCACCTGTTGCAGACCGTCTATCTGGCGGATATCGAGGATCCGCGCTCCCGTCGCTATGCGGTGATCTCCGCCTATAACGGTGGTGCTGGCGGGGTACTCAATACCTTCTCCAGCGATCGCAAGGCGGCGCCGGGTCGGATCAACCGGCTCTCCCCCGAGGCGGTCTATCAGGTGTTGACCGAGCAGCATCCCAAAGAGGAGGCGCGCCGTTACCTCTACAAGGTCAATCAGGCCGAGAAGGGGTTCAAGAGAGCCTTTGCCAGTCGGGCCGGTTAAGCGGTGACGCTGGGTTAACCATGCAAAAGGGCGCTTGATATCAAGCGCCCTTTTAACGTCTGGCCAGTTCGTCGTTGAAGTGGCCTTATTTGGCGATAAAGCCGCCCTTGGTCTGCGGGGCCGCGCCCACTTTCTCCAGGGTTTTCACTTCCACTTCGGTCTTGTTCCAGCTGTGGTCCACTTCACCACGAATGCGGATCAGGTCGTCCGGGCCCACTTCGGTGCCACGCCACACATCCTGATCCACTTCGACCTCCACTTCACCGCTGGCATCACGGAACAGATAGTTCTCGCCGCCCAGGTGCTTGACCAGTTTCCCTTCCAGGGTGGCCCAGCTGTCATCGGCCAGATCTTTCAGTTGAGCAACGGAAACCTTGTTCTGCTCCTGCGGGCCGGTATAGGCCGCCATGGCAAAAGAGGAGACAGACATCAGGGTCAACAGTCCGATTACGCTTGCGCTTGCCTTGTTCATTTCATACTCCTGTCGTTGGTATGGGGGCATTGTGCCGGGGGGGGCGTGAAACAAGCGTGAAAGAAATAGGCTGGTGTGATTGTCTGTTTTGTGAGCGCAAGCGATTTCATCGGTGGCGGAACATGTGTGATTTCATCTGGAACTGTAATCTGTCGCCTTCACCAGAAGTCAGTGGCAGCAGACTCTTCCCATGCCTGTCGCCACTCGAGGAGAAGTCCGCAGGTCTCACCTGCTTAATCGAAGAGCATAACAATATGAAAAAATGGCTTGTTTGTTTATTGGGGTTAATGGCATTGACCGCGCAAGCGGCAGAGGGACGCCAACCTTTTTCCCGGGTCGTGATGTTTGGTGACAGCCTCTCCGACACCGGCAAGATGTACAAAAAGATGCGGGGGTATCTCCCCTCCAGCCCACCCTACTTCAACGGGCGTTTCAGCAACGGCCCGGTGTGGCTGGAGCAGTTGGGTGACGAGCGTTTCCCCGGTCTGGTCGTGGCCAACGAGGCGGAAGGCGGTGCGACCGCGGTGGCCTATAACCATCTGGGGGCTCTGAACGGCTGGCTCGGTTTCTGGTCCTGGGATCCCAAATATCAGGTGATCAACAACCTCGATTACGAGATCGATCAGTTCCTGAAAAAGGACAAGTTCCGCCCCGATGATCTGGTGGTGATCTGGGTCGGTGCCAACGACTATCTGGCTTATGGCTGGAACACCGAGCGGGATGCGGATCGGGTGATCGATACCATCCGGCTGGCATCCAACCGGTTGGTGCTCAACGGCGCGCAGCAGATCCTGCTGTTCAACATCCCGGATCTGGGGCAGACCCCGTCAGCCCGCAGCATGAAGGTGGTGGAGAAGGTGCGCCATGTGGCCAGCTACCACAACCAGAAGTTGCAGAACCTCACTCGCGAGCTGGCTCCCCTTGGCATCGTGAAGCTGTTCGAAGTGGACAAGCAGTTTGACGAGATGATGCGCGATCCCCAGCTGTTCGGGCTGAGTGACACAGAACACGCCTGCTACGGTGGTGGCTATACATGGAAGCCGTTCTCCGGCAGCGCCGCCGAGGTGGCTGCGACCCCGGCTTTGAGTGTCTCCGAAAGAGTGGCTATTGCCGGTAACCCGATCCTGGCGCAGGCGGTGGTGAGCGGGCAGGCAAAAGGGCGAGCAGCGACTCTCAACTGCGATGAGCATATGTTCTGGGATCAGGTGCATCCGACCAAGACGGTGCACAAGGTATTGAGCCAGCGAGTCGCTGATTTTATCGATCAGCACTACGAGTTTATCCATCGCTGATACATGCAAGGGCTGGCGGAGGCTGGCCCTTTTCTCACCCGTCAGTCTGGGTAGAACGCTCGTTTTGCGACATTGTCCGCTCAAATAACAGACGCTTGTTGCTGTTTTTGTAACAAGTTTGCGTTACAGTGTTTTTTGTTAATTGATATCAGGGACTTGAAAATAGGCTAACGTTTATCTGCAGTGATCGCTTTTGGGCGATTGCGCCTAGAAGACGAGTTGATATCAATCAACCTCCTCCTACACAAAGTTGCAGAGGCTCAGATATGAAAAAATCATTGATTACCTTGCTGGTTACCGGCTTGCTGGCGGCCAATGCCCAGGCGGCCGGTCAGGACAACACCTGGTATGGTGGTGCCAAACTGGGTTGGTCCAACTTCTACGGCATTGATGAAAGCAATGCCCTGACGCTTGGCAATGAGACCAACGATGCCCTGGGTGCGGGTGTGTTCGGCGGCTATCAGATCAACAAAAATCTGGGGCTGGAGCTGGGTTACGACTACCTGGGCAATTACAAATACGATGCGACTACGGCGGCAGGCGCTTTCAGTGATGAAGTGAAAGCACAGCTGGCCCAACTGACCCTGAAACTGGGTTTCCCGGTTACCGATAATCTGGATCTGTATGGTCGTGTCGGTGGCGGTTATGGCTGGGCTGATACCAAGAGCGATCTCTACAAGGATGACAGCCGCTTTGTCATGGTCGGTGCTCTGGGTGCCGAGTATGCGTTTAACCTCGACTGGGCTGCTCGCCTAGAGTACCAGTACACCACCCCGTATGGCAGCCGTGATGATACCGGCCTGAGAATGGATAACGGCTTGCTGTCGTTGGCAGCGGTTTATCGCTTTGGTCAGGTTGCCCCCGTGGCACCCGCTCCGGCACCAGCCCCGGCTCCCGAGCCTGTGATGGTCGAGAAGCAGTTCACCCTGAGCTCTGATGTGCTGTTTGACTTCAACAAGGCGACCCTCAAGCCAGAGGCCAGTCAGGCTCTGGATAGCCTCTACAGCCAGATTGAAGAGGCTCGACCCAAAGATGGCGTGGCAACCGTAATTGGTCACACCGACCGTATCGGTTCCGATGCCTACAACCAGAAACTCTCCGAGCAGCGTGCCCAGACCGTCGCCAACTATCTGGTTGGTAAAGGGATCCCGGCCGCCAAGATCAATGTGGAAGGGCGTGGTAAATCCTCACCGGTTACCGGCGACAGCTGCGTCAGCAAGTCCAAGCGTGAGCTGATCGTCTGCCTGGCTCCGGATCGCCGTGTTGATGTGAAAGTCGAAGGTGTCAGCGAGGTGCAGGAGTAATCTTTCACACTGAGCAGCTCTCCACAGGGGTTGGAATTAACAGCCCCTGTTGGAGCAAGAGAGGCCAAAAAGCCAGTCAGTTGAGCTGACTGGCTTTTTACATTGGCATTGCGGTCGGACAGAGGACAAATCAGGAAGGGAGCGGCATAACCCGGTTGCGCCCCAGCTCCTTGGCCTTGTAGAGCAGCTTGTCGGTACGTTCGACCAGACAGTCTGCACTCTCCTGACCGTTGAACTCGCCCACGCCAAACGAGGCGGTGATGTGGTCGATGCGGCGGCCAGATTTGCGATCCAGAATCGACATCCGCTCTATGGAACGGCGCATGCTCTCTGCCATTTGCCTAGCCAGTGCCAGCGAGCGATGGGGAACCAGCATGGCAAACTCTTCCCCACCCAGCCGATAGGCGGTGACCCCCTCCTTGCAGGCATCGCGCAGCCGTTTGCTAAAGGCACGCAGCACCTGATCGCCGAGCAGGTGACCGTACTCGTCGTTGAAATTTTTGAACCGATCGATATCGGCGAGGATCAGTGAAAAGGGGTGCTGACTGCGGATCAACCCCTCCAGCTCCAGATCGAAGGCGCGGCGGTTGAGCAGGTTGGTGAGTGCATCCTCGTTGGCCAGTTTGCGGGTTTCGTCGAGCGCGGCACGCAGCTCCTTGATCTCCTTCTCGGCATTGCTGAGCTGGCTGCGAAAGTGCATGGTGGACATGCGTACATCCCGCGATTCGCGCACCAAGTCTCGCAAGATGCCCATGGTATCTTCCAGGCTCAGCCCCTCATCGTCGATCTTACTTAACTTGTCGAAGCTCTTGTCGAGCATCTCCTGAAACATACCGGTATCGGAGATGGCATCCTGCATGGAGTGGCCGAGCTCGTTGGCCATGGCTGCAAGGTTGAGCTTCATCGCCTCCATCTGCTGTTCGTCCTGCGCAGCCAGATATTGGTGATAAAGGCGCTCGCAGGTAGTGAGGGAGCAGGTTCCCTGCAGTTTGATGGCTTGATCGATCGCCTGGTTGAGTTCGGGCATGCTGGCCGAGACATAGTTGTACCAGAGGTGGTAGTTGTCCGGCGTAGTTGGGATTTGGTACTTGATCATCAGGGGAACTGCCTGCTTGAGATAGGCGGCAGATTGGGCAAATGTGTCCTTACTCATGAGTTCTGTGTCTCATCATGCCAGCGAACTGAAGATAGTATGACAGAGAGATTGGCCAAAAGGCAGCCGATGGATGCCATTCGCCCCCCCCTCCGATATAATGGCACCGTTACCACCTACCCTAAGGCCTGCTTATGTCTCAAAAAGATCCTTTCCTCGAACGCGAGGCCGAAAAATACGATAACCCCATCGCCAGTCGCGAGTTGATCTTGGAACTCATCAAGGGCCATGAAAAGCCCATGTCCCGTGAAGAGTTGGCCAAGGTCCTCAAGCTGAAAGATGAAGAGCCGTTGGAAGCCTTGCGTCGTCGTCTGCGCGCCATGGAGCGTGATGGACAACTGGTATTCACTCGCAACCAATGTTATGCCCTGCCGGATCGCCTGAATCTGGTCAAAGGTTATGTAATCGGCCACAAGGATGGCTTCGGTTTTCTGCGTCCGGAAGGTGGTGGTCCGGATCTGTATCTGAACAACCGAGAGATGCAACGCCTGATGCATGGCGATTACGTGCTGGTGCAGCCGACCGAGATCGACCGCAAGGGTCGTCAGGAAGCGCGTCTGGTGCGCCTGCTCAAGTCCCGTGAGGCAGACATTGTCGGCCGTTACTTCGTCGAGAATGGCGTTGGTTTCGTGGTGCCGGATGACAGCCGTATCGGCCAGGACATCATCATCCCGGAAGGGGAAAACAAAGGGGCTCGCCAGAGCCAGGTCGTGGTTGTGCGCATCAATCAGCGCGCCACCTCCCGCATCAATGCCGTCGGCACCGTACTGGAAGTGCTGGGCGAGAACATGGCGCCGGGCATGGAGATCGAAATTGCCCTGCGTACCCACGGTATCCCGCATACCTGGCCGGAAGAGGTGACCAAAGAGGTTGCCGGTCTCGGCGAGCAGGTGCCGGAGAAAGCCAAAGAGGGCCGCATCGACCTGCGCGCCCTGCCGCTGGTGACCATCGACGGGGAAGATGCCCGTGACTTCGATGACGCTGTATTCTGTGAAGCCAAACGTGGTGGCGGCTGGCGCCTGTGGGTCGCCATTGCGGACGTCTCCGCCTACGTGAAGCCCGGCACGGCGCTGGATGCCGAAGCGTATCAGCGCGGCAACTCCGTCTACTTCCCCGAGTTCGTGGTGCCCATGCTGCCGGAGGTGCTCTCCAACGGCTTGTGTTCCCTGAACCCGCAAGTTGACCGTCTCTGCATGGTGTGCGAGATGACCATCTCCGCCGCTGGCCGCATGTCCGGCTACAAGTTCTACGAAGCGGTAATGAACTCTCACGCCCGTCTGACCTACACCAAGGTTGCCGCGATCCTCGATGGCGATCCCAAGCTGCGCCAGCAGTATGATCCGCTGGTGGGCCATATCGAGGAGCTCAACAACCTCTACAAGGCGCTCAAGCATGCCCGCCATCAGCGTGGTGCGGTGGAGTTCGAGAGCGAGGAGACCCGCTTCATCTTCAACGCCCAGCGCAAGATCGACCGCATCGTGCCACTGGTGCGCAACGACGCCCACAAGATCATCGAAGAGTGCATGATCCAGGCGAACGTGGCTGCTGCTCGTTATATCGAGAAGAACGAAGCCTTTGCCCTGTTCCGGGTCCACGATCGTCCGGGCGAAGAGCGTCTGACCGGTTTCCGCGACTTCCTGGCCGAACTGGGTCTGGAGCTCAAAGGCGGCCTCGAGCCCGAGCCGAAAGACTTTGCCGAGCTGGCTGCCAAGTTTGAAGGACGCCCGGATGCGGAGCTGCTCTCCACCATGCTGCTGCGCTCCATGCGTCAGGCCATCTATCAGGCCGACAACATCGGTCACTTCGGTCTGGCGTTGAAGTCCTACGCGCACTTCACCTCGCCAATCCGTCGCTACCCCGACCTCATCCTGCACCGCGCCATCAAGTACCAGACTGCCAAGGAGCAACAGGGCAACTTGCGCCACAAGTGGACCCCGAGCGGTGGTTATCACTACCAGCTGGAAGAAGTGAACCCGATGGGCGAGCACTGCTCCATGACCGAGCGCCGTGCCGACGATGCCACTCGCGACGTGGCCGACTGGCTCAAGTGCGAGTACATGCTGGATCACGTGGGTGACGAGTTTGACGGCGTTATCGCCAGCGTCACCGGCTTTGGCTTCTTCGTGCGTCTGGCGGAGATCCACATCGACGGTCTGGTGCACGTCAGCACCCTCACCAACGACTACTACCAATTTGATCCCCTGCACATGCAGCTGATTGGCGAGAACTTCCGCCGTCGCTACCGTCTGGGCGACAAGGTGCGGGTCAAGGTGATGGGCGTGAACTTGGATGATCGCAAGATCGACTTCGTGATGGTCGAAGAGCCGCTCAAGATCACCGGCAAGAACGCTAAAGAGATGGCGCGCAAGCAGGCCGAGATCAAGAAAGAGAAGGCCAAAAGCGCTCAGCGCCACGAAAAACGTAAAGAGGGCAAGGATCACGGCAAATCCGACAAGGGTGGCCGCGCCAAACCCAGCAACAGACGACCGGCCAAAAAGGCTCGCGACAAGGTGAAGGCCAAGGGGTAAGCCCTCTGCCTATGGCTTGGGTCCGGCGACCCGGGGATAGGCTGTAACGGGCTGATGGCCCCGCGTTATCTTAGCCAGCGCCTGATAGTCCTGAGATGAAAAAAATCCGAACCCTGTTACCGGGGTTCGGATTTTTTATGGTCAGCGAAAAGGGAGGGGCTCAGCCCTTCGGTGGAGATCGGCCCCGTGCCTATGGCGAGGGGCATACTCCCTGCGCGATAGCCACGCTATTGGCCGCTACGCGGCTCTTAGAAAGGTGGGTGTCCTATTTTTCACTTTGATTAGCCTAACGTTTGAGCTAACCGGCACAAATAGGCGGCGCAGTTCGCCGCCTATTTGTGTCCGTGTTGAGCGAATTGTTAGCGCACTTCGCTCACTTTGAACTGCCAATGCAGATCCAGCCCTTGATATTAATGCCGTCACAAGACTTAAATTCTGCACCTTCCGTACCCTTAACCCCGTCAATTTCTTCACCTTGGCAGCAGCGATGAATTCGCTCTGCCAACGCACCAAAATTGAAATTCTTCATTTTTTCGTCATCGCCTTCGATCACGACCGTAATTACATTGCGCATATTGAATCTCCATTAAATTGAGTTGAGGCGATCTTTCACAATAGCTGCTGGCACTGCGCTGTTTTCTTTCAAATAACTTCCAGCAAAGTGCAATCCAACAGCCTCTCCGGTCGAAAGATCAATTACCGGCGATCCTGAGTTTCCCCCGAGAGTTGAACAGTCGTGGGTAAAGTAATTGCTTGTAACTGTTACGATTTGACCTGGTTGCAGACGTTTAACATCATAGATGTCGTTAAATACTTGGCGCATTACTGCTGGATCATTTCTTCGTCCATCCCATGCTGGATAACCGATTGCGGCAACGTATGAGCCAGCATTAACGGTGTTGGCAAGCTTGATTGGCTTGGGTGCATTCACGCCAGAAAACTCCACTTCAAGAAGTGCTATATCTGGACCTTCTGGCTCTTCGATATGTAGCACCTTAACGACTCTAAACTCTACTTCATCTGGTTGCATGTACTCTTCTCGAAGATCAATGCGCGCTCCCATTTCTTTATTTTCGTAATTCCGCCTAAACTTAAAGGATCCGGTGGTATCCCTAAGAGAGAATTCGTTGGCAACGTGTCGATTTGTTACCACGATATTCTCCTTCACAACCCATCCCGTTCCCACCCACTCAAAGCCGGGATGATTTTTCAATTCAATTCTGCCAACTGATGAAATTGCATTTTCGATCAGAGATCGACTAGTTTCTAAGCGACTCTTCCATACATCACTCTCTGGCGTGGAAAATGTCCCATTTTTGACTATTAGTGCTGGCCGACCAGTAACTCTCACTATGGCTTCAATATCGTATCCAACCGCAAGTGTCTCGCCCCGCGCAACTCCCTCGAGAGTTTCAATAGTCACTTGCCTGTCTAAGATCGGAAATCTTGGGTCGAACGCTCCTTTTCTTATGCGGGATCGAACCTCACTCATTAAGTCTTGATCGGCAAGAATGCTGGATAAATTCATATTTGATCTCCTCTGATTGTGGTTTGGTGCGATTCATTAAAGGGCGCTAACGCCCGCCTAAGGGGCTGGCAACGCATGCCACTAAACTCAAACACAACAACCGTAACCACCGCGGCTCAATGGGACTGGAAACGCCGCGCGTTGACAGTCCCTCTTGAGGCGTTTGTTAGCCGTTGCCCACCGTATCTAAGATGAACTCAGCCCTATCTCCGACTGAAACCTTTGGAACTTCAATCAGTTCATAACCAAACCTTTCATAGGCTTTCACCATTTCATGGTATGTCGCAACAGCCTCATTAAAATCTTGTTTACGCTCGATGTCATTTTCATAGATCGTTTCCCACGGTGGGAAAATGAATACTTTTCTGTGATAGGTTAGCTTGTGGCAACTTCTTAATAAGATCTCTGAAATAGCTATTTGTTCAAGCTGACTGTACCCATAAGAATCAATAATGCTTCGATCAAAGAAAGTAAGAACTGAGTTGTCGTGCACTTCGTAATTGTTGAGTTCTTCAAGAACCATTGCATCATGGAATGCGGCTTTATCTTTCCAAGGTAAAGCTGCTCCATCACGCTCAGTTTGCATTTGAATGACTTTACGACCGACTTCTGTAGCACTTGGATACCCCAATTGCTCTAAAAATTTAATCACCGAAGTTTTTCCTGAACCTAGACCACCAGTAAAAACTACCCGATTGTTCATTAAACCTCCTAAAACGGCTAACAGTGATTAGATAGAAGGCGGTACTAATCCGATAGCAGGGCCTTCCATATAACTCCGGTCTGCCCTGTTTTTTGCCATGAAAAAAATCAAATTAAATCAAAATATTACCAATCTACCTCTGATACTTGAACGTATTCGCTTGACCTCCTCTTTTTACTCTACCATTACTACTGTATAAAAAAACAGTTAAGGATCCAACGATGGAGAGCACTACCAAACCCCGCCTGCGTGAACAGGTCAGGACAGCGATGCGTTTGCATCACTACAGCATCCGTACTGAAAAGTTCTACTGGTACTGGATCCGCAATTTCATACGTTTTAATCAACTGTGAAATTGGGACAGTCACCGTTTTGCTTCACTCGCTTATCCATTCCATCAGGCAAGGCTACCGCCCCTGAATTCCAGCCTCCAGTCTGCTGCTTTTTACCGGCGATGTTGCACTGGCTTGGCTCATAGGTGACTCCGACGAGGCTGTTGCTAAACGACTATATTAGCGTGCGATGCAGGAGAGGATCGCGGGATGTGATGTTTTTTTGAGCAAGTTCAATAAATTAATCATCTTGAGCCGTGTTGCAGTCGAACATCCACAACGAAAGGGCTGATCTCCAAGGGCTGAAAATGGGAATGCGACCGTTTTGAGCGCCGCGTAGCGAGCCCACTTAGTCACTGCCGGGCAGGGTATTGTCCTCCTGCAATCAGCCGAGAGTAGGGTCAGGTGTGCCATTAAGGATGATGGCGCAGCCGGATCAAAAGGCCTGTCATAGTTTCGGCGCTTTGCCGAGCAGCTTCCTCCTCCCTAGATGCCGGTCTCTCTGGTATGATGCGCCATCATTTAGCGACCGGTGACGACGCCAGCATCATGGTGGTCAGGCTGCCGGTACGGCCATTTTTCTTCGGGGCGCATTTATACGACCCGACCTACGGATCTTGAACATGAGCACTGAACTGATCTACGGCATTCATGCTGTATCCGCGCTGCTGGAGCGCACTCCCGAGCGTTTCATCGAGGTATGGGCGCTGAAGGGGCGGGATGACGACAGGCTGCAACCCCTGTTGGCCGAGCTGGAGTCCCTCGGTCTCAAGGTGCAGAGCGTGAACCGCAAGACCCTTGATGACAAAGCGGAAGGCAACAATCACCAGGGCATCATGGCCCGGGTGAAAGAGGCGCCGAAGCTGGCCGAGCACGATCTGGCCAGCCTGCTGGACGAGCTGGCGGCACAACAGAGCCAGCCCTTCCTGCTGGTGCTGGATGGCGTGACCGATCCGCACAACCTCGGCGCCTGCCTGCGCAGCGCCGATGCTGCCGGGGCTCATGCTGTCATCGTGCCGCGGGACAAGGCCACCGGCCTCACCCCAATCGTGCGCAAGGTCGCCTGTGGCGCCGCTGAAGTGGTGCCGCTTATTCAGGTCACCAACCTGGCCCGCACCCTGCGCGAGCTGCAGGAGCGCGGCGTCTGGATCGTCGGCACCGCTGGCGAGGCCGATCACGACCTCTATCAGGCCAAACTGACCGGCCCGATGGCGCTGGTGATGGGTGCCGAAGGTAAAGGTATGCGTCGCCTCACCCGCGAACATTGCGACGAGCTGGTGAGCATCCCGATGGCAGGGGCGGTATCCAGCCTCAACGTCTCGGTGGCAACCGGCGTTTGCCTGTTTGAAGCCGTGCGTCAGCGTCGCGGTTAATCATGCTGACTGACAGACCCCCCTTCGATTGGGCGCAGGTCGCAGATAGAGAGGAGGCCGCGCGCCTCCTCTCTTTTGCCCGCCCGCTGACCCTCAGCCCGAAAAGCTGCCTCTGGCACGCCGGCGACAGCCCGGATCTACTGGTCAGGGTGGAGCAGGGGCTGCTGCGGGCCAAGCTGGTGCTGGAGGATGGCCGCGAGTACATCAAGGAGTTCTACTGGGAGGGGGACGAGTTTCTCGACTTCCACCACCTGCTTAGTGGCGAGCCTGCCCGCTACAGTGTGGAGGCGCTGGAGCCCTGCCATCTGCAGCTGTTCAGTCTGGTCGACTTGCGCCAGCTGCCCAGCTGGCCGCGCTGGTACCAGCACCTGTTGGAGGTGCAGCTGCGCATCAAGGAGGAGAAGGAGCAGTTGCTGCTGACCGGCAGCCCGCAGGCGCGCTATCAGCACTTTCTCGACAGTTTTCCCGCGCTTGATGCCAGAGTGCCGGATCACCTGATCGCCGCCTATCTCGGTATCACTCCCATTAGTCTGAGCCGCATTCGCAAACGGCTGAAAGAACTTAACAAAGGTTAATGCAGGGCGCTGGCGCCACGATTATGCTGGCAGGCCGAACTGATAAGGAGTTGCCGATGAACTGGATCCTGAAACCCTGGTCTGAACTGACCACTGACGAGTTGTATGAGTTGCTGGCGCTGCGGGCCGAGGTGTTCGTGGTGGAGCAGACCTGCCCCTTTCAGGATCTGGACGGGCTCGATCGCCGCGAAGGGGTCTTGCACCTGCTCGGATATCAGGGCGATCTGCTGGCCGCCTATGCGCGGATCATGGCGCCCGGCATCGGCGATGAGAGCGGTGCCGCCATCGGTCGGGTGGTGACCTCACCCAAGGCGCGTGGCGGTGGTCTCGGTCACCAGCTGATCGGCGAGGCGGTCAAGGCGTGTGAGGCGCGCTGGCCGACTCACAGTATCTGGCTGGGGGCGCAGGCTCATCTGCAAGGCTTCTACGGCCAACACGGTTTTGTGGCGGAAGGGGAAGGCTATCTCGAAGATGATATCCCCCATATGGGGATGCGCAGAGTGGTGGCATAACCACTCGTCAGAGTGATTCAGAATGCAGAAGGGCCATCCCGCGGGATGGCCCTTCTCTTTATCGCCAGGCGATCACTTCTTCTTTTTCTTCTTGGCGGACTTCTTCTTGTCGACCGGCTTTTTCTTCTTCACCGGTACCCGCGCTTCCTTGTGTTTCGGGCGCAGCTCGTCGATCACCCGGCGCTTGAGGCGCTCCTCGGTGTAGCGTTCGATCTTGGCGACCATCGCCATGTCGTGGGCCTCCACCAGGCTGATGGCGCATCCACGGTTGCCAGCGCGGCCGGTACGGCCAATCCGGTGGACGTAAACGTCGGCGCCGTAGGGCATGTCGTAGTTGATGACATGGCTGACGTTCGGCAGGTCGATGCCGCGGGCGGCGACGTCGGTGGCGATCAGGAAGGGCACTTCCCCTTCGTGGAACTTGCGGATCGACTCGATACGCTTGCTCTGCTCCATTTCGCCACGGATCCAGGCGCAGGAGATACCTGCAGCCTGCAGCTGGCCGGAGAGCTCCGCCAGACGCTCGCGGGTCTTGACGAAGATGATGGCTTTCTGGGTTTCCGAATCTTTCAGGATATGGGTCAGCAGCGCCAGCTTGTGGGCGGCGTCATCGGCCAGATGGATCCACTGGGTAATGGGGCGACGTTCGCTGCGGGGCGGTTCGGCGTGCAGCTCCACCGGATCCTTGAGGATCTCGTTGGCGAACTTCTCAAGGCCGGCACCTTCCAGGGTGGCGGAGAAGAGCATGGTGTGCTTGCGGTAGCGCGCCTCTTCCACGATGCGGTTCACATCCTTGATAAAGCCCATGTCCAGCATGCGGTCCGCTTCATCCAGCACCAGCACTTCGATGTCGTGGCTCTCGAACTCCTCTTTCTCGATGTACTCGAGCAGACGACCCGGGGTGGCCACCACGATGTCGGTGGTTTTGGTCAGAGCAGGCAGCTGCTCTTCATGGCTGACGCCGCCGATGATGGTCTCGATGCTGAGGTTGGTGTGAGCCGCCAGCGCTTTGGCGTGGGCGGTCACCTGCAACGCCAGCTCGCGGGTCGGGGTCAGGATCAGCATGCGGCAGGGGCCCGGCTTGCGGCGTGGGAAGTCCAGCAGGTGCTGGAGTGCCGGCAGCAGGAAAGAGGCGGTCTTGCCGGTACCGGTCGGAGCGGATGCCAGAATATCGCGGCCGTCCAGGGCTGGCTCCAGCACCATCTGCTGGATGGTGGTGGGGCGGGTGAATCCCATCTCGGCCAAGGCCCGGTTTAGGGCTGGGTGCAGGTCGAAATCATCAAAGGACTGGCTCATGGCAATACTCGGTCATTAAGGAAACGGCAGATTATAGGCGATTATCTCGTCGGCTCCTATTGGTGAGTGTGTCTTAGCCGCTATAATCGCCCACCATTTTTGCAGATGACGGGGGCCAGATGGGACGTAGTCGCGGATTTACCTTCAAACAGTTCCATATCAATCACGATCGCTGCGCCATGAAGGTGGGCACCGATGGCATTTTGCTCGGGGCCTGGGCGCCGGTCGAACAGGCGCGTCGAGTGCTCGATATCGGCACCGGCAGCGGCCTGATCGCCCTGATGCTGGCCCAGCGCAGCAGATCTGACTGCCGTCTTGATGCGGTCGAGCTGGATATTAATGCGGCCAGCCAGGCGCGGGAGAATGCGGCGTCCTCTCCTTGGGCAGATCGGGTGACCATCATAGAGAGTGCCATTCAGGATTATCAGGCCGCCCCTTACGATCTTGTCGTCTCCAACCCTCCCTATTTCGTGGCAGGCCAGTCATTTAGCGATCCGGCGCGGGCGTTGGCCCGCCATACCGGCGCCCTCGACAGCCCCGCATTACTGGCGGCCTGCAATCGTTTGTTGAGCCCGAACGGGCAGGTGGCGCTGGTGCTGCCGACGGCGATGGCCGATGAAATTTTATGCATTTCGGCGAATTATGATCTGCATGGCATTTGTTATACAGCTGTTATCACCAGAGAGGGTAAAGAGGCAAATCGTGTTTTATTGCTACTTGGCAGAGGATTAAACAGGTGTGAGAGGGGTGAAATTGTGATCCATTCTGCTGATGGGGCCTATTCCGACAGATATATCCAACTGACCAACCCCTTCTATTTGAAGATGTAAATTTCGTCTTGAACTATTTTTTCACGCCATTATGCTGGTTCCAGATCGAGCGCCCGCTCCAGACCAGCTAAAACCACTGGTTGCGATGAAAAAACATGCGGGGCTCTTTTTTTATACCCCCTGAACACACCCGGTCAGCGACCGATAAAAACTATAACAAGCAATAATTTACAAGACAGACGAGGTTGAACTTGACGAAATCACTCACATTGTCCGATGTACTCGGATTAGGGTTTATGACCTTCGCCTTCTACTTGGGCGCCGGTAACATCATTTTCCCGCCGTTGGCCGGTTACATGGCTGGTGAGCACCTCTCCCTGGCGATGTTTGGCTTCCTGGTCACTGCCGTGGGCCTGCCTCTGGTAACCATTCTGGCCGTGGCGAAAGCCGGTAACGGTTGGGCTGGCATGACCAAACTGCTGCCTGCCGGTGTTGCGACTGCGCTGGCCGTTGCCATCTATATCATCATAGGCCCGGCCTTTGCCGCGCCCCGTACCGGTCTGGTTGCCTACGAAATGGGCCTCAAGCCGTTCATCGGTGATATGGGGCAAGCGGGTCTGGCGGCCTATACCGTGATCTTCTTTGGTGTGGCCATTCTGGTCTCCATGAACCAGGGCAAGCTGATGGACGCCATCGGCAAATACCTGACTCCGGTACTGATGCTGCTGCTGCTGACTCTGGCGGTCGGGGTATTCGTAGCGCCGCAAGGCGCCATGCCTGACGCGTCCGGTGACTATCAGAACAGCCCCTTCGTGAAAGGGATCCTGGAAGGTTACAACACCATGGACACCCTGGCGTCCCTGATGTTTGGCGCCCTGATCGTCGATCTGCTGCGCCAGAAAGGCATCAACGATTACAAGAGCCAGTTCAAGTATCTGGCCATTGCCGGCCTCATCTCTGCCGTTGGTCTGAGCGTGGTGTACGTCTCCCTGTTCCAGCTGGGTAACACGGCAGCCGGTGTGGCGACGGATGTCAGCAATGGTGGCGCCATCGTCAACGCCTACGTACTGAGCCTGTTTGGTCAGCCGGGTCAGTTCATTCTGGCGGCCATCATCACTCTGGCGTGTTTTACCACTGCAGTCGGTCTGATCTCCGCCTGTTCCGATTTCTTCCACAATCTGACCGGCATGGCTTACAAGAAGCTGGTGGTGTTGCTGGGCGTTATCTGTGCCGTGGTGGCCAACGTGGGCCTGAGCCAGCTGATCAGCCTCTCCATTCCGGTGCTGGTTGCCATCTATCCGGTTGCCGTGGCGCTGGTGCTGGTCACCTTCCTGAAGGGTTACTTCGGCCGTCCCCGTCTGGTGTTCCGTGGCGTGTTGATGGTTGCCTTCCTGTTCGGGTGCCTGGATGGTCTGGGTGCTGCCGGCATGAAGATGGATGCGTTTGCCTTCCTGCCGCTGTTCGACAAGGGCCTCGCCTGGCTGATGCCGACCCTGCTGGCCTGCGTAGTTGGCGTGATGGTGCGTCCGACACAGATGGCTGCCGAAGCTGCCTGATCACGCCCGATGTGATATTGCCAAGAGCCTGCCCCGTGCAGGCTCTTTTGCTTTCCGTCACTCTGCATTGTGTTTTGCCGGGTTGTGATGGTCACTGCCGGTGACGCTTGCCTGTTCCGCGCTTTTGCTGCCTGTTCTCGCCTCTTTGCTCAATCTCTCTTTACATCATTTTGAGAATGGCAAACTTGTTGGTGATTAATTCTATTTGTTCAAATTGTTTCAATGTATTAATTTGATATTGAGATTTGATTCCTTTTCTTTATGCTGAATGCGCAATTCTTGTCCGGTATCCGTACGAGAGAGAAGCAAGAGACATTGTTACCGGTTATCTGCCAGGCAGTGGGTGCAATCAATAACAAGCTGATAAGGCAGATGAGGTTGGGTTTGACGAAATCATTGAAGTTGTCCGACGTATTCGGACTGGGGTTTATGACGTTTGCCTTCTATCTGGGGGCTGGCAATATCATTTTTCCGCCGCTTGCGGGTTTTATGGCTGGTGAGCATCTGCTGGCCGCCATGTGCGGTTTTCTACTGACGGCGGTGGGGCTGCCGTTAATCACCCTGATTGCGGTTGCCAAGGGGAGTTCGGGGGGCCGCGCGAGTGGCTGGACCGGAATGACCCGCTATCTGCCCGCCGGGGCGGCGACGGCGCTGGCCATCGCCATCTATATCATCATGGGGCCCGCCTTTGCCATTCCCCGCACCGGTCTGGTCGCCTACGAGATGGGGCTCAAGCCCTGGCTCGGCGATGCCGGTCATGAGGGGCTGCTGATCTACACCCTGAGTTTCTTTGCGCTGGTGATCATGGTGGCGCTCGATCGGGGCAAACTGCTCGATGCGGTTGGCAAGTACCTGACTCCCGCCCTGATGGCGATGCTGCTCATTCTGGCGGTCGGGGTCTTTATCGCGCCACAGGGTACCATGCCCGATGCCAGCGGTGACTACATCAGCGCTCCGCTCACCAAGGGGATGCTGGAGGGGTATAACACCATGGATACCCTGGCATCCCTGATGTTTGGCGCACTGATCATCGGGTTGCTGCGCCAGAAGGGGATCGAGGACTATCGCAGCCAGTTCAAATACCTCACCATTGCGGGCCTGATCTCGGCGGTCGGGTTGTCGGCGGTCTATCTCTCTCTTTTCCAGCTTGGCAACAGTGCCGGCGGAGTGGCGAGCGACATCAGCAACGGCGGTGCCATCGTCAATGCCTACGTCCTGAGCCTGTTTGGTCAGCCAGGGCAGCTTATTTTGGCGGCCATCATCACTCTGGCCTGTTTTACCAGTGCAGTAGGCCTGCTCTGTGCCGGAGCCGATTATTTCCAAGATTTGACTGGCTGGACTTACCACAAGTGGGTGATGCTGCTGGGGGCACTCTGCGCGCTGGTGGCCAATGTGGGGCTGAGTGAGCTTATCAGTCTCTCCATCCCGGTGCTGGTAGCCATCTACCCGGTTGCCATTGCACTGGTGCTGGTGACCTTCCTCAAAGGGTGGTTTGCCCAGCTACGGCTGGCGTTTCGTGGCGTGCTGCTGGTCGCCTTCCTGTTTGGCTGTCTGGACGGACTGGGCGCTGCTGGTATGGCGATGGACGGCTTTGCCTTCCTGCCGCTGTTCGACAAGGGACTTGCCTGGCTGCTGCCAACTCTGCTGGCCTGCATCGTCGGCATCTTGATGCGACCAAGCGGTAAGCTGGCTGCCGAAGCGGCTTGATTCAGGATCAACGAGATAGCAAAGAGGCCAGCATCTGCTGGCCTCTTCTGTTTCTGCCGGATCCGTTACCGGATCAGATTTGCGGGCCTGACGGCTTGGGTTTGCCATCCAGACCATACCAGTGGGTTTCTACCCGTCCGGCATGCCACTCGAAGGTGCCCCAGGGCTGCTTGGCTTCCCAGCGCGGGAAGTTGATGAGCACCCGGTTATCTTCGTACTTGTAGAGGGAGGTGCTGATCTGAATGTCCGACAGGATCAACAGCAAGGCCCAGCAGATGAAAATCCATTTCAATGCTTTCCACATAGGGTTACTCGAAGCAGATTTCGATAGTGGCGCGACCGAAATCCGATTCGAACGGCATCATGATCTTGGTGCCATCGGCACGGTGAGTAATGGTGTGGTTGGGACCGGAGACGATGATGGGGGTTGCCATGTCAAACTCGTAGCCCTTCTCGCCCAGCATCCGCTTGGCACCGCCGGTCACCATGTTGGTGATTTCACCGACCATGTCGGTCACCTCTTCATTGATGGAGGCGGGAGCTTCCCCCAGCATGCGACGCATGATCTCCAGCGCCAGCCCCTTCTCGAAGCTGATGGAGAGGGAGCCGCGGGTCTGCGGGCCGACCATGCCGATCAGACCGGAGACGTCGCCGCGCGCCAGCTCATCCATCTTGCGTTTCGGTTTGCCCGGTTTTAGTTCCAGCTGTGCCATGGTCGAGAGCACATTGAGCAGAGATAGCAGGAACGGATTTACAAAATCAGCCTTCATGATGACTTCCTACAGTGGGCGTACAGCGAGCACATTGGCCATGTGCCTCTATTGTCTTATTGGTAATCGTAAAGCCATGCAAGTGGGCCTGCTCGGAAAACGCGCTATCTATTGCACTATCGTGAAGTTCGACCACATCCCCGCACTCGTCGCAGATCAGCAGCTGCATCGGGTGAGCGTGATCGAAGTGGCAGCAGAAGATAAACGCGTTGAGCGATTCCACTTTGTGAGCAAAGCCCTGTTCGAGCAAAAAATCGAGTGCCCGATAGACGGTTGGCGGCTTGGCATTGGCTTCGGTTTGTTGCAGCTGGGCCAACAAATCATAGGCGCTGATGGCGTTGCCGTGTGCCGCCAGCAGGCGAAATACCTGACGTCGGGTCGGGGTGAAGCGGATCCCTCGCTGTATACAGAGTCGCTCGGCTCGTTGTAAAAGTTGGTCTTGATTCATGATCGCGCAGATACCCTTTCTATTAGCCGGATACTATCACAGGGCCTCGCATGGCGCGGCGACAAAATTCATTTTCTGGGGCTGCTTCACGTTGTGATAAAATCCGCCCCTTTCTTTAGCCAACCCGGATGATTTTTATGCAGGCGCAGCGTTTTTCCATCGCCCCCATGCTGGACTGGACTGATCGGCATTGCCGTTACTTTCATCGACTGATGAGCCGCCAGACCTTGCTCTATACCGAAATGGTGACCACCGGCGCCATCATCCACGGCAAGGGGGATTATCTGGGTTACAGCGAGCAGGAGCACCCCATCTCCCTGCAGCTGGGTGGCAGCAATCCGGCCGATCTGGCGCGCTGTGCCAAGCTGGCCGAGGAACGCGGCTATGACGAGGTGAACATCAACGTCGGTTGCCCCTCCGATCGGGTGCAGAACGGCCGTTTTGGCGCCTGCCTGATGGGTGAACCGGCGCTGGTGGCGGACTGCGTCAAGGCGATGCGCGATGTGGTCGATATTCCGGTGACGGTGAAGACCCGTATCGGTATCGACGATCAGGACTCCTACGAATTTCTGCAGACCTTTATCGAACAGGTGCGCGATGCCGGTTGCGACACCTTTATCGTCCATGCCCGCAAGGCGTGGCTGAGTGGCCTGAGCCCCAAGGAGAACCGCGAGATCCCGCCCCTCGATTATCCCCGCGTCTATCGGGTCAAGCAGGATTACCCGGATCTCACCATCGCCCTCAACGGCGGCGTCACCTCCATGGAGCAGACTCTGGAGCACCTGCAACACGTCGATGGCGTCATGATGGGGCGCGAAGCCTATCAGAACCCCTACATTCTGGCGCAGGTGGACAATCTGGTGTTTGGTCAGAACAACGCCGTGCCGAGCCGCCACGAGGTGGTGCGGATGATGCTGCCCTATATCGAGCAGGAGCTGGCCAAGGGCAACTACCTTTCCCACATAACTCGCCACATGCTGGGGCTGTTCCAGAACATGCAGGGGGCTCGCGCCTGGCGCCGTCACCTGAGTGAGAACGCCTGCAAGCCGGGCGCCGGTATTCAGGTGGTGCTGGATGCCATGGCCAAGGTGCCGGAGTTTGCCAGCAGCGAGACGGCCGAATAAGCCGCTTTGTCAGGGCAAGAACCACAAAAAGCGCGTCAATCGACGCGCTTTTGGTTTTTCTGGTCAGGGTCACCCTGATGTGTTGTCAGAAGCCGTACTGTAGTCGTGTATCTCTCCGGGGCGCGGAGTAAAACGTGGATCGCCATCTTTGTATTCACGAACAAGCTGCATGGTCTTGCAGAAGCTGGCCTGCTTGTCGTACTCCTGCCGGGCAAGATCGATGGCCCGCTCGGCCCGGCGCCGCTCCATCTTGTCAGACTTGCGATCGCTGAACTGTTGCTGCTGATGCAGCATCCAGCCGACAAACTCTTGCTGGCATTGGGATTCGCGATTGGCCTGCGCAGGCAGGGTCCACAACAACGAGAGCAGTATCAGGTAGCGCATGACTGAGTGGGGATTGAAGATTAATTGAACAGAAGGGGCGGCATTTTAGGCTGGAAATCGTGGTGTGAACAGTATCAATAGCGAGGCCCAGTGGGGCCTCGCATCGTTGTGGCCGGTCTCAGTGTTTGACGAGGTAGAGCTGGCGGCTGTAGGCCACATCCTCCGGGTTGTTGATGGGGTAGCCTTTGAGCCATGGCTTGATGAGTCGGGCATTGGTGTACTGGTAGATGGGGGCGATGGGGGCTTGATCCAGCAGGATCGCCTCTGCCTCGCCAAACAGCTTGCTACGGCTGGCGACATCCTGAGTGCTGGCCGCCTCTGCCAGCAGCTGGTCATAACGGGCATTGGCAAAGCCTGCCATATTGCCGCTGTGACGGGAGCCCCACAGGCCGAGGAACGCTGACGGGTCGTTGTAATCTGCGACCCAGGAGGAGCGGATCACCTCGAACTGACCGCTCTGGCGACTGTCGAGATAGGTTTTCCACTCCTGATTGGTGAGCTCGACCTCGGCGCCCAGCTTCTGCTTCCACATGCTGGCAATCGCCAGTGCCATCTTCTTGTGAATTTCTGCGGTGTTGTAGAGCAGGGTCAGCTTGAGCGGCTTGTCCGGGCCGTAACCGGCCTCCTTGAGCAGGGCCTTGGCCTTGCTGTCCAGCGCCGGCTGGCTGCTGCTGGAGAGCAAGTTGGCGGCCGGGGTAAAGCTGGCGGTCACATCCGGAGTGAAGTGATAAGCCGGTTTCTCGCCAGTGCCGAGCACCTTGTCGGCGATCAGGGCGCGGTCGATGGTGTAGGAGAGCGCCTTGCGCACCCGCACATCGTCGAGCGGTGCCTGTTTGGTATTGAAGGCGTAGTAGTAGGTACCGAGCTGATCCGGGGTGTAGACCTCATTCGGGATCTGCTGCTTCAGCTTGTCGTACTGCTCCTTGGGGAAGGATTCGGTGATATGCAGATCGCCCGCCAGATAGCGGTTGGTCGCCGCGCTCTCCTGATTGATCGGCATGAAGATCACCTTGGTCAATATGGTATGGGCCCGATCCCAGTAATAAGGATTGGGGGTCAGCTCCAGCTTCTCGTTGACCACCCGGTTGTTCAGCACAAAGGCACCGTTGCCCACCAGTTTGCCGGGTTGGGTCCACTGGTTGCCGTACTGCTCGATGCTGGCCTGATGGAGCGGCGACAGGCTGGGGTGGCTCAGCAGGTTCAGGAAGTAGGGCACCGGCTGGGAGAGGGTCACTTGCAGGGTGTGATCATCGAGGGCCTTGACCCCCAGCTCGCTGGCAGGCAATTTGCCAGCCACGATCTCGTCCACCTTGTCGAAACGGGCCAGTTGGGCAAACCAGGCGAAGGTGGCCGCCTCTTTCGGGTCGACCAGCTTGCGCCAGCCGTAGACGAAGTCGCCGGCCTTGACCGGATCGCCGTTGGACCAGCGCGCATCCGGGCGCAGATGGAAGGTAAAGAACTGGTTGCCCTTGTTCTCCCAGCTGGCCGCCACCCCAGCAACCGGTTTGCCATCCGGCCCCTGGGTCAGCAGCCCCTCGAACAGATCCCGCAGTACCTGCAACTCCGGCAGGCCGACCAGCTTGAGCGGGCTCAGGCTCGCAGGTTCATCCTTTAGGTGGCGAACGACAATCTGCTCGGCGGCGAGTTGTGTTCCGGCGGGAATATCGGCTGCCTGGACAGCAGCACAGCCCAGCAGGGCCAGCAAGGGGGTCCATCCTTTCATGGGTCGGATCCTTCAAATAGTGTGAAGCGGGGAGAAAACTCGGCGAGAAAATATCGCCGACAGATGGGAAATCATGATATCCCGTTTGCTGGTCTGACCGCCAGCATTCGACTCTCACTCCCAATCGGGGTAGAAGAGCGTTCCCGGCGTCTGTGCAGTTCAATGTGGTGAGGAGTGTCAAACGATGAAAGCATGGTTATTGCTGGCCTGTGTGTTGAGCCAGAGTGCCTGGGCGTTGGCCCCGTGCCAGAGCGACACGGCGGTGGGCAACTGGTGCGAGATCGGCATCGATGCCTTGCACCCGACCCAGGGGGGCGTCGGCCAGATCCAGGTTGATGAGACCCAGGCCACAATGGCGGGCATGAGCGCAAAGCAGCTCGACAAGTTGATGAAAAAGAAAGAGATCCCTGTAGTGATTGCACCGGATGGCAGCTACTGGCTGGTGGACAGACACCATCTCACCAAGGCGTTGTGGCAACAGGGCGTCAAGGATGCCCGGGTCAAGGTGATTGGCCGCCTGCAGGACAAAGCCAACTTCTGGAGCCAGATGCAGAACAACCATTGGGCCTGGCTCAAGGATGAGAAGGGGCAACCACTGACCCCGGAGCAGTTGCCGACCAGCATCGACAAGCTGCCTGATTACCCCTATCGCACCCTCGCCGGACTGCTGCAGAATGCGGGCTACTTTCGCAAGGACAAACAGGTCTATTTCGTCGAGTTTGCCTGGGCCAGCTGGCTCGGCAAGCAGATGCAATGGATGCCGGTGGACAGCGCCAATCTGGCGGCCCGCCTGCAACAGGCCAAACGGCTCGCCTGCGGCAGCGATGCCAAGGATCTACCCGGTTATCCCGGCAAGCAGTGCAGCCTCAACCAGTCCAAAAGCGCGCAGTGAGTGGATGAGCGATGACGGCATCCAGAGCATGCCGGAGATAAAAGAGGGCGACCCCGGGGTCGCCCTTCTGCTGTCAGCTTGTTACTGCTGGCTAGTGATGGTCACTCATGGCGCTCCGCCCAGGGGGCAGCCGCCTGCTCAAGCAGGGCGACGTCACCTTGCTGGATCAGCGGTAGCAGATCGTTGACCTGTTGATCCGGCCAATCCCACCAGGCGAGGGCCTGTAGCCGGGCAATCTCCTCCTCGCCAAAGCGCATTCGCACCACCCTGGCCGGGGTGCCCGCCACCATGGCATAGGGCGGTACATCCTGATTGACCAACGAGCGGGCGGCGATGATGGCGCCGTCGCCGATGGTGACGCCGGGCATGATCATCGCCTCCATGCCGATCCAGACATCGTTGCCGATGCGGGTATCGCCAGCGGGGCGGTAGCTGCGCTGGAGCGCCGCCAGATCGGCGAACGGATAGGTGCTGATGAAGGCCGTGTTGTGGGTGTGGTTGCCCCCCATGATGATCTTTACCCCGGCGGCAATTTGCACATAGTCGCCGATATGGAGCCGGTCGATATGCCAGAGCGGCTCCCAGCCGGTTTCCGGGCTGCGGCTGAAGGGATCGCCATGGAGGTAGCGCACCGCCACCTCTTCGAAGGGGCCATCCCAGGCACCCGAGTAGTAGCTGTGCTGCCCTTTGAGGCAGATATTGGGGTTGGTCACCGTCAGGTGCAGGTATTCGACCTGCGACCAGTGTTGGCAGGTGCTCATATTGGTACTCCTTTGCTGAATGGATCGGATGGGTTGCGTTCGCTTGAGCGCAGCTAATAGATCCAGACCAGCATGCGGGGCACGCAGAGCAGGGAGCAGCCCAACATCTGCGGGAGGCGAGGTCGCATTGTGGTGTGCTCCAAAGAAGAGGGAAGGGCGCGATCATAAGGTCGGGCGCCGGGTTGGCCAAGGTTGCGCAGAGATCCTGCACTAACCCTCTGGTTGATATTTATTCTCAATTAGCCATGATAACACTCCCACCATGACGGACTCGGGAGAGCGAGATGACACCGCAAAGTTGGCAACGATACATGCTGGAGGCGGAGCGTGCCTGGCAGGCCGGTTCGCTGGGGGCAGCGATCTGCTTTTATCAGCAGGCGCTGGGGGATGTTTACGAGATGACTCAGGTCGAGTTGACCGAGCTGGCCACCATGCGGGTCGCCACCTGTCACCGGCTGGCCGACTTCTGGCGGGCGATGGATGAGCCGACTTACGAGCTGCGCTACCTGAAGCTTGCCTCCGAGCTGGTGACGGCGCTGGTGCCGCAGTGCCCCAACCGGGAGTGCGAGGCGCTGATCAGCGAGCTGGGTTGCTGTCGCGGTGCCCTGCTCGCCTTTCTCAAGCGCCACCCCAATCCGGAAATTGCCCGGCTGATCCAGTTGCAGGACAAGGTGCAGGGCTGCGAGCTGATCGGCCGTTTTCGCCTGAACTGAACGGATTGGGGCGAGGCTCAGCCCCGCCGTTTGAGTTTCTGGGCGATGCGTTGTTGCGCCTCTTCCCCTTGCAGTGCCTGGGCGAAGGCGCGCGCCTCCAGATCGATGACAAAGTGCACCGCCTGTTTGAGCTCCTGTTTCAGCAGCGCCTTGCTCTTTTGCAGCGCTCTGGGCGGCTTGGCCGCCAGCTTCAGCCCCTGCTCGCGGGCAAAGGAGAGCACTCCATCGGCCGCCACCACCTTGTTGGCGAGCCCGAGCCGCAGCGCCTCCTCGGCATCAATCGCCTCGGCCAGCAGCAACAGCTCCGCCGCCTTGAGGTGCCCCACCAGACGCGGCAGCAGCAGGCTGGAGGCAAACTCCGGCACCAGACCCAACTCGACAAAGGGAAGCTGCAAGCGGGCGTTATCCCCCAGATAGACCAGATCGCAGTGCAGCAGAATGGTGGTGCCTATCCCTACTGCAGGACCTGCAACAGCGGCGATCACGGGTTTGGGGAAGTCGGCAAGGGTGTGGAGGAACTGCAGGATGGGGTCGTCGGGCTCCAGCGAGTTCTTGCCCATAAAGTCGGCCAGATCATTGCCCGCGGTAAAGCAATCCTGCTGCCCCTGCAACAACAGGACATGCACCTCCTCATCGGCTGCCGCCTCTCCCAGCGCTGCCACCAGTTGCTTATAGAGCTCGGTATTGAGAGCGTTGCGCTTGTCGGGGCGGTTGAGGGTCAGGGTGAGCAAGCCATCCTGCTGCTCGACAATGAGAATGGGGGCCATGTCTAAATCCTTGTTATTGAAAGGTGCAAAAAAGGTTGCTGCTGGGGTAATCTTGGCGCCGTTTAACAACATCATAAAAGGATTTCAACCATGTTTAAACGTGCGTTTTATTCTCTGCTGGTTCTGGGGATGACTGCGCCTGCGCTGGCCAAGGTCGAGGCCGTCGACGGCTATGTGCGCCTGTTGCCGCCGGGCTCTCCCAACACTGCCGCCTTTATGGTGCTCAAGAATGACGCCGACCAGCCGGTCAAGCTGGTGGCGGCGGCCTCTGCTGCAGCGGGTCGTGCCGAGCTGCACACTCACCTGCACGAAAATGGCGTGATGAAGATGCGTCAGGTCGAGAATATCGAGATCCTGGCCAAGGGCGAAGCGGTGCTGAAACCGGGCAGCCTGCACATCATGCTGTTCGAGGTGGGCACGCTCTCCGAGCAGACCCCTTTCCCGCTCACCCTCACCATGGACGATGGTCAGAAGCTGGATCTGTCACTGCCGGTGAAGCCGATTGAGCCGATGGCAGAGATGAAGCATATGAAGCACTGACATTTGTCGTCGTTTGTTCAGGATTGACGCTGGGTATTTTGGCTGCACCGAGTAAAATAGTGCTCTTTTCCATGTATGCAAGAGGAAGTGACGTAATGAAAAAGACGCTGATTGCCGGTTTTGTGCTGGCTCTGTGCAGCCAGAGTGCCATGGCCGCTGACGACTGGCGTTTTGCCGCCGGTGCCGACGTATGGGCCGCCAAGGGCAGTGGTCAGGCTTATGGCACCAGTGCTGATGGCAGCTATGACGACAGCTACAACTGGAACGGCTATCTGCAACTGGAACACGGCATCATCTTCCTGCCGAACGCCAAGTTTGAAGTCTCCGATTTCAGCACCTCCGGCGGCAACTTCAAGAACGATCTGACTGCCTACGATCTGAGCCTCTACTACCGTCTGTTCAACAACGATCTGTTCAAGATCGATCTGGGTATGACCGGCCGTCACTACGATGGCGAGCAGGTCTATGTCGGTCGCAAGGGTTATGACGAAGATACCCTGATGGCTTATGCCGGCAGTGAAGTGAAGATCCCGGGCACCGGCATCGCCTTCTTCGGCGATCTGCGCACTCACGATGCGGACAACTATGACTACCGTCTGGGTGGTTCCTACAAGTTCTCCTCCATGCCGATCAAGCTGCGTGCCGGCTGGCGTGAAGCCAAGGTCGACTTCGCCAATATCGATCAGTCTGTAGACGGCTGGTTCATGGGTGGTGAATTCACTTTCTAATCAGACCGTCAACTGACGACGAGGAGCGATAATGGGCCACATCATAGTGACAGGTGCCGGTTCTGGTCTCGGCCGGGCGCTGACCATAGGTCTGGTTGAGCGGGGCCATCAGGTCTCCATGATGGGGCGCCGTTATCAGCGACTGCAGGAGCAGGAACAACTGCTCGGCAGCGCGGTGATCGGCATCGCGGCCGATCTGGCGCACCATGAAGAGGTCGACGTTGCCTTCGCCGCTGCGGTGGAGTGGGGCGGGCAGCCCGATATGGTGATCCACTGCGCCGGGGTGGGCGAGTTTGGCCCGGTCGGTGTCTACACCGCCGAGCAGATCCGCCGGGTGGTGGAGAGCAATCTCATCTCCACCATTCTGGTGGCCCAGCAGACGGTGCGGCTTATCGGTGAGAAAGGCGGAGTACTGGCCAATGTGCTCTCCTCCGCCGCGCAGGTGGGCAAGGCCAACGAGAGCCTCTACTGCGCCTCCAAATGGGGGATGCGCGGCTTTCTCGAATCCTTGCGCGCGGAGCTGAAAGGCTCGCCACTGCGGCTGGTCAATCTCTATCCGAGCGGGATCCGCAGCGAATTCTGGGACAACTCGGATCACGTGGACCCGAGCGGCTTCATGACCCCGGAAGATGCGGCGGCCTATATGCTCGACGCACTGGAAGCCAGAAGCAGCTGCCACGTGACCGACCTCTTTATCGGTCGCAATTCCTGAGGCGAAGCCCGCCATCCGGTTGCCGTCGTCAGCACACAGAAACAAAAAGCGCGCCAAACGGCGCGCTTTTCTATTCAGGTAAGGGGGCGGAATTAACGGCCCAGCTTGGCCTTGAGCATGGCGATGATGTCGCTGATGGCCACTTCCTGCTTCTCGCCGGTGCGGCGGCACTTGTACTCCACCACGCCGTTGTCCAGACCGCGATCGCCGATGACGATGGCGTGCGGGATGCCCAGCAGCTCCATGTCGGCGAACATCACGCCCGGGCGCTCTTTACGGTCGTCGAACAGCACGTCCACACCTGCGGCTTTCAGCTCGGCGTAGAACTGCTGTGCCTGCTCGGCCACGCGCTCGGACTTGTGCATGTTCATCGGCACGATGGCCACTTCGAACGGGGCGATGGCGTCCGGCCAGATGATGCCGTACTGGTCGTTGTTCTGCTCGATGGCGGCAGCCACCAGACGGGAAACCCCGATACCGTAGCAACCCATCTCCATGGTGACGGATTTGCCAGCTTCGTTCAGCACGCTCGCCTTCATCGCTTCGGAGTACTTGGTACCCAGCTGGAAGATGTGGCCCACTTCGATACCGCGCTTGAGCAGCAGCTTGCCCTGGCCGCACGGGCTCGGGTCGCCTTCCACCACGTTGCGCAGGTCGGCAACCTCAAAAGAGGTGATGTCGCGATCCCAGTTGGCACCGGTCAGGTGGAAACCGGTCTCGTTGGCGCCGCAAACAAAATCGCTCAGATGGGCGGCGCTGCGATCGACGATGATGCGACCGGCAAAGCCGACCGGGCCGATGGAGCCTGCGTCGCAACCGGCGGCCGCTTTGATCTGCTCGTCATTGGCGAAGGTCAGCGGGTTAGCCACGCCAGAAAGCTTCTCAGCCTTGATTTCGTTCAGCTCGTGGTCGCCACGCAGTACCAGAGCGATGACGGCCTGTTTTCCGTGCTCATCTTCCTCGGCCAGTACCAGTAGGGTCTTGGCGATGGCGGTCGGCGCCACGTTCAGGAAAGCGGCCACTTCGTCGATGGTGTGGACGGCCGGGGTGGCCACCTTGGTCAGGGCTTTGGTTGCGGCAGCGCGCTCGCCAGCCGGTGCCAGCGCTTCGGCCATCTCGATGTTGGCGGCGTAATCGGATGTATCGGAGAAGGCGATCAAGTCTTCACCGCTCTCGGCCAGCACCTGGAACTCGTGGGAACCGGTACCACCGATGGAGCCGGTATCGGCCTGCACCGGACGGAAGTTCAGGCCCATGCGGGTGAACGCCTTGCAGTAGGCGGCGTGCATCTTCTCGTAGGTATCGACCAGAGACTCTTTGTCGATGTGGAAGGAGTAGGCATCCTTCATCAGGAATTCGCGGCCACGCATCACGCCGAAACGGGGGCGCACTTCGTCGCGGAACTTGGTCTGGATCTGGTAGAGGTTGAGCGGCAGCTGCTTGTAGCTGTTCACTTCGTAACGCACCAGCGCAGTGATCACCTCTTCGTGGGTCGGGCCCAGCACGAAGGGACGGTTGTGGCGGTCGGTCAGACGGCACAGCTCGGGACCGTAGTCATCCCAGCGGCCGGACTCCTGCCACAGCTCGGCGGGTTGCACTACTGGCATGGAGACTTCGACGGCACCAGCATTGTTCATCTCTTCGCGAACAATGTTCTCGATTTTCTTCAGTACCCGCAGACCGGTTGGCAACCAGGCATACATGCCGGAGGCCAGTTTACGGATCATCCCGGCGCGCAGCATCAGCTGGTGGCTGACAACTTCAGCGTCGGAGGGGGTTTCCTTGAGAGTGGAAAGCAGATATTGGCTGGTACGCATCGCGGTAGACCTTAGCTAGAACGGGCGCGGGGCCCAGGATAATTTCAAGGGCGGAATTTTAACAGGCTGGGCGTTGCGGCCCAAGGGTTAAATTTGCCGCAGCCCGAAAGGTGGCCACGCCCGGCAGATGGTCAGGGCAATGACCATTGCAACAAGCAGGCTTTTTATGCCTGCAATTTGGCCGGATCTCCGCTAAACTCTGCCACCTTTTCTCGATGGGCATGGTTTTTCCGCGTCCATCGCCCCCATTTTTTAGTACTTTTGGAGCCGCTCATGCCGTTAGTGGGACATCAACACCAGATCGAGATCCTGGAACTGACCGACAAAGGAGATGGCAAAGGACGCCTGTTCGATCGCCCCCTGTTTGTCGAAGGTCTGCTGCCCGGTGAGCAGGCGCTGGTGGAGCTGACCGAGGTCAAGCCGAACTATCTGCACGGCAAGGTTGCCGAGCTGCTCCAACCCTCCGCCGATCGGGTTGCCGATTTCTGCCCCAACACCGAGTGCGGTGGCTGTCAGGTACGTCCGCTGGCCTATCCGGCCCAGCTCAAGCTCAAGCAGGCACTGGTGCAGAGCGCACTGGAGCAGGTCGGGCTGGGTGACACGCCGGTCAAGGATATCCTTGGCATGGAGAGCCCGTTCGCCTATCGCAACAAGGCGCAATATGCGGTGCGTGGCTGTGACGCCGGTGCCGAGATCGGTTTTTATCGCAAGCACTCTCATGATCTCATCACCGCCGATGACTGTGCGGTGCAGGACTCGCTGCACGTCGAGCTCAACGCCCGGGTGCGTGACTGGATGCGCACGCATGACATCGCCGCCTATGACGAAGTGAACCACAGCGGCTGCGTGCGCAACCTGATGACCCGCAAGGGTTTCAAGAGCGGCGAGCTGATGGTGGTGCTGGTGACCCTGGGCGAGGAGCTGCCGTTCGAAGCCGAGCTGCTGGCAGCCCTGAGCGATCTGCCGGTTACTACTCTGGTGCAGAACATCAACGATGAGCGCACCAACCGCATTCTGGGTGCCACCAACCGGGTGCTGCTCGGCGAAGGGGTGATCCGCGACAAGATCCACGAACTCGAGTTCGAGATCTCGCCGCTCTCCTTCTTCCAGAACAACCCGACCCAGACCGATGTGCTCTACTCCAGCGCCCTCGAGTATGCCGAGCTGACCGGTAACGAGACGGTGTTCGACATCTATTGCGGTATCGGCACCATCTCCCTGTTCCTGGCTGGCAAGGCCGCCAAGGTGGTGGGGATCGAGTCGGTGGAAAGCGCCATCAGCGATGCCCGCCGCAACGCCGCCCTCAACGGCATCGAGCACACCGAATTCCACGTCGGCAAGGCGGAGCAGCTGATGCCCGAACTGCACGCCCAAGGTGTGACCGCTGATGTGGTGGTGATGGACCCGCCCCGCAAAGGCTGTGACAAAGCGGTGCTGCAGACCCTGGTCGCCATGGCGCCCCGCCGTCTGGTCTATGTCTCCTGCAACCCGCAGACCCTGGCCCGCGACCTTGCCTGGCTGGTCAAGCAGGGCTTCGTGCTGGACGAAGTGCAACCGGTCGATATGTTCCCGCACTCCATGCATGTGGAAGCGGTTGCCCGCCTGAGCCTGCCCGCCAAGGCATAAGTCGCCCCCGACTCTTGCCCACATAAAAAACGACGCCAACTGGCGTCGTTTTTTTATCTCTGCAATCGGCTGATGGCCGATTAGCTGGCGCTCTGGCGCACCTCGGCGGCGATCTGGTCGAGCAGCTGTTGCCAGCCCTGACCCAGCTCGTTCACCAGCGCGTTATAGCCATCGGCCGGCAGTATCCGTTCCTGACGGAAGGGGGCATCGCGCAGCACGGTGCCATCTTCCGCCAGCAGGCGCCAGCGGCCGCTCAGCACGGCGCTGCCGTCATGACGGCCCTGAAAGCGCTCCACCAGAATGGTCAGCACCGGCCCCTTGCGGGCGCCATCCTGCCGCACCACCCAGCCCGGCAGGCGGGTGGAGAGGCCATTGAGGGTGAGCTGGTTGAGCTGATCGTCCAGCGCACCGGCCCAGCGATGGTACTCGGTGAAGTGCAGCTCTTGCCCTTCCAGCTGATAGACCAGACTGATCCGGTCGAGCTGGCTGGCCAGCGCCACCGGGCGCAGCACCAACTGGTGCTGCGGTTGGGCCGGGGTCGTCACGGGTTGCTGACTATCGGCATCGAGCGAGTAGTAGTGCAGGCTTGGTTGGCTGCTGCAACCCGCCAGCAGACCCAGCAGGGCCAGCGTCAGGATCTCTTTTTTCATTGTTTGCCTCGCTTGGGCTCAGGGTCCGATGGATGCGCGCGATCGAAGATCAGCGAGCTGGGCTGCTCGTTGAGGGAGTGCACCAGCGGCTGCAGTTCGCGCATCAACTGATTGAGGGTCTGCACCGACTGGCGCAGGTCCTGATTGGTCTGCGACTGGGCATCATAGGCCTGCAAGGTCTCCTGCAACTGTTTGAGACTCTCGTTGAGCGAGGCCGGCAGCTGCTGGGTGGAATCCTTGGCGGTGAGCTTGTTCAGGTTGGCGCTGACTGCACTGATGTTCTTCAGGGTGCCATCCAGGGTGGTGAGTGACCCGTTGACCTTGGTCAGGGTGGTTGCCATGTCCATGTCGACAAACTTGTCGAGGATGAGGTTCACCTTGCGCTCGATCTGATCCAACCCACCCTGCACGGTGGGGAAGACCTGATAACCGGCCAGCTTGGCCTGCTCGAAACGTGGCGCGTCCGGATAGAAGTTGAGATCGATGATCTTGCCGCCGGTCAGCAGGCTCGAGGTCTTGAGGCTGGCACGCAACCCTTCCTTGAACTGCTTGCCGAACAGGGCACGCCACTGATCCTTCTCCGCCTTGGCATAGCGGTGGGAGAGGCGCTGCACCTCGATGCGGGCCAGCACCGGGATCTGGCGGCTCTTGAAGATCTGCACGCCCTTGTCCTCGATGAGGTAGGGGGCGGAGATGACGGTACCGACCCGAATGCCGCGATACTGCACCGCCGCGCCCGGGTGCAGGCCACCCACGTTGTCATCGAACAGGAAGACGTAGTCGATGAACTGATCCAGACTACCGGCCAGCACGCTCGCCTCATCCTGGAACAGGGTGAACCCTTCCATCTGTTTGACCGGTTCGCCAGGCGCCCAGCCGGGTGGCAGACCCATGGTGATGCCGCCATCGATCAGGCTCTCCAGCGAATCCATCTTCACCTTCATCCCCTCGCTGCTCATGGAGACCTCGAAGCCCGGGGTCATCCAGAAGCGGGAGTTGCTGCTCACCAGAATGTCATAGGGGGCGTGGATGAAGATTTGATACTGCATCTCGCTCTTTTCCGGCAGGAACTTCGCCTCTTCCACCTGACCTATGGTGAAGCCCTGATAGTTGATGGGGGAGCCTTCCCCCAGCGCGCGAGTGTCGCGACTGCTGAGGGTGAGACGCAGCCCCTTGGCATCGAGGGAGGCGAGCGGCGGTTTGTCCAGCATGGCGTACTCGTCCCGCGCCCGACCTTTCTTGCCGGGGGCGAGCTCGATATAGGCGCCGGAGAGCAGGGTGCTCAGACCCGATACCCCTTCACGGCCCACTCTGGGCTTGACCACCCAGAACTGGCTGTCACCGCGCAGCATGCCGGAGGCAGCATTGGTCAGCCGTCCTTTCAGCACGGCATGGCTGTAGTCATCGCTCAGCTCGACTGCCTCGATACGGCCGACATCCACTTCGCGGGAGCGGATCACCGTCTTGCCAGCGACTATGCCCTCGGCAGTGGCGACTGTCAGGGTGAAGCTGGGGCCTTGGGAGTACCAGTGCTGGAACAGCATCCAGAGACCGATGAACAGCGCCAGCAGGGGCACCATCCAGATTGCGGCGGCAGAGCTCAGAAAGTCAGAGCCCGGTTTCCACCTTTTTTTACGCTCACTCACGTTCGCGTTCTCCTTGTTGTAAATCCCAGATCAGGCGGGAGTCGAAACTCATGGCGGCGACCATGGTGATCAGCACTACACCTGCAAATGCGACGGCCGCAGGGCCGGGATAGATGGTCATCAGATTGTCGAGCCGGATCAGGCCCGCCAGAATGGCCACCACGAAGACGTCGATCATCGACCAGCGTCCGACAAATTCGGTCATGCGATAGAGTTTGAGCTTGCCGAGGGGGGAGGTGACATTGCCGCGCTGCACCATATAGCAAAGCCAGAATAGCGCCAGTATTTTCACCAGCGGCACCACCACGCTGGCGAAAAAGATCACCGCAGCTATGGGGTAGGAGCCCATGGCCCACAGCAGCACCACACCGCCGAGGATGGTGGAGGGGCTGTCATCACCGAGGAACACTGTATCCATGATGGGATAGACGTTGGCCGGAATGTAGAGAATGGCGGAGGTAAACAGCAGCGCCCAGGTGCGGTTCAGGCCGCCCGGCTTGCGCGCATGCAGCTTGCCGCCGCAGCGGGAGCAGCTGTGGCTGCCCACCTCGCTCAGAGCGCCACAGATATGGCAGCCCACCAGACCTGATTCCAGCGCGCCCGCTTCCGGGTCGATCTCCCGCGCCTCGGTCGGGCCGAACAGCCGCTGCCACAGCCACATCTGATCCAGTGAGGAGATCATCTTGATGAGCAGCACCGTGTAGCCGACGAAAGCCCAGAATGACAGCCCCATCTTGATGTCGGCCATCCCCATCAGCTTGACCAGCGAGATGAGCACTCCCACCAGAAAGACATCCACCATCAGCCAGGGTTTGATCCGGCAGAGCAGACGGCCGAGGGAGCGCAGGGCATTGCTGTGCAGATCTTTATCGATCCGCCACAGCACCAGCATGATGGAGCCCATATAGACCAGCGGCAGGCCGATCAGGGTCAGGCTCAGTACCGCGCCGAGAAACAGATAGCCCTCATCCACCAGGGTGGTGATGCTCTGCAAAAAGGTCATCTCCTGGCCCACCCCTTTGGCCGAGAAGGACATAAAGGTAAAGGCATTGGCGAGCACGAACATGATAAGTGCCGCGAACCCGTAGGAGATCG
The DNA here is from genome assembly GCF_049174935.1 of Aeromonas sp. 600886. Taxonomy (NCBI): domain Bacteria; kingdom Pseudomonadati; phylum Pseudomonadota; class Gammaproteobacteria; order Aeromonadales; family Aeromonadaceae; genus Aeromonas; species Aeromonas sp. 600886. Next base: position 24,185 of record NZ_JAAKUB010000009.1, on the reverse strand, counting down.
GCCGCAACTCCTGCTGTGGCAGGTGGCGACTCAGGGTGTGTCCGCAACGGGGACAGCAACTGGCCTGTCCCACCTCGAGCGGTGTGGCCGGTATCAGCAGGTCACACTCTTCGCAGGCAGTGGCATCATGGACATAGGTGGTGTGGTGTTGGTGTGAAACCGGATGCAAGATAAAACCCCAGATAAGGCCCATGGTGGAGCCAGAGCTGGCGATTATCGCAGTTGTGCTGGTCAGCGACCAGCCCCCGGAGGCCGCTATTGCTGGCGGGAGTGAGAATGACTTTGACAAGCCAGTGCCCATTTAGCACAATCAAACGCCACTTTTTTTCCGCGGGACAATAATTTATGACAACTGAATCCCCAAGCTACTCCACGATTGAGCAAGCCTTCTCCCTCGGGAACGGGCAAGATTCTGCCCTCAACTGGTTGCGCAAGAACCGCAGTCAGGTCGCTATCTTTCTGGTGAGCGGCATCAAGCTGGAAGGCACCATCAGCGGGTTTGACCAGTACAGCGTGCTGCTGACCGATGCACACGGCAACCAGCAGCTGGTCTACAAGGCCAAGATCTCCACCATTGCCATGCACACCGGCCGTCCGCAGGTGAACATCCAGCGTGCTCGCAAGCCGCGTGTCTCCATGGCGCCGCGCCCCCATGGTGCGCCGGGTCGTTATGACGACAATCAGAGCGGCGGCAACAACGAGTAATCGTCTGCCCCGCACTCCCCGTTGACGCGCCCTGCGTCAGCGGCTGACGGAACCTGCTCTCATTTTCATTCATGTCCCGTATGAGAGCCGGTTTCGGTTATCGCCCCTTGCAGGGCGATATTTTTTTCCGCACTACGCGGTTATGCCGACCGGTTTGCCCTCTTTGACCATGCAGGTCTGCATACCCGCCGCCTCTCCGGCCTGTACCCCGATTCCGGTATCTTCAAACACCAGACAGCCTGATGGCGCGACCCCCAACTTGCTGGCGACCAGCAGGAAGGTGTCCGGATTGGGCTTGTGCAGCTCCACATCGTCTGCGGTGACCACCACGGAGAAATAGCGATCCAGCCCGGTGTTGCGCAGCACCGCTTCGGCGTTGACGCGGGGCGAGCCGGTGCCAATCCCCATCGGGATGACGCCATGATAGCGCTCGACCAGCGCCTGCATGGCCGGAAAGACGGTCGCCTTGTGCAGGTTGGCCACATAGTGGGCGGTCTTGCAGCGGGTGACTTCGAGCGGATCGAGAGGGATCTGCTGCTCCTGTGCGACCAGCAGGGCTATCTTGCGGCTCGGCATGCCACCCAGTTCATAGAACCAGTCGGCATCGAAGCGAAAGCCAAACTCACGGGCGGTATGTTCCCAGGCGGCGAGGTGCAGCGGCATGGAGTCGACCAGGGTGCCATCAAGGTCAAAGACCAGGCCTTGGAATCCGGAAAGCGTCATGGTGCGGGTCAGTCTCTGAAAAAAGGGAGCCCATTCTAGCCAGTGGCTCCCCGCCTCGCCATCACCTAGCAGGTGAGAAACGCTTGCCCCCACATTTGCGCCTGAAAATAGACGGGGGTGAGTCTGGTCGGGTCGAGCTGGTATTTCGGTGCCAGCTGCTCCAGCAGGGCCCAGTTGCCCTGTTCATAGGTCCTGACCAGCTGGAACAGGTGGAACAGCGGCCCTTCGTGCCGCTCGATGGCTCGTTTTACGTTGTTGGGCAGGTGGGCCTTCAGCGACTCCGATAGCAGGGAACCATCGAGTACCAGCCCGACCAGAAAAGCCCAGCTTGCTTCGCGTTTGTCTAGGGCGGTGAGGGCGATAAGTTCACAGAAGCGACCGCGAGCGATGGCCATCCGGGTAGAGGCCTCCGGCATATGCTGGCTTACCCGGGCCAGGCCGTTGATCAGCACAAACTTGCGGATCTCCTGCTCTCCCAGATAGGAGAGGGCGCGGGAAACCGAGGTGATGGGGGCGGCATGATCGAAGCCGGGGGAGTTGACATAGGTGAGTAGCTGGCCCGGGAGCAAGGCATCCTGCTCCAGCAGGCGGGCCACCTGGGCAAAGGAGAACTCCTCGTGGCAGATGAGCTGGAGGATCTGCTGCACCAGCGCCATATCGGGCTGGGTGGCACGCTGATTGACCAGCTCGGGGCGGGCGAGAAAACCACCGGCAAAGAAGTCGACTCCGGCCTCTCGCAGCGGGAGAAAGTCTTCCCAGGTTTCGATATCGAGGGCCATCCGCTTGTGTTCGGTGGGCTGGCAGATCCCCTCTTCGCCCATCCAGAATACCAGCAGACGGCTGGCACCGAGCCAGCGTGGCTCACGGCTGACCCCGTGTACGGCAAGCCGGCGTCGACTGTCTCGCCACTGTTCCAGCACCGGAAAGGAAGCTGGTAGCCGTTCGCTGGAGGCTTCGACCAGCGGGATCGCATCCTGATCAAACAGCAGGGGGCGCTGTTCATCGAGCTGTTCGTGGGTGAAGGGCACCAGATATTGGCGCCCTTGTGCCAGCAGGCGGCAATGTTGTGCCAGCGAGGGCCACTCGTCCGGTGAGCCGAGCAGATAATCGATGCCGTAGGCCACCAGGGCCATGCGGCGATTGAAGATGGGATAACGACGCAACAGCATGGGATCACCGATAGGCCAGAGTGCGCGCCCGTCCTTGAGACTTGGCGTGGTAGAGCGCCTGATCGGCCTGTTCGGTCAGACTCTGCCATGCCTCGTTCAGGGAGGGAACCAGATAGCTAAAGCCTATGCTAACCGTAATGAAATCAGCAACCCGCGAGGCGGGATGGGGCAGTTTTAATCGGGTTAGGCCATCATGGATCCTCTCGGCCAGTTGTTCGGCCTCACCGGGTTGGGGGGCGCAGAGCAGAATGACGAACTCCTCGCCACCGTAACGGGCGACCAGATTGGTGCAGCGCCGCTCTGCATCCCGCAGCACATGGGCCACCTGTTGCAGGCAGAGATCCCCCTTGGCATGGCCGAAGTGGTCGTTGTAGGCCTTGAACTCGTCCACATCGATCATCAATACCGCCAGCGGATTTTGGGTGCGCCGTGCCCACTCCCATTCCCGTTGCATGGTGATGTCCCACTGGCGCCGATTGGCGATACCAGTCAGAGGATCTTCCAGCGAGAGCAGGGAGAGGCGGTGATTGGCCTCCTCCAGCGCCCGATTGGTTTCGGCCAGTTGTATCGTGCGTTCGGCAACCCGCTCCTCCAGCTGGCGATTGAGCCGCTCCAGCTGCTCCTGGGTGCGCTGGCGGATCAGTAACTGTGACAGGATGGCGGCGTACTGTTTGAAAATCTCGCTCTGATAAGCCTTGAGTGGTCGGTGACAGAGCAGGTTGTCGGCGGCGATCCAGCCGATGGGAGTGGTGCCATCCCACAGCGAGACCATGGCGTTCCAGCCACGACCTACCTGCTGTTTCTCGTAGTAGAGGGGGGTATCTTCCAGCACCAGCACGTAGTCCTTGCGCCTGAGCGCCTCCTGCACCGTGGGGTGCTCCGGAATGGGACTGACAAAGTCATGTTCGTCTACCAGCTCTCCCTCTTCGCTGGTGCCCCAGGTGCCGCGCATGGTCTTGCCATCGGATTCGATCAGGAAGATGGCGACCCGATCGAACTGCAGCTCCTTGCGGGCCAGAAGCACGGCGTCCCGCAGCAGATCGTTCTCGCTGTGGCTGCGGGAGAGGGTGACGCTGACCATGTGCAGCGCCTGCAACATGGTGAGAAAAGAGCCCTGCAGCGCCTGACTCTGCACCAGATCGGTCTGGGTATGGAGCCGCTGATCCCGCTCCTGATTGACCTGGCTGGATAGCAGGTGGTTGCTCAATTCGGCGGTCAGATAGTGGATCTGCAGCTGGATCCCCTGACGCTGGCGTGCAGAGAGGCGGTCGATACGGCGGTGGGTCTCCAGATAGATGACCCCTTCTAGGCTCATATGGCGTTTGAGGGGGAAGCAGGCGCGTAGTCGTTGCTGGGCTGGTTCGACATTCTCACCAGAGTCCGGCGGCTGGTAGATCTGCTCGATCACCAGTTGCCCCTTGTCCATCGCCTTGTCGAGCAGATGGTGGGGCAGGGTCAGTTGACCGAGATGGGCGAGATCAAGCGTAGTCAGCCCCTTATCGAGCTGAAAGCTGTAGAGCTGCGGTTCGGGGGCTTTCAGCCAGAGGTAGAGGCGTTCGGCATCGGTTTTTTCACGGATGGTGGCGAGGCTCACTTCGCATAACTGAGCGAAGTTGGTGAAGTGTTCCGGGTCCCATTCCTGCATACCAGCATCCCTTGGATTGTACCCAAGCGAGTATAAACATATTTCTCTTTGATTAATATGTCAGAAAGGAGAGGTGTCGCACATATTGGTTGCATTCCACGTTATGCGTGGAAACATTCACTGCTTTTACTGCCAACTGTGGCGAAAACTGTGCGTAGTGGCGCCACTTGTGGCAGCGTGTATGGCAGATGCGGGGCAAAAAAGAGCCCGCGCAATGGCGGGCTCTCGGGCAGATGAGATGACTCTGTGCGGCTTACTCAGCCTTGGGGGCTACGTCCGCAGGTGTGCTCTCGGCGACCGGGGCTTCCGGTGCCGGACCCGGTACCAGATCTACCGCCGGCTTGGCGATAAGGGAGCGGGTCTCTTCCACCGCTTCGGTCAGCTTCACCTCGATGAGCTGGCCGAGCTCGTAGACCACCTCGGTCTTGTCCAGATAGACGCGACCATTGTCCCAGTTGCACTCCAGGCGATCCTTGTTGTCGAGGATATGACGGGCAGGCATGAAGACCACGGCGCCATTCTCCTGCAGACGCAGCTTGAGGCCAGCACGCATCACGTCGATGATCTCGGCGTTGAACACCTTGTCGGTGCCTGCATCTGCCTTCAGGTAGCGGACATAGAGCCAGTCACCGATGTCACGCTCCACCATGCGGTGCAGGCGGCGGCAGGCGGTCAGGTGCTCGGTGAGCTCGGTGCTCGGGCGCTCACCCGGGGTCTTGCCGGCGATGACGGCTTTGAGCAGACGATGGTTGACCATATCGCCGTATTTGCGGATCGGGGAGGTCCAAGTGGCGTAAGCATCCAGACCCAGACCGTAATGGGCGCCCGGTTCGGAGGACATCAGCGCATAGCTCTGGAAGCGGCGGATCTTGCCATCCAGCCAGCGGGTGTCGAGGTTGTCGATCCAGCGGCGCAGGGCGCAGAAGCCGGAGAGGCTGGCGATCTCGTCGCGCTCGAACGGGGCTTCGGCGCTTTTCAGCAGGTCGATGGCGCCGTCGAGGGACTCTTCGTCAAAGCCGGTGTGAACGTTGAAGATGCCGTAACCGACGCTCTTGCCCAGCACGCGACCGGCGCAGATGTTGGCGGCGATCATCGACTCTTCCACCATGCGGTTGGCGATGCGGCGCGGCTCGACGTGGATAGCCAGCACTTCGCCATTCTCGCCCAGCTCGAAGTCGTAGTCGGGACGATCCGGGAATACCAGCGCATGCTCGGTGCGCCACGCGATGCGTGCTTCGGTCATCGCCTTCATCAGCGGCAGCTGGGCCAGCACACCTGCGTCGATAGCCAGCTCTTTGCCATGCTCAGCCCAGTCGGAGACGTCGTCATAGTTGAGACGGGCGTGGGAGCAGATGCGGGCGGCGAAGAACTCGGTCTCCTCCAGCAGCAGACCATCTTCGGCGATCAGCAGACGGGCGCACAGGGTGTTGCGCTCCTCGCCCTCTTTCAGGGAGCAGAGCTCGTCGGAGAGGGTGCGCGGGATCATCGGCACGTTGCGGCCCGGCATGTAGACGGTAAAGGCGCGCTGGGCGGCCTCTTTGTCCAGCTCGCTCCCTTCGGCCACATAGGCGGTCGGGTCAGCGATGGCGACCAGCAGCTCCCAGCCGTTGTCCAGCTTGGTGATGGCCAGCGCATCGTCCATATCCTTGGTCTTGGCACCGTCGATGGTGAAGAAGGGGACTGCGGTCAGATCGCGACGGGGCAGCTCTTCCTCTTCGATCACCTTCCACTCCGGCAAGTCAGCCGGCTCGACCTGGGCCAGATTGTGGCGCGCCAGCACCACCCACCAGGGCACATTGTGATCTTCCTGGGCGGCGATCTTCTGGATAATCTCGGCAGAGAAGTTGCCGTCGACCAGCGCATGGCGCTTGAGGGTCGCCACCACCCAGTCACCTTCCTTGAACTCTTTCTCATCCAGACCCTTCTTGACGCGGGCCTTGATGGCATCCTTGATCAGCGGATGGTCGGCAACCACGTTGAGGCGGTCACGGAACATCTTGACCCGGGCCACGAAGCGGGTGACGGACTGCTCCAGCAGGGTATCCGGCTCGGCCACTTCCTTCTCTTTTTCGGTGCGGATCAGGGCGGTCACCCGGTCACCGTGCATCACCTTCTTCATGTAGGGAGGCGGCACGAAATAGCTGGTCTTCTCATCGACTTCCAGAAAGCCGAAGCCCCGGTCCGAGGCGCGGATCACACCCTCTTTCTTCGGGATGTTTTCGCGGATTTGTTGCTTGAGCTGGGCCAGCAGCGGATTGTCTTGGAACATAAATGGGGAACCTGAGTGGAGACCTGATGAAGAAACGCCCAGCACTATACGTTTTTAGCCCTGCAAAGCCAAGGTGAATGGCCTGATCAGCGTGGTTTCAGAGAGCTGCGGGCATAGTCGATGAGCCGTAAAGAGAGCTGTTTGTGTACCCCTTTTTCCAGTACCCAACGGTGCCAGTAGAGTCGCTCCGTCAGGATGCGCTCTGGGCTGAGGTTGACCAGTGAGCCACTCTCCAGTTGTCTCCTGATCTGTAATTCCGGGATAAGACAGTAGGCCACTCCCTGTTCGGCCATGGCGACAAAGGCCTCCGACGAATGAACCGTATGGCAGGGGTAGCCGCCAGGCTCCAGCCCGAACTGCTCCCTCATAAAGCTTACATGCATGTCATCTCGCTGATCGAACGCTACTGCCGGTGCCTTGGCCAGTGCTTCCCGGGTCAGACCGCGAGGAAAATGGCGAGCCACGAAGGCCGGGCTGGCGGTGAGCAGATAGTTCATCTCACCGAGCTCGTCGACACAGCAACCCGCCAGCGGTTGGGGGCTCAGGCTGACCGCGCCGAAGGCCTGCCCCTCGCGCACCTTGTCGAGGGTGCGGCACTCGTCATCCACCAGCAGGTTGAGTTCGATGGGATGCTGCTCAAGCAAGGGAGTAATCGAGGGCAGAAACCAAGTGGCCAGGCTGTCGGCATTGACGGCGATACTGATCCGGATGGGTGCTTGTGGTGTGGCGGGAGCCAGCTCACCAGCCAGTTCCAGCTCTAGCTGGTGGACCTGACGATAGTGTGCCAGCAGCTTCTGGCCGAGCGGGGTCGCTTGCAGCGGCTGGCTGCGGATGAGCAGCGGCTCGGCAAACTGCTGCTCCAGCTGCTTGATCCGCTGGGAGATGGCCGACTGGGTGATATGGAGCGACTTGGCCGCCCGCTCGAAGTTCTGTTCCTGCAGTACCGCATCCAACGCCCGCAGCAGTTTGTAGTCCAGCTCTTTCATCTTCCCTCCCTTGCGTTGCTTCTGGGCTGACTCTACGTCACTCGGCAGGGGACAACAATGAGTGGTGACAGGGACGTTATGCTGTGATTTCTGACAGTAGTGATCAGGTTGTTGAGGGAGGATACTGCCCGCTGATCCGTGGGTTAGCCTGCGGGCTCATAGCGATCTGTTTATCCCGGGTCTGTTTTCCCGGGATTTTTTATGACTGCGCTGTCAGCGCCCTTGATGGTTGCTGCAGTAGAATGTGGCTGGTTTGATAGTGGCCCAGCAGAGGTTGGCCAACGGCACGGGCGAAACGTTCATCCAGATGGAAGCGGATCCCCACCCCGCGCACGGCCCCCAGATCCACCGTCTGGCGGTGACCGAGCCGCTCGATGGGCAGTCCGAGACGACGAAAGATGCGCTCTACCGGCAGGCTGACGACAGCGACCAGCTCCCGGATCCCGTGAGCATGGGCGAAGGCATAGACTTCGCGAAAGATAACGCAGGTGAGCTCGCTGACGCCATTGACCATCCGCGGAGCACGGCTGGCATCGATGGCTAGACGGGTCAGTTCCCAGACATCGGGGGTGCGTGGTGCACTTTCACCGGCAAGGGCGGTGGGGAAGATGGTGGGCAGCATATAGGCATCGGCACAGTTGAGCAGGCGAATACAGCCGCACAGCCCTTGTTTATCCTCGATCAGCACCCAATGGGTGTCTGGCGTATCAAAGCTGTCACGCTCGAGTCCCCGATGGGACTCTACATCCCAGCCGAGCCGGTCGGAAAAGACGCGATTTCGAAAGCGATAGAGTTCCTCCTCTACCTCATTTCGTGGATGCTCTCTCAATTTTCCTTTGAAAACCAACATTATGGGCCCTCTGTCTTGCTATTCGCCGTTATAATCACATGTCTGGCCAAGGGGGCTTTCATATGAAAAGAGACCAACTGCTTGAGTATCTCGAACATTTCACTTCGGTGACGGATGGCAACCGTCTGGCCGAGCTGATCGGTCACTTCACGCTCGGTATGGGCTACGACTACTACCGCTTCGCGCTGATCCTGCCGATGTCGATGCAAAGACCCAAGGTGGTGCTGTTCAATCACTGCCCTGACTCCTGGGTGCAGGCCTACACCGAAAACAACATGCTGGCATGTGATCCGGTGATCCAGCTGGCGCGCAAGCAGACTCTGCCCATCTACTGGAATCGCCTCGATGAGCGAGCCAGTTTTCTGCAAGAGGGAAGCATGGATGTGATGGGGCTGGCAGCCGAGTTCGGGCTACGCAATGGCATCTCCTTCCCCCTGCACGGTGCAGCCGGGGAGAACGGGATCCTCTCCTTTATCACGTCCGAGCGGGCCTCGAGCGATCTGCTGCTGGAGTCGTCGCCGATCCTCTCATGGATGTCCAACTACATCTTCGATGCCGCAATCCGGGTGGTGCGTTTCAGCATGATGGACAGTGCGGGCAAAGAGCCCCTGACCGAGCGCGAAACCGAGTGTCTGTTTTGGGCCAGCGAAGGAAAGACCTCCTGCGAGATAGCCTGCATCCTCGGCATCACGGAGCGCACGGTCAATTACCACCTCAATCAGGTCACCCGCAAAACCGGCTCCATGAACCGCTACCAGGCCATTGCCAAGGGGGTGGGGACCGGCTTGCTGTTGCCCAATCTGGAGCAGGTGGTGGTCACCAATTTTCCCCGAGTGTTGCAGTAGTCCGAGTCTCACATGCCACAGATTCTCCTGCTGCTGTATGAGGGTCACAATTGTCAGATCCGGTAATTGACAAGGGATTGAATAGAAAAGCTTCATCATTAGCAAAATGAATGAACCAGTAAATCAATGAATTTCTAAGAGGGAACAGGGCTCGCTATAGTGCCGTTCATTCATCACTTCGAACGGAACTTTCCATGCTGCTGACCACGACCCTGCAAGGCTTCACCATAGGTCTTGCCATGATCATCCCCATCGGCGCCCAGAATGCCTTTGTGCTGAGCAGAGGCATCCATCGCAATCACCATCTGCTGAGCGCCACACTCTGCAGTTTCTGCGACCTCATTCTGATCGCTATAGGGGTATTTGGCGGAGCCAATCTGCTGGCTGCCAGCCCGATTGGCATGATGCTGCTTACCTGGGGCGGCGTGCTGTTTCTCGGCTGGTTTGGGGTTCGCTCCCTGCGCAGCGCCTGGCATGGACAGGAGGGCGGACTGGCCGACTCTTCGCAACGGATGAGAGCCAGAAGCGTACTGGCCATGACGCTAGGGGTCACCCTGCTCAATCCCCATGTCTATCTCGATACCCTGATGCTGCTCGGCTCCCTTGGCAGTCAGGTGAGCGAGTCCCTGCGTCCGGCCTTTGCTGCGGGGGCCATGCTGGCCTCGCTGGTGTGGTTTTACTCGCTTGCGCTGGGAGCGGCCGCATTGGCGCCCTGGCTAGAGCGAGGAGGGGTGCAGCGGGGGATCGATCTGCTGGTCGGCATCATCATGCTGAGTCTGGCGGGCAAGCTGGCGTTTGGAGGCTAGTCCGCCAGACCGTATCCATGGTGATGTCGGTGATGCTCATTGGCGGATAGCGAGGGTAGGCTCCGTGCTATCGAGTGTCAAACACCAGTCCGTTCTACGGACTGGTGTTTTTACAGCTTCTCGATACAGAGGCTATACCCGGAACTGGGAGAGCAGGCGCTGTTGCAGCAGGCTGGCCTGATGGAGAGAGGAGGCGAGCTGCAGGCACTCCTGCGCCTCCTGTTCGCCGGTTCTGGCTTGCAGACTGATGCCGGAGACCTTGTCAGAGGAGTGGCTCAGGGTGTGTGACAGTTGACCTGTGGCTACGGCCACCTGCTGCACCATGTCGGCCAGCTGGTCGATGGCGCCTTCCACCTTGAACAGGATCTGCTTGGTGTTCTCGGAGTCCTGCATGCCGGACTCCACCGTCTTGAGGTTGCGCTGCATCATCAGGTAGGCGCTCTCGGTCTGCCGCTGGATGCTGCTGATCACCTGGCTGATCTCGGCGCTTGATGTCGCCGTGCGATTGGCCAGGGTGCGCACCTCGTCCGCGACCACAGCAAAGCCACGTCCCATCTCCCCCGCGCGGGCTGCTTCGATAGCCGCATTGAGGGCCAGCAGGTTGGTCTGCTCCGAGATGCCGCTGATGGTGGAGATGATCTGGCCGATCTGGCCCGCCTGCTCCTTGAGGGCGTTGATGGCGATGGCGCACTCGCCCACCTCCTGCACCACCCGCTGCATGCCCGCACTGGCAGAGGCGACATATTGGCTACTTTCGGTGGTTAGCTGGCGCACCTCGTTGGCATTGTGGGCCGCCATGCTGCAGTTGTCAGAAATACCGGTAGCGACCTGTACCATTTGTTCACTGTCCTGATGCAGGGCCAGCGCATGTTCGGCGGTCTGGCGGCTGCTCTGGCTGATCGCCTCCACCCGGTTGACCGAGGTGTGAACGTGTTCGCTGATGTGCCGGGTGTTGTCCATGGTGGAGCTGATCATCTTCTGCAATTTCTCGATGAAGCGATCCACGCTGTTGGCCAGCGAGCCTATCTCGTCATCCCGCTGCAGGTTGATGCGGGCGTTGAGATCCCCCTCGCCGGCGGCGATATCCTGCATCCGTTTGTCCACTTGCAGCAGCGGGGTGACCAGCTTGCGGGTCAGCCAGAAGCCACAGAGGGTGACCATGAGCAGGCTAAGCAACAGGCCGCCCAGCAGCAGGGTGCGGGTTTGGCTGATGATGCCGTTGAGCTGGACTACCTGATCCTCTACGGTGGCATCACCGCTCGCCTCGATGGCAACCAGTTGTTGCTGTAGCTGGTCGGCACTGGCCTCATAGAGAGCCTGCTGGGCCTGATAGCTGCCGAGCGCCTCGATCCACTGCCCCATCAGCTGCTGATGTCGGGCCAACAGGGCGCGATACTGTATCGCCAGCGGCTTGCCGGCAAATTCGCCGGTTCCCTCGATATCGAACAGCCCGGTACCGAGCATGCTGTCGATCGCTTCGTGATAGAAATCGGTCGCCTCTTTCAGCTCGACCTTGATCGCCTCCGTTACCCCTTGTCTGCGCATCTTCTCCAGCGCATAGAGCTGGCGTAAAAAGCCGATATTGGACTCCATTCCCCCGTCGGCCGCTTCCCAGCGGGTGGAGAGGCCACTGTTCCAGCTGATGGTCTGGTCGGGGGCCTGGGTCAGCACCTCTACCGCCCCATCGCCAATCACCTCCAGCTGGGTCGAGAGTCGTGCCATCAGCTCGGCGTTGTGATGCAGGGCCTGATCCACCTCGGTATAGGCGTGATAGAGCGTCAACAGCTTCTCTTGTTGTTGTTGATAGGCCAGCTTCTGCTGCTCCATAGTGGCCAGGACTGCGCCATCAATGAGCTGACCCTGGCTGACCCGGGCCAGCGCATCATCGGTCGCCGCCTTGGCGGCATCAAGCTCGGTGCGATTGAGCGGGGTGCCGTTTTGCATCTTCTGAATCTGTAACTGTTGATTGCCCAGTTCGATGGAGCCTTCCATGGCGCCATCGGCGGTCTGCCAGGCGCTTCCCAACACATAGGTGAGCAGGCCGGCCAGCCGCTGGCTGCCATACCAGCCCACGACCCCCATCCCCAGCGTGCAGCCGAGCAAGATGGCAAGACCCAGATTGGCGGTGGTAACAATTTTCATATGATGGCCTTCCTTGGTATCTGCATTGGCATCAATTTCGGTTCCGAACGGATTTAGTGTAGTGGCTCATGCCCAGTCGGAGTCCGGTACGGTGCAGAAACATCCCGTACACGCAGGCTGAACCAGATCAAGCATGGTGGCCAATTTGCGAAAAAGCTTCTCCGGATACCAGAGGGTTGCTGCCCTATGCTGGATACTTATCCAGTTATTCTTTATGCTATGAGCCAATTTGCGAATAGCTGTATTGGTGAGGAGAGAGCCGTGATTGGTCGCTTGAGAGGCATTGTCATTGAGAAGCAGCCCCCCGAGGTCTTGCTGGAAGTAGGTGGGGTTGGTTACGAGGTTCATATGCCGATGAGCTGCTTCTATGATTTGCCGGAGATCGGCAAGGAGGCGACCATCCACACTCACTTCGTGGTGCGGGAAGATGCCCAATTGCTCTATGGTTTTAACCACAAACAGGAGCGGGCGCTGTTCCGCGAGCTGATCAAGACCAACGGAGTCGGCCCCAAGCTGGCGCTGGCTATTCTCTCCGGCATGACAGCTACCCAATTCGTGCTGAGTGTCGAACGTGAAGAGATAAGCTCTTTGGTCAAACTGCCGGGAGTCGGCAAGAAGACCGCCGAGCGTCTGGTGGTGGAGATGAAGGATCGCCTCAAGGGCTGGGTCAGTCACGACCTCTTCTCCCCGGCCATGGTCACCCTGCCAGCCAGTGAGCCAGAATTGCGGGCACCGGATGTGACCGAAGAGGCGGCCAGTGCGCTGGTGGCCCTCGGTTACAAGCCGCAGCAGGCGAGCCAGATTGTCAGCAAGATCGCCAAAGAGGGGATGTCGGTGGAAGATATCATCCGTGAATCCCTGCGTAGCCTGGTATGAGGTAGTTGATGATTGAAGCAGACCGCCTCATTTCGGCCAGTGCCGCCCGTGAGGATGACATTATTGACCGGGCTATCCGCCCCAAGAAGCTGGCTGATTACACCGGTCAGGATACCGTCTGCGAGCAGATGGAGATCTTTATCGAAGCGGCCCGTCAGCGGGGTGAAGCGCTCGATCACCTGCTGATCTTCGGTCCGCCGGGCTTGGGTAAGACCACCCTCGCCAACATCGTCGCCAACGAGATGGGTGTCAATATCAAGACCACCTCCGGCCCGGTGCTGGAGAAAGCGGGGGATCTGGCGGCGCTGCTCACCAACCTTGAACCGAACGATGTGTTGTTCATCGACGAGATCCACCGTCTCAGCCCGGTGGTGGAAGAGGTGCTCTATCCGGCGATGGAGGATTACCAGCTCGACATCATGATCGGGGAGGGACCAGCGGCTCGCTCCATCAAGCTGGATCTGCCTCCCTTTACCCTGATTGGCGCTACCACCCGGGCCGGTTCACTCACCAGCCCGCTGCGGGATCGCTTCGGCATCGTCCAGCGGCTGGAGTTTTACAACGTCAAGGACCTGACCGATATCGTCTCCCGCAGTGCCCGTTGTCTGGGGCTCGACATGACGGAAGATGGTGCCATTGAGGTCGCCCGTCGCTCTCGCGGTACGCCGCGGATTGCTAACCGTTTGTTAAGACGAGTGCGTGACTTCGCCCAGGTCAAATCCGATGGCCGGATCGATGGCCCCATCGCGGCCCGCGCCATGGACATGCTGGATGTCGATAACGAAGGTTTTGACTTCATGGACCGCAAGTTATTGTTGGCTGTCATAGACAAGTTTATGGGGGGGCCGGTGGGTCTCGATAATCTGGCCGCCGCGATCGGGGAAGAGAAAGATACTATCGAAGATGTGCTTGAGCCTTATCTGATCCAGCAAGGGTATCTGCAACGTACACCCAGAGGACGGATTGCGACCACACGAGCATATGCTCATTTCGGTCTTCAGCGACCAGATGAGAAGTAAAAACAGTCGTTTGAACAAAAAACCGCCGTCAAAGGCGGTTTTTTGTTATTCGGGCAAAAAAAAAGCCCACGGCTGATGCGGTGGGCAAAGACAATTCAGGATGGATGTTCACAGACAGTGAGTGCGTCTGGACACAGACCGGAAAATAAACAGGTGAGCCGTCGCGAGCTCTCAGAGTCGGTTCAGTTGATAGAGCTGAACAAAGGAAAGCTTGTAGTAACGGATGGTTTTAGTAACAAACTTTTTCATCTTCGATTCCAATAGACAGGTTCAAATTGATGGCCGAATACGTACCGTGAACCCGGATTAACCGGCCTGTATCCAAGGGTATGCCCTCACTGCGAGGCGCATTGTAGGAGCTCGTATCGGCCCGGGCAAACAAGAAAAATTGCAACCTTCAAATTAGTTTATCTAATGTAGTGATTGATGAAATTGGTTCGCATGAGTATGCATTGTTTGTAGTTTTAAATTGAGTTTTACAATCAGTTCGCCTGACCTGGATAACATGGAAAAAGGCGCGTCATCGACATTTTTCAAATTAAATGGGGTGGCCGGATGTTAAATTCTTAAATTGATTTAAATCAATATTTTACGCATTGTCATCTTTTGTGATCTGGCTCGCTTCAATAATCGTGAAATAGATTAAACATGGCTTTGAAAGCCATGTATGACGGGTCCTTTTACATTGATTTCAATCAAATAAAGGTGATATAAAAACCCGGTCATAATGAGCGAGAATAAATTGAAGCTGATTGTTTTTTAATTGTTAAACATTAGCTTTGTTTGTATTTTCGCGTTGCCTTGTTGTTAATATTGGTGGTTACTGAAAGTGTTTTGTTGTGATGCGTCTCAACGGGGCCCATTCGATAACCCCCAACGGAAGCTTTGTCCTTAAAACTTAAAATAGCCGTGCCAATAATCGGTGAGGAAACATCATGATTGCTGAGCATGTGGTAGACCTATCGCGGTTCCAGTTCGCTGCGACGGCCCTTTATCACTTTTTGTTTGTACCCCTGACGCTGGGAATGGCCTTTCTCCTGGCGATCATGGAATCCGTCTATGTGATGACCAACAACACCATCTACCGGGACATGACCAAATTCTGGGGTAAGTTGTTTGGTATCAACTTTGCCCTGGGGGTCACCACAGGCCTGGCCATGGAGTTCCAGTTCGGGACGAACTGGGCGTATTACTCCCATTATGTCGGCGATATCTTCGGGGCTCCGTTGGCCATCGAAGGGCTGATGGCCTTCTTCCTGGAGTCCACCTTCGTCGGTATGTTCTTCTTTGGTTGGGATCGTCTGAGTAAGCATCAGCATCTGGCTGCCACCTGGTTGATGGCGCTGGGTACCAACCTCTCCGCCCTCTGGATCCTGGTCGCCAACGGCTGGATGCAGAACCCGGTCGGTGCCGAGTTCAACTTTGAATCCATGCGGATGGAGATGATGAGTTTCGCTGACGTGGTGCTCAACCCGGTTGCTCAGGTCAAGTTCGTCCACACTGTGGCGGCTGGCTATACCTGTGGCGCCATGTTTGTGCTGGGTATCTCCTCCTACTACCTGCTGAAGAATCGTGATGTGGCGTTTGCCCGTCGCTCCTTCGCCATTGCCGCCGCGTTCGGTATGGCTTCCATCGTATCCGTGCTGATCCTCGGCGATGAATCCGGTTACGAGACCGGTGAAGTGCAGAAGGTGAAACTGGCCGCTATCGAAGCCGAGTGGGAAACTGAACCTGCTCCGGCCGCATTTACCCTGTTCGGTATTCCGAATCAGGAAGAGATGCGCACCGACTACGCCATCAAGATCCCCTATGCGCTGGGCATTATCGCGACCCGTTCTCTGGACGGTCAGGTCACCGGTCTTAAAGATCTGAAGAGCGAGCACGAACTGCGCGTCCGTAACGGTATGACCGCTTACGACCTGCTGACCAAGCTGCAATCCGGTGACAAGTCTGACGAGACCCGTGCCCGCTTCGACGAAGTGAAGCAGGATCTGGGCTACGGTCTGCTGCTCAAGCGTTACACCAGCAATGTGACCGACGCTACCGACGAGCAGATCAAGGCCGCTGTGGATGACTCCATCCCGCAGGTTCTGCCGCTGTTCTTCGCCTTCCGCATCATGGTTGCCGTCGGCATGCTGATGCTGGTACTGATTGGTATGGCCTTCTATGACAGTGCCCGTCACCAGATCGGCCAGCGCAAGTGGCTGCTCAAGGCTCTGCTGTGGGGGATCCCGCTGCCGTGGATCGCCATCGAAGCTGGCTGGTTTGTTGCCGAATATGGTCGCCAACCGTGGACCATTGCAGAGGTGTTGCCGACTTCCCTCTCTGCATCCAACTTGCCGGCAGCCGAGATCTGGTTCTCTCTGATCGGTATCTGCCTGTTCTATACCGTACTTCTGGTTATCGAGATGTACCTGATGTTCAAGTATGCCCGTCTTGGCCCCAGCAGCCTGAAGACTGGCAAGTATCACTTTGAACAGATCAAGGCATAAGGAGAGCGAC
Organism: Aeromonas sp. 600886; assembly: GCF_049174935.1. Taxonomy (NCBI): domain Bacteria; kingdom Pseudomonadati; phylum Pseudomonadota; class Gammaproteobacteria; order Aeromonadales; family Aeromonadaceae; genus Aeromonas; species Aeromonas sp. 600886. The sequence goes on along the minus strand of NZ_JAAKUB010000009.1, from coordinate 7,648 downwards.
CATGTTTGATTACGAAACTCTGCGTGTCATCTGGTGGGCTCTGGTCGGCGTACTGCTGATCGGTTTTGCCATCACTGACGGCTTCGACATGGGGGTAGGCGCACTGCTCCCGTTCGTCGGCAAGAAAGATGTCGAGCGCCGCGTGATGCTCAACACCATGGGGCCGCACTGGGAAGGTAACCAGGTTTGGCTGGTCACTGCCGGTGGCGCCTTGTTCGCCGCTTGGCCGATGGTGTATGCCGCGACCTTCTCCGGCTTCTACATCGCCATGATCCTGACCTTGATGGCGCTGTTCCTGCGTCCGGTCGGTTTCAAGTACCGCTCGCTGCGTGCTGATGCAAAATGGCGCAGCAACTGGGACTGGGCCTTGTTCGCCGGTAGCGCCGTACCGCCCATCGTCTTTGGTGTGGCCTTTGGCAACCTGCTGCAAGGCGTTCCGTTCGAGTTTAACCAGTTCATGATGTTGACCTATCACGGCAACTTCTTCGGCCTGCTTAACCCGTTCGGCATTCTGGCTGGTCTGGTGAGCCTGTTCATGCTGCTCACCCAGGGCGCAACCTGGTTGATGATGAAGACCGACGGGGAAGTGCTGGCACGTTCCCGTACTGCCGCCATGATCTGCTCACTGCTGACCCTGGTGCTGTTTGCTGCCGCGGGTTGGTGGGTAAGCGGTATGGAAGGGTATGTCATCGTCAAGGCTGCCGCGACTGACGCAGTATCCAACCCGATGAACAAGGAAGTTGTCCTGCAGGCTGGTGCCTGGATGAACAACTACACCCTCTATCCGTGGATGGTGGCTGCCCCTGTACTGGGTCTGGCCATGAGCCTGCTGACTGCGCTGTTTGCCCGCATGAACATCGGCTGGCTGGCGTTTACCAGCTCCTCGCTGGCGATTGCCGGGGTCATCCTCACTGCCGGTTTCTCCATGTTCCCGTTCGTGATGCCCTCAAGCCTTGAGCCGTCACTGAGCCTGACCATGTGGGATGCTACCGCCTCTTTCAACACCTTGCAGGTGATGACTGTGGCTGCAGCGATCTTCGTACCGATTGTGCTGGGTTACACCATCTGGACTTACATCAAGATGTTTGGCCGGGTAACCAACAAGCACATCGAAGATAACCAACAATCTCTCTATTAAGAGGTGCGCTGACAATGTGGTATTTCACCTGGATCCTGGGGCTGTTGCTGGCCTGTGCATTTGGCATCATCAATGCGCTGTGGCTGGAACACACCGAGAACATGGATCGTCAGATCGATGAAAACAAGTGATCGACTCGCCAGGCTGGCCGCTCCACTGGAGCGGCAGCCGTGGCAGGGGTTGATGTTACTCGCGGCGGCCTTGTTGGCCGTCGCTATTTTACAGGCCCCCAATCTGATCGCGGCCAACACCAGCGAGCATGGTCTCTGGCTTGCTCCCTGGCTGATGTGGGCCGTCTGTTGTGGCGTACTTAACGGGCTTGGCTTTCATCTGAAAAGCCTGCCCGGACGTGTGCTGTTCAACCCCTGGCTCGCCTGGCCCAGTTTGTTGTATGGCCTCTGGCTGACACATTCATATTTCCTTTCATAAAAAACGGGGGGAGGCAGGATTTCCCTGTCTCCCCCTGCTTCTTTCCTATTCAGCCCTGCGCTATGATAGCCCCCCATCTGACTGTCGAATGGATCACAGATTGTTATGGGGGAAGTCTTTGAGTTTCCGGTACGTGTCTACTACGAAGACACCGATGCCGGGGGCATCGTCTACAACGCCAATTATCTCAAGTTTATGGAACGTGCTCGCACCGAGTTTCTTCGTGCCAAAGGGGTCGAACAGGACGTCTGGCTGCAGGAGGGATATGCCTTCGTGGTGAGCCGAACTGAGATCGATTTCCGCTCGGCGGCCCGTTTTAATGAACTATTGAATGTATTAACGCAAGTGATTGAAGTGAAACGCGCATCCCTGCGTTTTTCGCAGCAGATCCTGGCGGCTGATGGACGACTCGTCACCCAGGCTTTGGTACAGATAGCCTGTGTAAGTCATCCGCAAATGAAACCTGTAGCTATACCTGAAAAAATCAAGGGAGTGCTGTTAAGTGCACGCTGAAATTTCGTTTATTGGCCTGTTTTGGCAAGCCAGCCTGTTGGTAAAACTGGTCATGATCACCCTGATGAGCATGTCTATTGTCTCCTGGGCGCTGATTATCCAGCGTTCCAAGGCGATCAAGGCGGCCAATCTCGCATCGGAACAGTTTGAAGATCGCTTCTGGTCAGGGGTCGATCTCAATCGCCTCTATCAGGAGTCCTCTTCCCGCCGCGATGATATCGAAGGCATGGAAGATATCTTCTACTCCGGCTTCAAGGAGTATGCCCGCCTGCTCAAGGCCGGGGCCCGTGGTCAGGATGCGGTGATGGATGGTACCTACCGTGCCATGCGCGTCTCCCTCTCCCGTGCGGTGGATGATCTGGAATCCAACCTGCCGGTGCTGGCGACCATCGGCTCCATCAGCCCCTACATCGGTCTGTTCGGTACCGTATGGGGGATCATGAACGCCTTTATCGCCCTGGGTCAGGTGCAGCAGGCCACCCTGCAGATGGTGGCACCGGGTATCGCGGAAGCGCTGATTGCGACCGCCATGGGTCTGTTTGCCGCTATCCCGGCGGTAATCTTCTACAACCGCTTCTCCAACAAGGTCGAGCGGCTGGAGAACGCCTACGCCAACTTCATGGACGAGTTCACCACCATTCTGAACCGTCAAATTGCTCAGCAGCAGGGTGATCAGTAATGCAAACCTATCAGCGGATCCGGCGCAAGAAGGTGGCCGAGATCAACGTGGTTCCCTATATCGACGTCATGCTGGTGCTGCTTATCATCTTTATGGCGGTCACGCCGGTGATCACGCAAGGGGTCAAGGTGGATCTGCCGCAGGCTGAGTCCGAGCAGTTGCCGGAAGATGCCAAGCCGCCCTTCATCGTAAGCGTCAATACCGAAGGCGAGTATGTCATCAAGGCTGGCGAAGCCGATGACGAGCCGGTGCCAAGTGGCACGCCAGAGGCGATGCAGCAATACATCACCGAAAAAGCCATGGGCTATCTGGCGATCAACCAGAATGCCCCCGTGGTGGTCGCGGGTGACAAGGCCGTGCGCTACGAAGAGGTGATCCTGTTGATGGTGGCCCTCAAGAATGCGGGTGTGCCTCAGGTTGGCCTGATGACAGATCCGGTGAACTAACGGAGATGGATGTGAAGCGTGGTATTTCCGGTTATCTCATCGCGTCGTTTCTGCTGCACCTGATCATCGGCATCATCCTGTTTGTCGGGCTCGATTTCAGCAAACCGAAACGACCCGAATCGAAGGGGCAGATCGTCAATGCCGTCATGCTTGATGAGAACTTCCTCAACGAGCAGGCCAAGCAGATCCAGCAGCAGAAAGCTCAGCCCAAGCCGCAGAAGGTAGAGAAAGAGAAGGATAAGGAAGATACGGATCTTGCCAAACGCGAACTAGCCCAGCAGCAGGAACGGCTGCGTATTGCCGAGGCCAAGCGGAAAGAAGCAGAAGAGGCGACCCGCAAGGCCGAGGCTGAGAAGCAGAAAAAAGTTGCCGAGCAGAAGCGGGCGGAAGAGAAGGCGCAGAAAGCCGAGGAGGCCCGCAAGCTGGAAGAGCAGAAGGCCAAGAAGGCGGAAGCCGAGCGCAAGGCTGCTGAAGAGGCCAAGGCACTGGCGCTGAAGAAAAAGAAAGAGCTCGAGAAAAAACAGGCGGAAGAGAAGGCTAAAGCCGAGGAGGCCAAAGCCAAGAAAGCGGAAGCTGACAAGAAGGCCAAGGCTGAGGCAGAGAAGAAAGCCAAGGCAGAGGCTGAGAAAAAAGCCAAAGCCGAGGCTGAGAAGAAGGCCAAGGAAGAGGCAGCCAAAAAGGCAAAAGCTGACGCAGAGAAGAAAGCCAAGGCTGAAGCCGAGAAGCAGGCCAAGATCGCGGCAGAACGCAAACGCAAAGCGGCCGAGGAGGCCAGACTGCAAAAAGAGATGGAAGCCATGATGCAGCAGCAGCTGGCGGCTGAAGCCAATGCCCGCAGCCAGGCTGCCTCTGCAGCGGCACAAGGTGAGGTCGACAAGTATGCGGCGCTCATCAAGGCCACTGTTGAGCGGTATATGATTTTGGATCCCACCATGCGGGGCAAAACATGTACTATCGGCGTACGTCTTGCGAGCAGTGGCTTTGTCATATCGGTAGATAACGGCCAGGGTGACCCGGCGGTCTGTCGTTCGGGTAAGGCGGCTGTCTTGAAAGCCAATCAACTGCCAGTGCCCAAGGATCCTGCGGCATTCGAGATGTTGAAGGAATTTAACCTGAAGTTAGAACCGAGTATCTAAGCGTGATAAAACGAGGTTGCTTGCCTCCGGTTGGCAACCTCTCGCCGAGAAAGGAATTTAACCTCTCATCTTTATTGGAACCGAGTATTTAAGCCATGATCAGAAAAGTATTTTTTGCTTTGGTTGGCTGTTTGTTGCTGGGCCAGAGTGCCCAGGCGGCCCTGGACATCGTCATCACCGGCGGTATTGATAGCGCACGCCCCATCGCCGTCGCCCCCTTCAAGTGGGAAGGCAACGGGCAGTTGCCGCAGGACATCGCGGAAGTGGTCTCCAACGACCTGATGCGCAGCGGCAAGTTCAAGCCGCTGGCCCGTGGCCAGATGCCGCAGACCCCGAGCAGCAGCAGCGAGATCAACTTCGCTCCCTGGGCCTCCCAAGGGGTTGAAGCCGTGGTGGTGGGGTCCATTTCGGCAGTCGGTGACGGCACCTACAAGGTCAACTTCGAGCTGGTCGATGTGCTGAAAGGCCAGCTGGCCAAGGCACAAGGTGGCGAGAGCAACGGTTACATTCTGGATAGCCGTATGGCGACCATCCCGGGTGCCCAGATGCGCCAGTTTGCCCACCGTATCTCCGACATCGTCTATGAGCGTCTGACTGGCGAGCGCGGTGCCTTCCTGACCCGTCTGGCTTACGTCTCCGTACAGCAGGGTACCCAGTTCCCGTACCAGCTGCGCATTTCTGACTACGACGGTTACAACGAGAAGACCCTGCTGCGCTCCCGCGAGCCGTTGATGTCTCCGGCCTGGTCGCCGGATGGCAGCAAGCTGGCTTACGTGAGCTTCGAGAACCAGAAGTCCGAAATCTACGTGCAGGATATCTACACCCAGCAGCGCAGCCTGATCACCAGTTTCCGCGGTATTAACGGGGCGCCGGAGTGGTCTCCGGATGGTCGTCGTCTGGCTATCGTTCTCTCCAAAGATGGTTCACCGAACCTCTATGTGGTTGATGTCGCTAGCAAGCAGCTGACCCGCGTCACAACCAGCCGTGTGATCGACACCGAACCCTCCTGGATGCCGGACGGGCAAAATTTGTTGTTCACCTCTGAACGTGGTGGCAAACCCCAGATTTATAGCGTAAATTTGGCGACTGGTATGACTCGCCGGATGACTTGGGAAGGTGAATCCAACCAGGGTGCATCCATCACTCCTGATGGCAAAATCATGGTGATGGTGACCCGTGTTCAGGGACAGTATCGTATTGCCCGTCAGGACATGGAAAACAATGCCCTGCTGGTCCTGACCCAGAGTGCTCTGGATGAGTCGCCAAGTGTGGCTCCCAATGGCAGCATGATCATTTATGCCACCATCTATCAGGGTCGTAAGAGTCTTGCGTTGGTGTCGACTGATGGTCGCTTCAAGGCTGTGCTTCCGACCAGTAGCGGTGAAATTCGTGCACCAGCTTGGTCGCCCTTCTTGAATTGATAAAAATCCAATTGTTTTTTGTTTTGTTATAAAGGTTTAAGGAAATAGCATGCAACTCAATAAACTGCTCAAGGGTTTGGCCATCGCACTGCCACTGTTCACCCTGGCCGCTTGTAGTTCTTCTTCTGATTCCGACGCCGCTGGCGCCGAATCAGGTATGACCGACGGCATGGGCGGTGTACAAACCGGCGGCGCCAACGGCATGTTGTCCCCGGAAGAGCAGATGCGTCAGAAGTTCGAAGCACTGCAGCGTGACAACGTGATCTACTTCCCGTTCGACGGTTACGATATCCAGGGTCAGTACGCTGATCTGCTGGATGCCCACGCCAGCTACCTGCGCGAGCGCCCGAGCGTGAAAGTCCTGATCGAAGGTCACGCCGATGAGCGCGGTACTCCGGAGTACAACATCGCCCTGGGCGAGCGTCGTGCCAAGGCTGTTGCCAAGTATCTGCAAACCCTGGGTGTGCAGGCCGAGCAGCTCTCCATCGTCAGCTATGGCGAAGAGAAGCCGCTGGATCTGTCCCACACCGAGGATGCCTTTGCCAAAAACCGCCGCGCGGTTCTGGTTTACTAAGGTTTGAACCGAACGAAGTTCGTTTATATGCAAGCGGCCATTTCGATGGCCGTTTTATTTGCACTAAACGCCAAGGTTTGATCCGAATGAAATCTGTATATGCGAGCGACGATGGCGCTGGCCGTTTTATCTGTACTAAACGCTAAGGTTTGATCCGAATGAAATCTGTGTACAAGCAAGCTGTCGTTGCGCTGGCCGTAATGGTTGCTCTGAATGCGCAAGCTGCGGCACCGGTCAGCGATCTGGGCGGTGACTCAAGTGGTGGGGTTGTCCTTAGCGGCAACAACGGCGCCATCGTGCCCACCGGTAGCCTGGAAGATCGGGTTGCCCTGCTGGAGCGCACCCTCAATGCCCGTCTGCGACTGCAAGCTGAATTGCAGCAGCAGGTCGACTCCCTGCAAGGGGAGGTCTCCGAGCTGCGTGGTCAGCTGGAGCAGCAGACCTACCAGATGGAACAGTCGCAAGAGCGCCAGCGTCAGCTCTACCAAGAGCTCGACAAGGTTGCCAGCAGCCAGCAAGCTGCTCCAGCCACCCCGGCCCCTGCTGCTGCCACACCGGCTGCTGCCGCCAATTACTCAACCAATCAGGATGAGAATCAGGCCTACGACGCAGCGGTCAATATGGTGCTCAAAGAGAAGAACTACGACAAAGCCATTCCGGCTTTCCAGGGCTTCATCAAGCAGTACCCCAATTCGGGCTATGTTCCCAATGCACACTACTGGCTCGGCCAGTTGCTGTTCAACAAGGGTGACAGAGCCGGTGCCTCGGCCCAGTTTTCGACCGTGGCCAACAAATACAGCAAATCCCCCAAGCGAGCAGATGCGCTGCTGAAGCTGGGTATGCTGGCGCAGCTGGATGGCAAGAAGGCGGAAGCCAAATCCTTCTATGAGCAGGTGATCAAGGGCTATCCCAACACCTCGCCAGCCCAGTTGGCCAAACAGAGTCTGGCCAAGCTGTAACATTGCTGTATGTCACTGTTTTCGTAACGCTACTGTAAAAACAGCCTGCATTTGTACGCACAGTGAGCAAACGGATTTAAATTACGAATTTTCTGTTGCACCGGAAATTTAAATCCGTAATATAGGCCGCCGTCAGAGCCGAAGCAGTAATGCAGTCGGAACTGGTCGTGGTGAGGGTCGTTAGCTCAGTCGGTAGAGCAGTTGACTTTTAATCAATTGGTCGCTGGTTCGAATCCAGCACGACCCACCATTTTCTCCACTCGGTGGAGACAGAATTCCCAGGTCGTTTAGCTCAGCTGGGAGAGCACCTCCCTTACAAGGAGGGGGTCACTGGTTCGATCCCAGTAACGACC
>NZ_JAAKUB010000008.1:0-168093 GCF_049174935.1 Aeromonas sp. 600886 | reverse complement strand
CCCCGATGCGGTACATAGGGGGTTCTGAGTAGAGAAATGCTAGTTGAAAATGTGTAAACCTATTTCAGGACTAGACAGTGTTCAGATGAGCACGACGAAGTCTGTCTGGCTAAAAACGGTACTCGATATGGAGGGTATGGCTGTCCAGCCCCGGGTTCTTGTCATACATATAGGCGTTGGACATGTGCTCATACTGATAGCCGATCAGCCAATTCTTGGTGATGGCGTAACCGAGGCCGATACCCAGAGCGAACTGCAAGGGACCGCCGTAATCCTTGTAGCCGTGGCCGCGGGTGCCAAATTGATACTGATCGAGCCAGACCATTTCGCCGGGGATCCAGGTCACCCAGTTACCCCATTGGCATTCGATACGGGCACCGCCTCCCAGTCTTGCTGTCTCTTCATCTTCTAACTTGAGGGTACCGCCACGCACTCCCAATCCAAATTGACAGGCCGAGTCTCCCCAGCGCCAGAACATGTGGTGAAACTTGGCATCGGCGATCTTGATGTCAAGCTTTTCATTGTTGAACGCCTTGCCCAGCTGCAGGGCAAGAATATTGTCATTGGCCACGGCCCCTGTGCTGGTGAGCAGTGAAACCAGCAGGCCAATCCTTGATAGAGTGTTAGCGTCCATGCCCCCTCCAATGTCGTTGAGACCCTGTGGTGCCGATTCAATCGGACACATATCAGGCATAGTCAACAGGCAATAACCCTGTCAATCACGGCCAGAAAAACTAAAAAAAACCATGTTGGCGAATAAATGGTCTATCACTTTTATGTTCTCAATAACGGGGGAAAAACGGAGTCTGGCTGAACGTTATTTGAACAGTTTGTTATGTGTGATGTTAATGGCGGTCACTTTTCAGGCAATGGCTGAGTGGATTGATGGGGATATCAGAGAGGTTGCCGAACTCGAATAAAGTATTGCCAACCATATTTTAATTGAAAGTTCAATGGATGTGACTCACAAAAATTAATTTCTTTTTGGAGGAGCGAGGGATAATTAAGAAATTTCTAAATTAATCTTGCTTGTCGTCAAAAATATTTACACCGTACGAATACATTTATTACCAATGCTGCTTTGAGTGTAAATCTTTTAAAAACAGAGTCTTGTGTCCCTCTTTGTCGTGTGAAGAATGCAGGTGAGTTTTTTGAGTGTTGACCCAATTGTGGCTAATTGATAGCATTCGAAAAAAATGAGAATAAACATGATATACGTCACATTGTGACGTTCTCATGCACGGGGTGGGTGCTTACATTGCAATCAATTTCTGTCTGCTTTTTGAGCTGGCAGGCATCGTTATTTTCCCTCCTGTTTTAGTTTTACATCCATTTTGTCTGTTTTTTGTCCGGGAAGATGTCATTGCCGTGCGGTAGCTATGGCAAAAAAACAGTGTTTCGCATCAACATCGCTACATCTTTACAGCAATTGAGCAGCATTGCTCATTTTAGAGCTCATGCCTACTTCTGATGAGACTATTGCTGTTCTGTCTGAGATCCATCATATATCGTGTCTTGCTCGATTCACTCAGAACATTCTGAAATGTGTGCTGTAAATGGTAATTTTTTGAGCAAAGCCCTCTTGTTCAGACTGCCTGGTATCGCTTCGCAGTCTCGGCAGATTGTCTGTTGATGAGGAACTCAAAACCCGCTTTTGCAGTTGCAGGGCTGGGGATGAACAGCCACATGTCAGTTCGTTTTTTGGTCATGAAAGATAATGAGTCGATCGGCAATAGCGTTGCCAGACCATAAGGCGACCTGGCTTTAACAGATCAACACTTGACTCCATGGGAAATATTGACACATGAATTTTGCAACCCGGTTATTGGCCATATCGTTAGCCATACAAGTTGGTGGCTGTGCATATGAGCCAAAGCAGGTAGAAGCGTCTCGTCCTCTCGTCAACCCGTCTGTTGCTACCGAATTGTATGCCATGCCTCCCGATCTGCAGCAGGCGCTGAATACATTGCCACAAGGCGCTGCATTCAGTAGAAACAATGTTACCTATACCCTGGGGCAACGCTATGTTTCGGCTCTGGGTCTTGAGTGCGTTGAGTTGTTGTTTAACAGCATGCAAGGCCATTCGCAAAGGCGCGCGGCATGCAAGACTGAAGAACAATGGTATCTGATACCTCAACTGGAACAGACCTCTGTCAGCAACCTTCTTGCTGAGCAATAAAATGAAGGCACATGTTTTGAACAAAATGAAAATTTATCAGCTCGGCACACTTCTGTTTCTCATCAGTACATCCTGCGCAACCATGGCCATTGCCGCCCCGGATTTAGCGCAAGCAAATGGATCATCATTTGGTTACACCCTTTCAGGAAAGGCTGCTGAAAACACCGGCACCCAGCTTGGTGGTCAAGCAGCACTGAGTGGGCAGGCCAACACAAGTTCAACGACCGGGAGTTTTACTCAACAGAATCGTCAAGGGATGTTGTTACCCGGTGAGGCAGATGTACGTAAATTACTGCCCCTGGCAGAGGCTGGATTACCTCCTCCCTATGGCGCCAATCTGTTTGCCGGTGGCTATGAGACCGAACGCAGCGATGGCTTGAATGACAATTATCTGATAGCGCCAGGGGACAAGCTTAATATCTGGATCTGGGGGGCCGTCAATTTTTCAAATGTAGTGACGGTAGATAATCAGGGCAATATTTTCATCCCTGATGTCGGCCCGATAAATGTCAAGAATGTACCTGCCAGCCAGGTCAATAATCTGGTGACCAGCAGAATTGGCGATGTTTTTACAAATAATGTCAATATCTACGTCAACCTGCTGACAACAACTCCCGTGAGTGTGTTTGTCACTGGCCCGGTAATACGGCCAGGCCAGTATGCGGGTCAATCTTCTGACAGTGTGCTCTATTTTCTAAAGCGGGCTGGGGGGATCGACTCGGAGCGCGGCAGCTATCGTCAAATAAAGGTATTACGCCAGAATCAGGTCATCCAAAAAATCGATCTGTATGAATTCATGCAGCAGGGCAAAATGCCCAAGCTCTCTTTTAAAGATCAGGATGTCATCCTGGTAGAGCCACAGGGCCCGATGATAAATGTCGCAGGCAAGGTTCGTAATCCCTTCCGTTTCGAATTGACTCAGCGCAATACGCTAGGCTCGGAGCTGGTCAACTATGCACTGCCGCTTGCCAAGGTGAGCCATGTCGGGGTGATAGGTGACCGTCCAAGTGGTCCATTCTCCATCTATTTACCTTACAAGGATTTTGCCAGCCTCCAGCTTAAGGATGGTGACAAAGTCTTGTTCAACGATGACATGCATGCTCAGGTTTATGATGTGCAGGTCGCTGGTAGCTATATGGGGCCTTCATATTTCACTGTGCGCAAGCAGACCAAGCTGCATGAGCTGCTCAACCATATTCCCATTGATCCACAGCTTGCCGATTACCAATCCATCTACCTGATGCGCAAGAGTGTTGCTGCGCGGCAAAAAGAGATGTTGGAAGAGTCGCTCAACCGGTTGGAGCGCAGTGTGTTTACTGCTCCTGCCAGCTCGGATGGTGAAGCGGCGATCCGTGCCAAAGAGGCAGAACTGGTGATGCGCTTTGTCGAAAAAGCCAGAAAAATCCAGCCACTTGGCAAGGTGGTGGTCGCAGACAAGGGGATTGTTGCGAACATTCAGCTGGAACAGGGTGACCAGATTGTCATACCGAACAGAACGGACCTGATCCAGGTCGGTGGGGAAGTATTGATGCCGCAAGCTGTGGTCTATAACGCCAATGCAACTCTCGATGACTATGTGGCCTGGGCGGGTGGATTTACCGAGCGTGCGAATGACCAGCGGATTGCCGTGGTTCATGCCAACGGGTTGGTGGAGTTTAAAGATAAGGGGAGTGTCCAGCCCGGTGATCAGATCCTGGTGTTGCCCAAGGTCGACAGCAAAACCATGCAATCGGTCAAGGATATTACCCAAATCATTTATCAGATCGCCGTGGCTGCTAACGTAGCAATTAACTAAGCCGCTTCTTGCTGTAAAAAAGCAGACTCGCGAATGGGCGAGTCTGCTATGGGTAAAGCGAACTAATGAATAAACCGATTCTTAATCAAACGCCGCGCACATCCTTGCAGGTGTTGCGAGATGTTGTCTTTGGCCTGCTTATTCGTGAGCTTAAAACCCGCTTTGGTAGTTACCGGTTGGGTTATGCCTGGGCTCTGCTGGATCCGCTGCTAATGATTGGTTTTTTCAGCCTGATTTTTGGTCTGCGGAACCACAGTGGCTTTGGTGGGGCACCGGCACCACTCTTTATCACCGCCGGGTATTTGCCCTTTCTCTTTTTTAGAAATGTGGTGAGTAAACTGCAAACGGCAGTTAGCTCCAATATGGGGCTGTTTTGCTACCGTCAGGTCACCCCATTCTCGACCTTCATCGCGCGCTTTATGCTCGAAACCATGGTGGGGATGATGGTGGGGGGGGTATTGATATTGGGGTTAATCTGGTTTGGTTTTGATGCCATCCCCGCCGACCCGCTGCAGGTGCTTCTTATCTATCTGCTTCTGATGGTATTCTCGTTTTCCCTCGGCATTGTTTTTTGTGTTATCTGCAACTTGATGCAAGAGGCCGACAAGTTTCTCGGTCTGCTGATGATGCCATTGATGTTTGTCTCTTGTGTCATGTATCCGCTGGCCACCATTCCGGCCCAATATCGGCACTGGTTTTTATGGAATCCGCTGGTGCATGCCCTCGAGCTGATTCGCAGTGGCTGGATTGCCGGCTATAGCAGCCCATATGTTAGTTGGGAGTATCTGGCTGCGGTCACCCTGATACTGCTCACCTTCGCCATGAGTTGCTATCGGTTAAGCCACCGCCGCTTGATTGCCAGTTAAAGTGATCCACATGATTGTTCTTGATTCAGTTACCAAGTATTACCCGACCAAATTTGGTCGTAACTATGTGCTGCGCGATGTATCGCTCACCCTGCCTCAGGACCGCAATATCGGCATTCTGGGGGTCAACGGGGCGGGCAAATCGACCCTGCTACGACTGCTCGGGGGCATGGATATGCCCAACCGTGGCAAGGTGAGCCGGCATTGCCGGGTCTCCTGGCCACTGGCATTGGGGGGCGGTTTTCAGGGCAGCATGACGGGGCGTGAAAATACCCGCTTTGTTTGCCGCATCCACGGGGTACGCGAGACAGCTGCCGTGGAAGAGTGGGTCAAGGAGTTCTCGGAAATCGGTCAGCATTTCGAGCTGCCAATCAAGGGATACTCCAGTGGTATGCGTTCCAAATTTTCCTTTGCGGTTAGCATGGCGTTTGATTTCGATATCTATCTGACTGACGAAATCACCTCGGTGGGGGATGCCCGCTTTAAACAGAAGTGTATCGATGTATTTAACCAGAAACGTGAAACTGCCAGCCTTATTATGGTGTCGCACGATATGAAAAACCTGCGTCAGCAGTGTGATATGGGTATTTTATTACGAAATAGCCGATTGGAGGTATTTGACAATATCGACGATGCGATCCGTATTTATCAAAATCTATAATAAGCACAATTAAACATGACACAACCTATCAGAACAGAAAAGCCATCACGCTTCGTGCGGAAGCTTCGCAAACTTGGCAAAGAGCCGAAGCGTTTCTTCATTGATTCCAACGGTTATAAAATTGCCCACAGGTCCTGGCAACAGAGTCTGAAACTGGGCAGCTTTTTGTGGGTTGTAGCCTGCTTTACCATGGCATCGATCTATTTTGGCGGGATTGCTTCAGACCGTTATGTCAGCCGAAGTGACATCATTATCAAGCAGGCAGATCAGATCAAAATGTTGCCCGATGCTCTGTCTATGCTGGGGCTGGGTGGTAGCAATCATCAGGACGTATTGCTGGTACAAGAGTACCTGCGCTCCTGGGATCTGCTGGCCAAGCTGGATCGCGAATTGGCGCTCAAAGCGCACTACCAAAGCCATGATGCCGACTTCTTCTCCCGTTTATCGGGGGAGGCGACCCGCGAAGAGTTTCTTGAATATTACCGTGATCACCTGACCTTGCGTCTTGATGAACTCTCCGGGGTATTAACTATCGAACTGCAGGCTTTTGATCCCGTATATGGCCAGCAGGTAGTGAGCATGATGCTGAAAGAGGCGGAAGGTTTTATCAACAAGCTGGGCCACCAGGTCGCCATGGATCAGCTTGCGTTTGTCGAGCAAGAGGTTAACCGTTCCCATCAACGCTTGCAGGCAGAGAAAGCCAAGGTACTGGCGTTTCAAAATAGCCATCAGCTAATCAGCCCGGAATCGACCAGCACTGCACGCCTTGGTGTGGTCAGTGAAATTGAAGCCGAGCTGGTGCGCCAGCAGGCAGAACTGAAGCAATTGCGCAGTTATATGAAAGAGAGCGCACCAGGGGTGGTATCGGTGCAAAGTCGTGTTGATGCATTAAGCAAGCAACTGAAACAGGAAAAGGCGAAATTGACCACCAATGATGCCGGTGCTGGCACTCAGTTGGCACCTGAGGCAATGAACGAAATCACTGCCCAATATATGGATCTGAAAACCCAGGCCACTCTGGCTGCTGATCTCTACAAGACGGGCCTTATCAGTCTGGAGCAAGCCCGCGTTGAGGCATATCGCAAGCTGAAACACCTGCTGGTCGTGACGCAGCCAACCTTGGCGGAAGAAGCCGAATACCCACGCCGCTTGTATAACCTGGTCACAATTGGTGTTCTGCTTTGCCTCTTCTATGGCCTGATTGTTATGGGGCTGGCGACCTTGCGTGAACACCAGGATTGATAAGGTGATGCAAGATAGGTCAGAACTGTATTCTTGGCAGATGAGAATATCATCTGCCAAAGAGATAACGTTGAGGAATGAGGTCTGCCTGTCAGAATATAGCCAAGCGACTATTGTATATAAATTTATTGGTTTTTTGATAAAAACCAGCATGCTATTCATATTCCACGCTATATAGATAATAGGTGGCTATGATTTTCACTTTATTATATGTGTGGATCAATTTCTTTGGGCAATAATAAACGACCATGTATTGCTTTAGTGGCCGACCAGTTTACTACATTCAGTTTGGCTCCAGACGCAGATTTAATTCAAATAACACCGATAGATTGGCAATGGAAGTTAAGATTTTACAAACCTGACTTTTTATTTGTCGAATCAGCCTGGCGTGGTTATAAGGATAGCTGGAAAGGGAAAATAGCCAGTTATGCCAATAGTTCGCCCAATAAACCAGAGCTGCGGAGGTTGCTGGAATTCTGCCAAAAGCGGAAAATCACAACAATTTTCTGGAACAAAGAGGATCCGTTTCACTTCGAACGCTTTGCTGATGCGGCCGCGTTGTTTGATGTGGTCTACACCACGGATTCCGGCTCACTGGAGCGCTATCATGCGCTCCCCCATCAGCGTTTTCAGCATGTCGGTGTGCTGATGTTTGCTGCCCAGCCACGCTGGTATCAACCTGCAGAGAAGGGAGTGCGCGGTCAGGAGGTCGCATTTCTGGGGGGCTATTATGGTAACGAGCTGGCTGAGCGAAGCAGGGTTCAGGAGGATATTCTTCTGGCATTGCGAGATAAGAATCTGATTATTTTTGACCGGTTTTGGCAGAAGGGAAATGGCTGCAGCTATCCTGAGCAACTACAACCTTACTGTAAACCTGCGATCACTCAAATGTCGGTTGCCAAGGCATATCAGCAATATCAAATATATTTAAACTTCAATACGATTAGTCAATCTTCAACCATGCTATCCCGTCGGGTGTTTGAATTGGCCGCTGCTGGCTGCCCTATTATCAGCACCCCTTCGATCGCCATGGATAACATTTTTGGCAAGAGCATTGTCGCAGTGCAGGATGGTGCTGCGGCGCGCGAATGGTGTGAACAATTACAAAAAAACGTTCGACTAAGAGACGAATTGGGTCAAAACGCGATGGAAATCGTGCTGGCCCAACACACCTGGCAACACAGGCTGACACAGCTCAACAGTGAACTCAGTCTTTATTAGTTAATTTCGGATAGATAAAACCAATTAGCTCACACGGGAGTGATTATTATGCCAATTAAGGCGCAGCGAGTATTGATCGTTTTTGGTACCAGACCGGAAGCCATCAAGATGGCCCCTATCGTCAAGGCTTTCCAGGCCAATCGCAAGGTTGACGTGCGGGTCTGTGTGACCGGGCAACACCGGGAGATGCTGGATCAGGTTCTCAACCTGTTCGAAATTGAACCGGAATATGATCTCAACATCATGAAGCCGGGCCAGGATCTGACCGATGTCACGACCGCCATCTTGCAGGGGCTCAAACCCGTTTTTGCCGAGTTCAAACCGGACCGCATTCTGGTGCATGGTGACACGGCTACGTCGTTTGCGGCGACACTGGCCGCCTACTACCACCGTATCGCGGTTGGCCATGTTGAAGCAGGGCTGCGCACCGGCAACATCTACTCTCCCTGGCCGGAAGAGGGGATGCGTCGTTTGACTGGCGGCATCGCCGATCAACACTACACCCCGACGATCAGCTCGCTGAAAAACCTCATCATGGAGAACATCGCTCCGGAGACCATCTTCGTCACCGGTAACTCGGTGATCGACGCCTTGATTGAGGTTTCCCAACGCATTGATAAAAACCTTGGCATGAAGGCTGAACTGGCCGCGCGCTTCCCTTTCCTCGACAAGAGCAAGAAGCTGATCCTGGTCACCGGCCATCGCCGCGAAAACCATGGCGATGGCTTTGAGCGGATCTGCAAGGCGCTCTCCGTACTGGCCCAGCGTGATGATGTGCAAATCGTCTATCCGGTGCACCTCAACCCCAATGTACAAGAGCCGGTCAACCGCAACCTCAAGGGTCTCGACAATGTACATCTGATCGAGCCGCAAGATTACCTGCCGTTCGTCTATCTGATGAAGCAGAGCTACCTGATCCTGACCGACTCGGGCGGTATTCAGGAAGAGGCGCCCACCTTGGGCAAACCGGTGCTGTGCATGCGAGATACCACAGAGCGTCCTGCTGCCGTCAAGGCGGGAACAGTTCGTCTGGTGGGGACCTGTGACGAGACTATCGTTGCAGAAACCGTTCGCCTGCTGGATGACGAGCTGGCCTACCAGGTGATGAGCCATGCCAACAACCCCTATGGGGATGGCAGAACCAGTCAACGCATCGTTGAGGCTGTCATTGGCCTGAGCGGCGCCCTCGGCCAGCAGATTGACAGCAGCCTGCAAGTGGCCTGATTTACAGATTACATAACTGTCCTTGGGGGCATATTTGCCCCCTGTTTTACTTTTGAGAGCACAAGATAATGAAATTCGAAACCATCTCCGTCGTTGGTCTGGGCTATATCGGTTTGCCAACAGCAGCAGTCATCGCTAGCAACGGCATTCGGGTTATCGGTGTCGATGTCAACCAGCATGCGGTAGACACCATCAATCAGGGCAAGATCCATATCGTGGAACCGGGCCTGGAAGATCTGGTCAAGCAAGCGGTGCAGGATGGCCACCTGAGCGCACACACCAGCCCGCAGAAGGCGGATGCCTTCCTGATTGCTGTGCCGACCCCGTTCAAGGGTGAAGATCACGAACCGGATCTGAAATATATCGAGAGTGCTTCCCGTGCCCTGGCGCCCATGCTGGAGAAAGGCAATCTGGTGGTACTGGAGTCCACTTCTCCGGTGGGGGCCACCGAACAGATGGCCAAATGGCTGGCCGAAGAGCGCAGCGATCTGACCTTCCCGCACACAGTGGCAGAAGGCCAGACCCCTGACATCTTTGTTGCCCACTGCCCGGAGCGCGTGTTGCCCGGTCAGGTGATCCGCGAGCTGGTGGAGAACGATCGCATCATCGGTGGCATGGACAAGGCCAGTACCGAAGCCGCCACTCAGGTCTACAAGATGTTTGTCAAGAAGGGTGAGTGCATTGCCACCGAAGCGCGCACCGCCGAGATGAGCAAGCTGACCGAGAACGCTTTCCGTGATGTCAATATCGCCTTTGCCAACGAACTGTCGCTGATCTGTGACCAGCAGGGCATCAATGTGTGGGAGCTGATCTCCCTTGCCAACCGTCACCCGCGAGTCAATATTCTGCAACCGGGTTGCGGCGTGGGTGGCCACTGCATCGCAGTTGATCCCTGGTTTATCGTCAACCAGAATCCTGACACTGCCAAAATCATCCACCAGGCTCGCCTGGTCAACGACTACAAGCCGCACTATGTGGTGGCGCAGGTAGAAAAAGCGGTTGCCGGTCTGAGCAATCCGAAAATTGCCTGTCTGGGTCTGGCCTTCAAACCGGATATCGACGATCTGCGTGAGAGCCCGGCGCTGGATATCACCAAGACCCTGGCAAATAACCCGGCTTATAAAATTCTGGCGGTTGAGCCCAATATCGAAGCACTGCCGCCGGTACTGGAAAACCGTAACAACGTCGTTCTTTCCACACTATCCAATGCCCTGCAACAGGCTGATGTCATCGTGATTTTGGTCAAGCACAAGCAATTCCTGGGCATGACCCTGCACGATGCAAGGTCCAGCGAGATACTCGACTACGTTAACGCCATTCAGTAATTAACTACGGGGCCATGTCAACATGGCCCCGTTCACATATATAAAAAATATGAAAAAACAAATAAATAATAGAATTAAAAAGAGAAAGACAGCTGCAACGTCAAAAGCTGATCTGATAAAGCAACTGGATATTGCGACCAATACGTCTGCAGAAAAGATAGATCTTCTTGAAGGTGAGGTTTCTCTATCTAAAACCCAATTGCATGAAGCCAGGGTTAAATATAGAAACATTACCCAGCAGGTCGCCAATTATAAGGGGAAAGTCTCACTCCTAGAAAAGGAGTATGATGAAGTTCGTGTACAGAGGGATGCTCTTGAGGCACAGCTTCACCAGCTTAATAATCAGGTTGAGCAACTCAATGAACACCTATTGAAAAAAGACAGCATCCTGTCTGTCAATACGGCGATAACACAATCTATTCAGTCTGATCAAGAACACATGAAAATGGACTTCTTGCGTTCAAGGCTTGCCCTTCATGAGATGAGGCAAGAGTTGGCGCGTGTTCATCATGAACTGGAAGAGCAGCGGATGAAAGCTGCCAAACTTAAAAATACCCTCTCTTATCAACTCGGCCACGCACTTATTTTCTCGACCAAGAGCTGGAAGGGCTTCTTCTCTTTACCACTCAAATTATTGGCACTGAAGAAGACAGCTAAAGAACGTCGTGGAATTACCTCATCCCCAAACATCTTGCCCAAGTTACTGCTTGACACGACAGGTGCTACCAGTCGTGCCGATCTGATTCATCTTGAACGTGCTATCGAGAAACTGGTTTTGGATACGGGCGATGGTATCTCCAACGCGTTAAGACGTCTAAAAGTCGCCAGTATTATGGATGAATTCACCTATCTATCCTACGAGCCTGAGTGCAACCTGCTTCAGCTTACCCCGCAGAATTGGTTGACCGAGCTTGAGTCATTCCGGCCAGAGTTGCTCATGATCGAGTCTGCCTGGCGCGGTAAAAATGACCTCTGGGGTAGTAAAGTCGGCCATATGAGCCAGGAAGTCGTCGATATTGTCGAATGGTGCCGCAATAACAGTGTACCCACAGTCTTCTGGAATAAAGAAGATCCGGTTCACTTTGAAACCTTTCTTAATACAGCAAAGCTCTTTGATTATGTCTTTACCACAGACATCGATTGTATTAGTCGATATAAGACAGCTCTTGGGCACGGTCGTGTTTATTTTCTGCCATTTGCTGCCCAACCAAAGGTTAATAACCCGATTGAGAAGTATCAGCGTAAGGATGCATTCTGCTTTGCCGGTGCCTACTATACGAAATATCCTGAGCGTACCCGTGACCTCGGGGATTTTTTGTTGAGTCTGCCCAATTTTAAACCAGTTGAAATATATGATCGTAATTTTGGAAAAAATATTCCTGATTATCAATTCCCAGAAGAGTATCAACCTTTTATTGTCGGTACGCTCCCTTATAGCGAGATCGACAAGGCCTACAAGGGTTATTACTACTCTATCAATTTGAACTCGATCAAACAGTCGCAATCGATGTTTGCGCGCCGAGTTTTCGAGTTGCTTGCTTCCAACACGATCACCGTCAGTAACTTCTCTCGTGGAGTTCGCGCCATGTTTGGCGATTTGGTCTTCACAGGGGATTCCGGGAGTGAGTTGGTCAGGCGGTTGCAGAATGTCGCCGGCAATCCGCTAAAGGTGAAGCAGCTACGACTGATGGCCCTACGCAAGATCATGCTGGAACATACCTACCAAGATCGTCTTGCCTATATCTACTCCAAAGTCAGCGACACTCAGCTTGAAAACATGCTGCCCGCTATCTGCGTCACGGGCTACGCCAGAAGCATCGAAGAGTGTGTTCTCCTGATGCAGCACTTCAATCGTCAGCAGTATGACAACAAGCGTATGGTTATTGTCACAAGCAATGGATTGGACACCTCTGGTCTCGCGCCTCAGGACGCGATCACCTTGCTCAGTGCTTCCGACGCAGAGCAGTTGCGACTACGCGAGGTGTGCGGTGGCGCTTGGCTGTCGGTCATGGTCGCTGAAGATTACTATGGCCCCCATTATCTGACTGACATCATCATTGCGACTCGCTATACCGACGCACAGGTCATCGGTAAAGGAGCCCTCTATAAGGTCAAGAGTGATGAACTGCAATTAAATTATGGTGAGCGAATTTATCAAGAGGTGGCTAGCCTGCCGGCGCGAAGCAGCCTGGCGTTTGGTTCAGTGATCCCCGAGAATAACCTTCGAGAATGGGTCACCAGTCTCTATACCTATCACTATGAAAATGTTCTCGCCTTCTCGGTGGATGAATTCAACTACTGCATGAATGGTGCTGAGGTTGCTGAACGCTTCGATGCGTTCAATGCCCCCACACTGGAAACTGGTTATGGCCTGTCCGAGCTCAACCAGATCGCAGAAAATTGTCAGCCATTTGAGCGTAGTGTTGATGAACTGCCCGCTCTGCACGCAACAACCCTGAATGAGTTGCTGGTACCGGCCAAAAATACGCAAGTTTCAGCCGTGATGGAAAATGGCCTGCTGACCCTGAGTTCCTCTCTTCCGGACGGAAAACACGAATACTGGTATGCCAAGCGCGAACACCACCTGTCGGAGCTCAATGTACAAGATGGCAAGCTTCGCCTGCACATGGAAACCACACCGGGGCTGAACCTGCAATTTGTCCTCTTCTTTATGGACACTAACAAGGAGCGGCTCTCTCATGTGGTGAAACCTGCCAATCGCAATGTGGAGATTCCACTTCCCAGCGGGACGGCATCGGTCAAGTTTGGCCTGCGGATCTATGCTGCTGGCTCGGCGTCGCTGTCATCGCTCATTCTCGACTTCAAGCCTCAGACACCCTGCCAGCAACTGGCGTGCAACCCGTACCTGGTGATTACCAACAACTATCCCAGCTACAACGACCTTTATAAAAATGCCTTCGTTCACAGTCGCGTCAAGGCTTACAAAGAGGCTGGTGTAGTCTGCGATGTCTTCCGCTTCAAGGCCGATACAGCGCTCTCTTATCATGAGTTCGAAGACATAGATGTCACCACAGGGGGATCCGAAGCTCTCGAGGTACAACTACGGCACGGTCGTTACAAGCACATCGTGATCCACTTTATCGATCGTGGAATATGGGACGTTATCAAGCAGCATCTGGACCAGGTGCAGGTGACTGTCTGGACCCATGGCGCTGATATTCAGTCCTACGAGCGCCGAGCCTTCCTCTATGACACACCTGAGCAACACGCCAAAGCACAGACCTTGAGTGATGCCCGTCTTTCTCTGTGGCGAGAGATGCTCAGCCCCATGCACCCAAATCTGAAAATAGTCTTTGTGTCACGGTATTTGGCAGAAACCTCAATGGAGGATCTGGGAATCCAGATCCCACCGCAGCAATATGCAATCATCCATAATCCGATTGACACTGACTTCTTTGAATACAAACCAAAAAGTGTTGAACAGAGAAAGAAAATTCTTTCTATCCGACCTTATGCCTCCCGCGTTTATGCTAATGACCTGATGGTCAAAGCCATTTTGGAGTTGCAGCAATACGAGTTCTTTAAAGAGCTGGAATTCAGAATCATTGGTGACGGCCCACTATTTGACGAGATCCTCGCTCCCATCGCCGGACTGGACAACGTCATTATCGAACGGCGCTTTGTCAATCGTCATGAGATCAAGGCGCTCCATCAGCAATATGGGCTCTTTATGTGTCCCACCCGTATGGATACACAAGGCGTATCACGGGATGAGGCAATGGCCTCAGGATTAATACCGCTCACTAATGCTGTAGCGGCAGTGCCCGAATTTGTGGATAGAGACTCTGCAATCTTAGACTATGCAGAACATTATTCATCTCTTGTGAAAGGGATTATAGCTATCTACTCTTCCCCTGAAGAGTTTATGCGAATGAGTACCAATGCAAAGAATAGAGTTAGAATGAATTGTTCAAACAAAGCAACAATTGAGTTAGAATTGAATCAAATCACAAATAAAAATATTTAAACACAAGACTAAATTATGAGACTAGCCATTTTTGGTAGCTGTGTAAGTAGAGACTCCATTGGCTTTGATGAAGAAGATAAAATTGAACTTCTTGCCTATTTTGCAAGAAGTTCAATGGCCAGTGCATTTGGAAATGAACCCAAAGACACCCCTGTTGACACAAGTGTTATTAAGTCTCAATTTCAACGAAGAATAGTTGATTATGACATCAACAAGACGTTTAGACGAGATATCACTGCGTTAGACTTCGATTATCTGCTTATGGATTTCATTGATGAGCGATTTAATATCTGGAGATCCCCTGAAGGGGGTCTCCTTACTCTGTCAAATGAATTTATGTCCTCAAAGCATGAACTAAATGGTGGCAAACTCATTCAATCTGGCAGTATTGAGTGGCTCAGGTATTGGGAAATGGCCTGGAGTTCATTTTATGAACTCATGAAGGGGAATGGATTACAAAACAAAATAATAATAAGTGAATCCTATTGGTCTGAATACATGGCATCTGGGTGTAATACAATTCCAAATTATCCAAACACTCTTATTAAACGCTCAAATGAAGTATTAGCTAAACTATACGAAATTATAAGAAAAGATCTTCCCGACTCAGCTTTCATAAGATTTTCCCAATGTGAACTAATAGCTAAGAACGATCATCAGTGGGGCGTTAGCCCATTCCATTATATAGATGACTACTATAAAAAAATAATAAACTTCCTTTACAAAAAAGAGCGCGCCGATATTTTATCTAATGCACTATCTAGTGATTTTATTTCAGTAAGGTTTAATGGAAATAATATTGACGTGTCTTATGATGGGAATCTTCCTGACTCCATTGTATCAGCATGTTATTTTTTAATTAATAACAACCGATGGGATATCAAACATTATAGTAACACCCACAGTTTTCAGATAAACGTCCCTGACGAATTCACCAAAGGGGTTGACACGATTGAAGTCATCTATTTCCTAAGAGATTCGTATGATAATAGAGCATCATTGAGGCTCAATGTTGAGGAATAAATGTCGATTGATTTCATAATTCCTTACTTCTATTCCTCGCACCGAGGTAGTAAAAAGGATTGCGATGACAGACTGACCTCTTGCTTGGAAAGCGTTGATGGGGAGAATATCTGTATTGTCGCAAATGAAGCAGGTTCGCAAAGATACAAGAATATCAGCTTTCATTGTATAGCGACAAACGATATTACTAATGCTAGCGCCAGAAACATTGCTGTTAACAAGAGCAATAGTGAAAAAATTTTCTTTCTAGATGCGGACTTAATAGTTAACTCTCAATTACTGGCACATTTCAATGTAAAAGAAAGTGATAGGACTACAGCCCCTATAGCATTTGAAATGTACCCCTGTCTCTATCTAACCAAGGAAGAGACTGAGCGCTTTGATGGGGATTTTCAGGGCTGCCTGGAGTCTTTTTTGCGGGGAGAAAATCACCGGGTGGAGGGAATCGCCCTGGCCAGCAGTTGCTTGCTGATGAATCGCGAGTGGTTTTTGCAGCTGGGGGGCTTTGACGAGCAGTTTGTCGGCCATGGCGGCGAAGATCTCGAACTGATTGACAGGCTCACCCGTCATTACCCCATCGGGCCACGACCTGATGACTATGCCCTCAATATCAAGGCACAGCATCCGGGAGATTATCAGGGGTTTCGCCGCTATTTCAGTTATTATGCGCTGCCCCATCTGTTTGCCGGCCGGTTTCTGGTTCACCAGTGGCATCCGCGCCCACTGACTCACCCTTACCACAAGCGGCGGGCTAACAATGATCAGTTGCTTGAGCAGATGCTGGCTCGCAGTGAAGCAGAGCGAGGCCCGTTGAAAGGGCCCGTGGTGCCCTGTAACGACCTTGGCGGGGAGCTGCCGGATTTTCGCGAGTGGATGATCCGTTTGCAGGAGGAGGCGGGCTATCCGGTGAGCGAATATCCGGGGCTGTTGCGCTGGCAAGAGGGGGTGCAGCGCAAGCGGCCACTGTGGCGCAAGCTGCGCAAGCTCTACCTCAACCCTCGGGCCTTTTTCAGAGATATGTTTAAGCCCACATCTCGCTGAACTTTTTATCTGAGCAATTTGCATGACTCTATGGACACAATCCAGCGGCATACTGGCCCGCAGCACTCAAATCAGCGCCTGTCTGGGACAACCCTTGGCGCGCTTTGCTTCCCCTGATGCCGTACAGCCGGGGGATGTGCTGGTCGGCTGGGGCCAGAAGGCTAATACCCACCAGATCAAGGAGCAGGCCAAGACCCTGAGTTTGCCCTATTGGCAGCTTGAAGATGGCTTTATCGGTTATATCGGCCACCCCGCTAGGGGGGGCAAGGCGGTCTCGCTGATCGCCGATCCGGTGGGGATCTATTACGATGCCCGCCAGCCCAGCCAGCTTGAACAATTGATTGCCACCCCGTGCGAGCCACAGATGTTGGCACGGGCCGAGCGACTGATCGATGAGCTGGTACGCCTCGGGGTCACCAAATACAACTGTTATGCCACTGCCCCCGATCAGTCGATTGCCAGCGGCAGCGTGACCGCCCTCTCTGCTGTCGGGGACTATGGCGGCTTGCCATCAGGGCTTGCCACACGTCTGCAGCAGAGCGCCAAACCCAGGGTCCTACTGGTCGATCAGGTGGCGGGGGATCTCTCCATTCCGGGGGCGCTGGCCAGTGAAGCTGATTTTGTGGCGATGGTGGAGGCGGCGCGCCGCAATCATCCCGATGCGCGCCTGCTGCTGCGCACCCATCCCGATACTCGCCTTGGCAAGAAGCGCGGGGTGTTGGCCCGTCTGAACCTGGATGATGTGGAGATTGTGGCCGATCACTGCCATCCCCATGCACTGCTCAATGTGGTGGATGCTGTCTATACGGTGTCATCCCAGCTTGGTTTTGAGGGCCTGTTGCTTGGCAAGCCGGTCTATTGCTTCGGTATGCCGTTTTATGCGGGTTGGGGGCTGACCCATGACAGCAAGCAGTGTGAAAGGCGCAACGTAAAAGTGTCGCTCGCCCAGCTGGTCGCGGCAGCCTTGATCCGCTATCCCCGCTATCTCGACCCTGTGCTGGGCCAGCGTTGCGAGGTAGAGGAGGTGATCGCCATTATTGCCAATCAGCGCCGCCCCGCGCCGCGCTGGCGCAGGCTTTATCTGGTCGGTTTCTCGCTGTGGAAGCGGGCATTTATGCAGGCGTTTTGCCAGCATTTGGCCGATGAGTTGCGCTTTGTGCGCAAGCCACCCAAGCGGTTGACCGGTGACGAGCAGATATTGGTGTGGGGTAGCCGCCACCCTGATCTCGCCTCTGCAATCCGGGTCGAGGATGGTTTTATTCGCTCGAGGGGGCTGGGCTCCAATCTCTGTCGTCCCTCCTCCTTGTCACTGGACCCGGTCGGGATCTATTTCGACAGTCGCACTCCCAGCGGGCTGGAACAGTTGCTCAACTATCAGGAGTTGACAGAGGCGGAGGTCAAGCGCGGGGATGCGCTGCTCGCCTTGCTACGGGAACACAGGGTCAGCAAATACAATGTGGGCGAGCCGCAGCACTACACCAGGCCCGATGATGGTCGTGAGCTGGTGCTGGTGGTGGGTCAGGTAGATGGCGATGCCTCCATTCTGACCGGGAGCCCCCATATTCGCAGCAATGAGCAGTTGCTGTGGGCGGTGCGAGCGGCCAAACCCGATGCTCATATTCTCTACAAGCCACACCCTGATGTGGTGGCGGGCAATCGTGGTGGGGCGATTTCTGCGGCCTGTCTGGCGGAGTGTGTCGATAGCCAGGTGCTGGATATTGGGCTCACCAGCCTCTATCCCCATGTGGATGAGCTGCATACCATGACCTCGCTCAGTGGCTTCGAGGCGCTGGTGCAGGGGGTCAAGGTGACGACCTGGGGCCAACCCTTCTACAGTGGCTGGGGGTTGACAACGGATGCCAATCCGCCTGCTCGTCGTCAACGTAGTCTGCCGCTGGCGGCGCTGGTCTATCTGACGCTGGTTGCCTATCCGCTCTATCTCGATTGGCAGACCGGGCTCTGGATAAGTCCGGAGCAGTTGATCCACCAACTGGCGAAGCAGGGACACTCATCGGCCCAAAAAGCGAGCCGCTGGCAACGCTGGCAGCTCAAGCTCGGTTACTTGTTCCAGACGCTCATGCAGCGCCCCTCTCTCTCCCCGTTTTTGAGATAAGTCGTCAATGAAGATTTTGTTACTGCAAGGCCCGCTTGGCCCTTTCTTTCAGACCCTGAGTCGTCAGTTGACCGAGGCGGGACATCAGGTGGTGAAGATCCATTTCAATGGCGGGGATGAGTGCTGGCCCTGTGCCGGAAAAAATCTGCGTTTTCGCGGGAAACCGGAAAGCTGGAACGCCTTTTTCCGCCGGGTGCTCAAGCAGCAGGGTATCGATACGGTGATCTGTTACGGGGACTGCCGTTATTACCATCTGGAGGCTGGCCGTATCTGCAAGTTGAAGCGAGTGCCATTCTGGGCGATGGAGGAGGGCTATCTCAGACCCGATTTCGTCACGCTGGAGCAGGGGGGGGTCAATGCCTTCAGCCCCTGGTATGAGCGGCGCGATCAACTTGCCCAACTGGATTGGCCTGTGCCTTATGACAGCTCGCTCAAGGTGGGCAAGACCTTTGCGGTGCGCGCCTGGTATGCCAGTCGCTACCACATCAACAAGTCGCTGTTCCGTTGGCGTTATCCCCACTTTGTGAATCACCGTCCCTGGAGTCTGGTGCAGGAGGCGATGGGGTGGGTCTGTGGCGCCATGGTGAAATACGGCAACTTGCGCCAGGATCGCGCCCTGCTCAAGGCGTTGCCGCAGCACGCCGGGCGGATCTTCTTTGTGCCACTGCAAGTGACCGAGGATTTTCAGATCCGTGAGCACTCTGACCTGAGCGGGGTAGAGGAGATGGTTGCGCAGGTGATCAACTCCTTTGCGGAGCATGCCAAACCCGAAGATGTGTTGTTGTTCAAGCACCACCCCATGGATCGGGGCTATGTCAGTTATCGTGCCCAGATAAACAGGCTCATTGCGGTGCTTGGCCTGGAGGGGAGGGTCTTTTACGGTTATGAACTGCCGCTGCCAACCCTGTATCCCTTGCTCAAAGGGGTGATCACCATCAACAGCACGGTCGGTCTCTCTGCTTTGCTCCATGATGTACCCACCTTCTGCATGGGGCGGGCACTCTATGATATTGACGGTCTGACCACCAAAGGTTCGCTGGCCTCCTTCTGGCACTCGCAGAGCCCGGTATGTGCCGAGACATTCAAACGGGTGCGCCACTCCTTGCTCCATCTGACCCAGCTCAATGCCAGTTTTTACCGTCATCTGAAAATGAGTGCGCTGGCGGTCATGGAAAAAATGAAGCTTTCAGCGCCGAATATGCGTGATGAGCTCGTATCGCCGGAACGCCGTATGAGGGTGAATAATACCATGTGCCTTACATTACCCTGGCTGGCCACTCTCGATGGTATTAGCGACCCGTTTACATCTATCGGTTCAACCGCTCTGATGTTACTCGTTTGATGTCTGCCTATTTTTGATTTAGTGTGTTAGTGAGAGGTAAATAAAACCAGGAAGGTTAACATGAACATTCACGGTTGCTTGTTATCCATTGGACTCTTGGGGTTGCCGACTTTTTCCATGGCAGCTGAACATGATCTTTCACTTATTATTCACGGGGCATCAATACACAGTGATTGTTCGCAGGGAACAGGAAAAAAAAGCAAAACCTGTGACTTTAATGGTTTTAACCCGGGATTGGGATTGGCGTGGGTGTTCTTGGGTGACAACGACACGGGAAAACTTGCGCTGCGCGGCGGGCTTTATCGGGATTCTCTAGAAAATACAGCTGGTTATGCGGGTTTCTCTTATCGGAAAGAGTGGTATCTCACCGAACATGTTTTTGCTGGGGTAGGGGCGCAGGCTGGTTATCTCAACGGTTCGGGTATTGATGGTTTTGCCGCTTTGCCGATAGTGATACTGGGTTACAAGTCAGTTGCATTGGAAGTCGGTTATGCACCCAAGGTTGATTGGGTACCTGGGGGAGACCATGTCGCGGTCACCACCTTCTCATTGCGATGGACGCTGTAATATTAGCGAAATATGATCGCCATTACGCATTGTACTTTGTCATTTTGTCACGTTTTTTTAATACGCATTTGTGGTGGATATAATCTGGCAAGCTGTGTGAAATATATTTCAGGCCAGATTTTGACTTGTGAGTCATAAAATGGTGCCCCATTTTATCTGAGCAACAATTATTGTGGATTTATTTCAAGATGAGCTAAGTGGCATATTCATTTATCAATATTGATTGCATCTGGAACATTTAAAAATAAAAAGCCCTTCACCATGGTGAAGGGCTTTTTGCTATCTGGCGTTAGCCGATGGGGTCGCCCCGCTCTGGCTTAGTAGCCCTGCTGGTGCACGTCCATCACGGCGCGGCCGGACGGGTCGGCCATCTCCTTGAACTTGGCATCCCACTCCAGCGCGGTGGGGGTGGAGCAGGCGACCGACTTGCCGTAGGGCACGGTACGGGCGGCAGCTTCCAGCGGGAAGTGCTCGTCGAAGATGGCGCGGTAGAAGTAGGCCTCCTTGGTGAGCGGGGTGTTGATGGGGAAGCGGAAGGCGGCCGCTTCGAACATCTGATCCGTCACTTCCTGCTCCACCATGGCTTTCAGGCTGTCGATCCACGAATAACCTACGCCGTCGGAGAACTGTTCCTTCTGGCGCCATGCCACTTCGTGGGGCAGCAGATCCTCGAACGCTTCGCGCAGGATGTGCTTCTCGATCTTGCCCTTGCCACACATCTTGTCGGCGGGCTGCAGGCGCATCGCCACGTCCATGAACTCCTTGTCGAGGAAGGGCACGCGACCCTCCACACCCCAGGCTGCCATCGACTTGTTGGCGCGCAGGCAGTCATAGAGGTGCAAAGAGGCGAGCTTGCGCACGTTCTCTTCGTGGAACTCGCGGGCGTTGGGCGCCTTGTGGAAGTAGAGGTAGCCACCGAACAGCTCGTCGGAGCCTTCGCCGGAGAGCACCATCTTGATCCCCATCGCCTTGATGTAGCGGGCCATCAGATACATCGGCGTGGAGGCGCGGATGGTGGTGACGTCATAGGTCTCGAGGTGATAGATGACGTCGCGCAGGGCATCCAGACCCTCCTGCACGGTGAAGTGGATCTGGTGGTGGATGGTACCGAGGTGATCAGCTACCTTGCGGGCGGCGGCGAGATCAGGTGAGCCTTCCAGGCCGACAGCGAAGGAGTGCAGTTGCGGCCACCAGGCTTCGCTCTTGCCATCGTCCTCGATGCGGCGCGCCGCATAGAGCTTGGTGATAGCGGAGATGACGGAGGAGTCCAGCCCGCCGGAGAGCAGCACGCCATAGGGCACGTCGCACATCAGCTGGCGCTTGACCGCAGCTTCCAGCGCGGCTTTCAGCTCGGCCTTGTCGCTGACGTTGTGCTCGACCGCGGCGTACTCCATCCAGTCGCGCTTGTACCACTGTTTGAGCTCGCCATCCTTGCTCCACAGGTAGTGTCCCGGTGGGAAGGTTTCGACGCTCTTGCAGACCGGTACCAGCGCCTTCATCTCGGAGGCGACATAGAAGTTGCCGTGCTCATCGCGACCGGTATAGAGGGGAATGATCCCCATGTGGTCGCGACCAATCAGGTAGGCATCCTGTTCGGCGTCATAAAGAATGAAGGCAAAGATGCCGTTGAGATCGTCGAGAAACGCCGGGCCCTTCTCCTTGTAAAGGGCCAGCAGCACTTCACAGTCGGATTTGGTCTGGAACTGGAAGTCGACCTTGAGGCTCTTCTCCAGCTCTTTGTGGTTGTAGATCTCGCCGTTGACCGCCAGCACATGAGTGCGTTCGGGGTTGTAGAGCGGCTGGGCGCCATTGCCCGGGTCGACGATGGCCAGACGCTCGTGCACCAGAATGGCTTTGTCGGAGCTGTAGACGCCGGACCAGTCAGGCCCGCGGTGACGCAGTCGCTTGGACATCTCCAGCGCCGATTTGCGCAGGGCTACTGCATCGGACTTGATATCCAGAATGCCGAAAATTGAACACATTGGCGGTAATCCTCTTGATTTTTATATGAGCCCCCCACGTTTGGGCTCGAAATTCCATTTACATTCCTCGTCAGACACAATGCCTAGCGGAAAAACCTTTTGCAAGCGGGAAAACCGCAGAAAATCATGCCGTAAGCGTCAAGCAGATCAACAGGATAAGGGTTGCTGCAACGGGGCCGGGTGATGTGAACGTCAAGCTGAGGCGGGTTCGAAGATCACATAGACCTTGCGACAGGGGGTAAGGGTCTCCCACTCTCCGACAAAGCCTGCCGGAATCACGAATTGATCGCCGGGTTTGAGGGCCAGCTGGCCGCCCAGATTGTCGTGGATCACCACATCCCCCTCCAGCAGTTGGCAATACTCGTGCTCGGTGTAGTAGATGGCCCAGCGGCCAGGCTCGCAAGCCCAGAAGCCGATGTGAAACTGCTGGCTGGGGTCGGAGTAGTGGTTCCACAGCGTCTGACTCGGATGGCCCGCTTTAATGCGTTCGGGGGCGGGCATCAGTGGGGTGGGGGTCGCATCGTGGCGATCGAGCAAAATCCAGTCGTTGAGGGTCTTCATGGTGCCTCCTTGGCTTCGGCAGATAGGAACGCGGGGCCATCCCGGCCCCGCGTTTGTTCGTTTTATTAAACGAGGTTGTGCATAACTTAAACGATGCGTTCCTGCTTGCCAAGAGCCCTTGCCAAGGGCTGCTGGTCGACGACTCAAAGTGGCTGCAAGCGGCGGATCACATGGCGGGCAAAGCCGCTGCCCGCTTCGTTGTAGACGTTGAACACCGCATCCACCCCCTGCTCCTGCAAGGAGGCGATATCATCCTCGAAGCGGACGATGGCGGCGATCTTGCCGTTGAACCCGTGGCTGCGCAGCTTCTCGATGGCGTAGAGATTACCCGAGTGGTGGGGCATCGCCAGCAGTACCAGATTGACCTGATTGGAGAGCAGCACCTTGTCCCAGAAGTCGGTATCGGTGGCATCCCCCTCGATGACGTTCATCCCCTGGGCACGCAGGGTGGGCAGCTTCTCGCTGTCGTTCTCCACCCCGAGGATGACGTTGCCGTATTTGTTCTCCAGCTCGAAGTATGCCCCCTGACCTATCCGCCCCATGCCTAGGATGATCACCTCGGCATCGCCCAGCTCGATGGGCCTGTCTTCCGGATGGAGGTTGCTCGCTTGCAATCCTCGCAGCCAGTGGCCGATGCGGTGATAAATGCGCTCGCTCTGGGCATTGAGGGGGGCAGAGATCATAAAGCTGGCCGCCAGTGCCAGCGAGACCGCCACCAGCCACTCGTGGGAGAGCCAGCCCGCCTTGGCTGCGATGGCGGCGACGATCAGGCCAAACTCCGAGAAGTTGGTGAGCGCCAGGGTGGAGAGCAGCGCGGTGCGTACTCGCAGGTGTGCGCCGCTGTAGACCAGATAGTAGAGCGCGCTTTTGAGCGGCAGGGCCAGCACCAGCGCCAGCGCCAGCAACATGGTGTCGTGGGTCGGCAGACCGTTGAGGCCGATGGTGAGGAAGAAGCAGATAAGAAACAGGTCTTTGAGGTTGAAGAGCGCCTTGGCCAGCCCAGCTGCGGCAGGATGGGAGGCGAGCAGCATGCCAATGATGAGGGCTCCCAGATCCGGCTTGAGGCCAACCACTTCAAAACCGGCGGCCCCGACCACCAGCGCCAGAAAGACTCCGAACAGCACCTGCAGCTCGCCGTGACCGGCCCGCTCCAAGAGCTTGAACAGCAGCGGGCGTAGCAGCGGCAGCCCCAGCACCCAGAGTGCCCAGATACTGGGCCATTTGCCGCTGGAGAAGGCCAGAAACGCCACTGCGAATACATCCTGCATCACCAGCACACCGATGGCGATGCGGGCGTAGAGGGCGTTCATGTCGCTGCGATCTTCCAGCACCTTGACCGCAAAGACGGTGCTGGAGAAGGAGAGGGCAAAACCCAGCAGCAGCGCCAGCTTCCAGTCCAGCGAGAGGGCAAGTTCAAGCCCCAGTCCCTTGCAGACCAGCAGAACTACGGTAAAGAGCAGAGTGGAGAGCAGCAGGTGCAGGCTGGTAGTGCCCCACACATCGCGCCGCATCAGGGTCTTGATATTGAGCTTGAGACCGATGGTGAACAGCAGCAGGGTGACGCCGAGATCGGCCACCTCGCTCAGGGCGGGGGTATTTTCATATCCCATGCCGTTGAGGATAAAACCGGCGGCCAGAAAGCCGAGCAGGGGGGGCAGGCCAATCAGATTGACTACCATGCCGCAGCCAAAGGCCACGGCGATGAGAATGGGTTCCATAACAGGTCCAGCTGGGGCAGGGGAGACCTGCCCTGTTTAAATCCTTGGGTATCAGACGATATCGATGTCGACCACGGAGTCGAAAATATGGTTCGGCCGAAACGGCATGCGGTCGATATCGGCGACCTTGCTCACCCCGGAGAGCACCAGCACTGTCTCGAGACCGGCCTGAAAGCCCGCCAGAATGTCGGTGCGCAGGTTGTCGCCGATGATGATGGTGTCGTCGGAATGGGCCTCCATCCGGTTGAGCGCCGCACGAATGATCCAGGCGCTGGGCTTGCCGACATAGAACGGCTTCTTGCCGGTCATCCGCTCGATGGGGGCGCACAGGGCGCCGCAGGCCGGGTGCATCATGGGGCCGTGGGTATCGGGGTTGGTGGCGATAAAACGGGCCCCCTGATCGACGAACTTGGCCCCCTGTTGCATCATGGTCCAGTTGTAGTTGCGGGTCTCGCCAACCACCACGAAGTCCGGGTCTATGTCGGTGATGGTGAAACCGGCCTTGTAGAGCTCGTGGGTCAGCGCCCCTTCACCGATCACATAGGCCTTCTTGCCATCCTGACGCTTGAGGAAGTCGGCGGTGCCCATGGCGGAGGTATAGAAGCACTCCTCCGGCACGTCGATCCCGGCGGAGCGGAAGCGGTTTTGCAGATCCTTCTGGGTCTGCGCCGGGTAGTTGGTGAGGAACAAGAGCTTGCTGCCCTGCTCCAGCAGGCGATGGACGAAACGGTCGGCACCGGGGATGAGATCGTTGTTGTGCAGGATGACACCGTCGATATCGCAGATGACGTTCTTCTTCATGAAAACTCCTTGTCAGGGCGCAGGCGAGCCGCCAATCGTTAAGATGTTCAATCATTTATGATTTTTGTGACGCCATTATAAGTCTGTTTGATGACAAGTCTCCCCTGTCTCGCCACTTCGGTGCACAATAAAGCTGCCGTCGGGTCAGTCTGGTGGAGGGGCTGACGCCGGATCACTTTGCTGATGGAGCCGTTGCCATGGACACCCCGATTCCCAAGCCAGTCACACCCGAACACCTCACCGCCGCGCAATTTATCGCCGGACTGCCGAAACTGGAGCTGCACCTGCATATCGAGGGCAGCCTCGAACCCGAGCTGATGTTTGAGCTGGGCCGCCGCAACGGCGTGCTACTGCCCTGGCCCGACGTGGCCAGCGTGCGCGCCGCCTATGACTTTGACTGCCTGCAATCCTTTCTCGACCTCTACTATCGCGGCGCCAGCGTGCTGGTGACCGAGCAGGACTTCTTCGACCTCACCTGGGCCTATCTTGAGCGTTGCGCCGCCGACAAGGTGGTGCATGTGGAGGTCTTCTTTGACCCGCAGACCCATACCGCCCGCGGCGTCCCCTTTGCTACTGTGCTGGGCGGCATCGAGCGGGCGCTGCAGACCGGGGAGAAGGAGTTTGGCATCAGCTGGCGCCTTATCATGAGCTTTTTGCGCCACCTCAGCGAGGAGGAGGCCTTTGCGATGTTGGCAGAGGCTATGCCTTTCCTGTCGCGCATTCACGGCATCGGCCTCGACTCCGGGGAGAGGGGCAATCCGCCCACTAAATTTGCCCGGGTCTTTGCCAAATGCCGCGAGCTGGGGCTGCCGGTGGTGGCCCATGCCGGTGAAGAGGGGCCTGCCGACTACATCTGGCAGGCGATCAACGAGCTGCAGGTATGCCGCATCGATCACGGGGTGCGTTCGGCAGACGATCCCGAGTTGCTGCGCTATCTGGCCGATACTAGGCTGCCACTTACCGTCTGCCCCCTCTCCAACACCCGGCTCAAGGTGTTCGGCAATATGGCCCAGCACAATGTGTTGCGACTGCTGGAGCAGGGGATCTGCGTCACCATCAACTCGGACGATCCCGCCTACTTTGGCGGCTATATGAATGCCAACTTTGCGGCGCTGGCCGATGGCCTTGGCGCGACCATGAGTCAGCTCTGCCGCTTGTCGCTCAATGCCGTTGAGGCGAGCTGGCTCTCTCTGGCCGACAAGGCGCGGCTGACCCGGGAGATCCGCAGTTATGCCGAGACTCACGGGGTGATCCTGCATTGAGTCAGGCGCCAATGAAGTCGAGATGATATGCAGTGGATATAAAGAGAGGCCCGCCATCACTGGCGGGCCTCTCATCTTTCAAAGGCTGGTGTGGTTGCCGGGGAAGGCAGTGTTACGCCACTCGCACCAGAAACTTCTCACCCTGTCCTTCGCGCTTGAAGCGCTCGAGCAGGGTGGGTAGTTCCTCAAAGTCGCCCACCACCAGCGGCGGTAGGGTCAGCTCGCCGCTCACCATCTGCTCCATCATGGCGACACCGGCGGCCACCAGTCGGCTCCACTGTTTGTCCGAGCCAAAGGCGTGCTGGGCGCCCAGCGCAATCTCGTGCAATGAGTGGCAATGGCTAAAGGCGGGCAACGGATTGTGCGGGATGCGCCCGAGCACAGTCACCATGTGACCGTAGTAGCCAAGGGCAGGCAGCAGGCTCTCTGCCTGTTGGCTGGAGACCAGATCGATGATCCCCTCGAACGGCTCGTTGCCGTTGGCAGTCTGCAAGGTGGCCAGCCAGTCGGGATCCCGATAATCGGCTACACCCTGCACACCGATCTGTTTGAGCCAGTGATGGTGGCGTGGGCTGGCGCTGGCAAAGACTCGCGCTCCTTGCTTGAGGGCGAGCTGTACCGCAAAGCGGCCGACGCTGCTGCCGGCACCTGTGATGAGCAGCGCTTCCCCGTGCAGGCGCGGCAGCTTGGCCAGCGCCTGCCACGCGGTGAGGCCGGGACAGGGCAGGGCGGCGGCCGCCTCGTCACTCAGGGCATCGGGCACTGGCAGCAGGGCGCGGGCCGGTACTCTAGTGTGGCGGGCAAAGCTGCCGTGGTGGCGCAGATCGGTGTGGTAGGCGACCCGGGCACCGAGACGCAGATGGCTGACGTTGGTGCCGAGGGCCACAATAGTGCCCATGCCATCGACGCCGGGCACCTGACCATCCTGCCAGTGGGAGTGGCCATATTCGATCAGCTTCCAGTCCACCGGATTGAAGGCGATAACCCGGTTTGCCACCAGTACCTCGTTAGGGGCGAGCGGTGTCAGGGGCAGGTCGACGAGGGTAAGCTGGGTCGGTTCACCGGGGGCATGCCAGCACCAGGCTTGGGTGTGATTCATGATGACTCCTTGTGAAAGCGAGGGGAGATAACAACGAGATCATTGCAACAGCAATATAGAGAAACTGCCACTGCTGCGAATGGGCAACAATACGGCAGGCCCCAACCTGTGGGGCCTGCGTTACATGGCTGGTTGGCCATCGGCAATCAGCGGCTGATGGTTGCGTCCTCGGCCTGATAGACGGGGTAGTCGGTCAGCCCTTTCTCGCCGCCGCCAAACAGGGTGGCCGGATCGTGGGGGGCCAGCGGATAGCCGTGGCGCAGCCGGTTCGGCAGATCCGGGTTGGCGACGAAGGGGCGACCAAAACCAATCATGTCGGCCCAGCCCGCGTCGAGGGCGGCGCGGGCGCGATCACCATCATATTTACCGGCGTAGATCAGGGTGTTGGGGAAGGCATCGCGTAGACCCTGCTTGAAGTTCTCCGGCATCAGGGGGGCATCGTCCCAGTCCGCTTCGGCGATGTGCAGGTAGACCACGTTGAGTTGGCCCAGCAGTCGGGCGGCCGCCAGATAGGTCTCCTGCGGGTTGGCATCGACGGTGCCGTTGAGGGTGGTGAGCGGTGCAAGGCGCACCCCGACCCGGTCAGCGCCGATTTCGCTGCAGACCGCCTCGGTCACCTCTTTGAGGAAGCGCAACCGGTTCTCCAGCGATCCGCCATAACTGTCGGTGCGGGCGTTGGATTCGGAGTCGAGGAACTGGTTGATCAGATAACCGTTGGCTGCGTGCAGCTCGATGCCGTCAAAACCGGCGCTGATGGCGTTGCGGGCCGCCTGACGGAACTGGCCCACCACCGCATCGATATCGGCCTGGGTCATGGCGCGCGGAGTGACGGTCTCGACAAAGCCCGGCGCATCGCTGCCGTTATCGACGAACACCTTGACGCCCACTGCGGGCAGGGCTGAAGCGGAGATGGGCTGGGCGCCGCCGATGTTGTCCGGATGGGTGACTCGGCCCACGTGCCAGAGCTGGGCGAAGATGGTGCCCCCCTTGGCGTGCACGGCATCGGTCACAAGCTTCCAGCCAGCGATCTGCTCGGCGCTGTAGATGCCCGGCGTCCAGGCATAGCCCTTGCCCATGGGGTCGATTTGGGTGCCTTCGCTGATGATCAGGCCCGCCTCGGCGCGCTGGGCGTAGTAGGTGGCCATCATGGCGTTGGCCACATCACCGGGCTGACTGGCACGGGAGCGGGTCATGGGGGGCATGACGATGCGGTTGGCAAGGAGCAGCTGACCCAGTCGCTGCGGGCAAAACAGGTGATCGTGGCTCATCTTGAGTTCCTCATGGTGGAAGTGAGGCCACTTTATGCCGCCATCTTGTTGTGAAAAAGAGGGGTAATTGCACAAGAGAATTGTGCTTGATGCAGCAATCAGCGCAAACCGTTAGGAAAGAGGCGTTTAGGCATAAAAAAGAGGGCCGTCTGGCCCTCTTCTGTATTCTGCTGGTGGCAGGCTCAAGCCGTGGCGGGCATCACTTTCACCCGCTCGATGCGCCGCTCGCTCACCTCAATCACCTCGAAGTTGAGCTGTTGCAGTTGCAACTGCTGGCCCAGGGTGGGCAGAGTGCCGAAGTGGGAGAGCAGCATGCCCGCCAGGGTTACGTATTCATCGCTCTCGCTCACCAGCCCCTCGTGCTCCAGCACCTGCTCCACATGATGGATGTTGGTGCTGCCGTTGATCAGCCACCCTTCGCCATCGCGCACGATATCCGGGGTTTCGTCCTCGTCCGGCAGCTCGCCAACGATGGCCTCCAGCAGATCGTGGGTGGTGACCAGCCCCTGGATCACGCCAAACTCGTCGGAGACCAGAATAAGGCTCCCCTTGGCTTTGCGCAGCTCCGCCAGCAGGCGGATCACGTTGATGGTCTGCGGCACGATAATGGGGTCGTTCTGCTTGGCCAGTTCGCTCAAGGATTGCCCTTCGTTCAAGGCAAACAGCAGATCGCGCGCCTTGACCACTCCGATCACCTCGTCCAGATCCCCGTCACAGATAGGGAACAGGCTGTGGGGCTCGCGCTGCAGCAGGGCGCGGATCTCGTCGCTGGAGTCGTTGATATCGATCCAGGCCATCTCCGAGCGCGGGGTCATGATGGTGCGAATGGAGCGCTCGGCCAGCGACAGCACGCCGGTCACCATGTAGCGTTCCTCCTCGCCAAAGCTCACCGGCGCGGCGGTCGGGGCATCCAGATCGTCATCGGGTCGGTCCTGATACGCCTTGCTTCCCATCAATTTGAAGATGGCGGCAGTGGTGCGCTCGCGCAGGGGCTGTTTGGATTCGTGACGCATGGCGCTGCGCTGGGCAAGCTGGTTGAAAAACTCGATCAGCACCGAGAAGCCGATGGCCGCGTAGAGGTAGCCCTTCGGAATATGGAAGCCGAACCCTTCCGCCACCAGGCTGAAGCCGATCATCAGCAGGAAGCTCAGACAGAGCACCACCACGGTGGGGTGGGCGTTGACGAAGCGGGTCAGCGGCTTGGAGGCGAGCACCATCACCACCATGGCGATGGTCACGGCGGCCATCATGACGCCCAGGTGTTCCACCATGCCGACGGCGGTGATGATGGAGTCGAGCGAGAAGACCGCATCGAGCACCAGAATTTGGGCGATCACCACGCCGAAGCTGGCGTAGGCGCCGACCGGGCCATCATCCTGGGGCTTGGCTTCCAGCCGCTCATGCAGCTCGGAGGTGGCCTTGAACAGCAGGAACAGGCCGCCCCCCATCAGGATCAGGTCCCGACCGGAGAAGGGGTGATCCCACAGGTGCAAAATCGGGGTGGTAAGGGTAACCAGCCATGACATGACGCTCAAGAGCCCAAGTCGCATCAGCAGGGCCAGCGACAGGCCGATAATGCGCGCCTTGTCCCGTTGGGCGGGGGGCAGTTTTTTCACCAGGATGGCGATAAAGACCAGGTTGTCGATCCCCAACACGATTTCCAGAATGATCAGGGTAAACAGACCAATCCAGATGTGGGGATCCAGCAGCAATTCCATTGTATGACCTCAATAAAAACAGACAGAGCAGAGAGTGATCACGGCGCACGATGGCCGCAGTAACAGCAAGGCAAAGGTGTTATTCAGAGGCGCTGATTAAGCAGAAAAAGATAGGCTTTGACAGAGAGAGACGAAGGGCAACTTCGGGGATTGTCCATGATGGGCAATAAAACCTCGGGTGAAAAATGAGCCCTGATGATAACGGCTGGCGCCAATTTGGCAAGCGTAGCGTCAGCGGGGCGTGATGGGGTTGTGATGCGACAGGGGGAGGCGGCGGTGCCGCTCTCCCCCGTGCGGTCGTTACAACCAGCGCTTTTCGCGGGTGAAACAGACCGACAGCCAGGCATCCCCAAGGGTATCGCCAAGGCGAGACCAGAGCTCCTGACGCAAGGCATCCTGACGTTCGACGGGCCACTCCTGACCCGGCGCCACCAGAATGTTCAATTCCAGATCGAAGCGACGACCGCTTTTGGCCAGATGGCTGTAGCACTCGATGCCGTGGCGCTGGCGCAGCGCCTCGATCTCCTGCTCGACTTGCCGTGGCACATCTCCCTTGGGGGCGATCTTCAACACTTCCCGCAGGTTGCGACCGAGCACCTTGATGGGAATGAGGGTGGCGCAGAGGGCCAGCAGCGAGACCAGCACCGGGTCTATGTAGCGGTTGTATTGGCCGTAGCCGATGGCATCGAGGCCGATGGCGACCACAAAGCCAATCAGCAGAGTGGCGCTGAGCAGGGTATCCACCAGCCACTCCTTGGAGTCGACCCGCACCAGCTCGGAGTCAACCTGTTCGGCAACCTGGGCTTCGATACGA
Source organism: Aeromonas sp. 600886 (assembly GCF_049174935.1). Classification (NCBI taxonomy): domain Bacteria; kingdom Pseudomonadati; phylum Pseudomonadota; class Gammaproteobacteria; order Aeromonadales; family Aeromonadaceae; genus Aeromonas; species Aeromonas sp. 600886. The sequence goes on along the minus strand of NZ_JAAKUB010000008.1, from coordinate 136,283 downwards.
TAGATGATGGCGCAGAAGAAGGTGGAGACGGCGGCATAGATGAGGGCGTGGCCGAGATCGATCTCCCGTCCGCCATCCAGTAGGGTGGTGATGCCGCTATAGAGGGCGCCGAGACAGAGCAGCAAGATAATAGCGCCATTGATGACGTTGGTGATGGGCTCGAAGTGGGCATAGCCATACTGGAAGCGCGCATCGGAAGGGCGGGTAACGAGATAGGCGGTAACAAGACCGAGGCCCGTCATGCCCATGCTGAACAGGGTGAAGATACCATCGAGCATGATGGCGTTGGAACCGACGAAGAGGCCGTAGCCGATGCCGAAGATGGCAAAGGTGATACAACCGAACAGCGACAGGGTAAGCGCCTGTTTTTCGGTGGTGACCAGCGTACTGATAACATGGCTGTGGTGAGCCATAAAAGTCCTCCTTTCAAATGGTGAATATTGCCAAGCGCAAGCGGTTTTCTAGCTGATATACTGCCCGCTCACATGTGAGCGGACTGGCCTGACTGCCATTGACAGGCGGCTGGCCAGTCGTTGTCGCCGGCGTGCCGGCATCAAGCAAAGGATGGGAACAAGGATTCATGATCCCGAGACTCGATTACCAGGACAGTTTGTCACCCGCAACCCTGCAGTTTCTTGAGTTGCTAGAGCGCAGCGCATTTCGTGGTGATATCGAAAAGTCTTATGCAAGCCGGTTGGCGATGGCGACGGATAACAGCGTCTATCAGGTAGTACCTCAGGCGGTTCTCTATCCGCGCAGTGCGGATGACATAGCAGCAATGCTCAAGCTGGCCGCAGAGCCGGCGTTCGCCTCCTTGAGTTTTTTCCCTCGCGGTGGCGGTACCGGCACCAATGGTCAGTCATTGGGCGGCGGCATTATCGTCGATCTCTCCCGTTATATGAACCAGATCATGGAAATTAATCTGGAGGAGGGGTGGGTGCGTGCCCAGGCCGGGGTGGTGAAAGACCAGCTCAACGCCTATCTCAAGCCCCACGGCTACTTCTTCTCGCCGGATCTTTCCACCTCCAACCGCGCCACCTTAGGGGGCATGATCAACACCGATGCCTCTGGGCAGGGGTCGCTGGTCTACGGCAAAACCTCGGATCACGTGCTTAGCCTCAAAGCGGTGCTGGAGAATGGTGACCTGATGGCCACCGAGCCGCTGACCGGTGAGCGACTGGCCGACAAGCTGGCGCTGGAGAATCGGGAAGGGGAGATCTATCGCACCCTCTATCGCATCGGTAAGGAGCGCCGCGCCGACATCGAGGCGACCTTCCCCAAGCTCAATCGCTTTCTGACCGGCTACGATCTCAAGCACCTCTATCAACCCGATACCGACACGCTGGATGTGAGCCGGGTGCTGTGCGGCTCGGAAGGATCCTTGGGCTTTATCACCGAAGCCAAACTCAATATCACCCCCATCCCGCGCTACCGCACCCTGGTCAACGTCAAGTACGACAGCTTCCCCTCCGCCCTGCGCAATGCCCCCTTTATGGTGCAGGCGCAGGCTCTCTCGGTGGAGACGGTGGACTCCCGGGTGCTCGGGCTGGCCCGCGCCGACATCATCTGGCATTCGGTGAAAGAACTTATTCAGGATGTGCCCGGCAAGGATCTGCAGGGGCTCAACATCGTCGAGTTTGCCGATACCGATGAGGCAGAACACAAGGCCAAGGTGGCGGAGCTCTGCCGCCGTATCGACAATCTGCTCGCCAAGGGGGAGGCGGGGATCATCGGCTATCAGTTGTGTGACCACCTGCCGAGCATCGAGACCATCTACACCATGCGCAAGAAGTCGGTGGGGCTGCTGGGCAACGCCGAAGGACGCAAGAAGCCGGTGGCCTTCACCGAAGATACCGCCGTGCCGCCAGAGTCACTGGCCGATTTCATCATGGAGTTTCGCGCTCTGCTGGATGCCCACGGCCTCGACTACGGCATGTTTGGCCACGTTGATGCCGGTGTGCTGCACGTGCGCCCGGCGCTGGATTTGTGCGATCCCGAGCAGGAGGTGCTGCTGCGCCGCATCTCCGATCAGGTGGTAGCGCTCACTGCCAAATATGGCGGCTTGATGTGGGGGGAGCACGGCAAGGGCTTTCGCTCCGAATACAGCCCCGCCTTCTTTGGCGAGTTGTGGGAAGAGTTGCAGCGCGTCAAGGGGGCGTTCGACCCGGCCAACCGTATCAACCCGGGCAAGATCTGTATCCCCTATGGCAGCGATGCCGAGCTGGTGTCGGTGGATGGGCCCAAGCGCGGCAAGTTTGACCGCCAGATCCCGCTCGCGGTGCGAACCAGCTACACCCGTGCCATGGATTGTAACGGCAACGGTCTCTGCTTCACCTTCGAGACCGACTCCCCCATGTGCCCCTCGGTCAAGATCAGCCGTGATCGTCGCCACTCCCCCAAGGGGCGGGCGGGCCTGATGCGTGAATGGTTGCGTCAGCTGGCAGAGCAGGGCTTCGACCCGTTGGCGGAAGAGGTGGCGCTGCAATCCGGTGGTGTGCGCTTTAAACAGCTGGTGGACAAGGTGCGCAACAGCTGGGCCAAACAGCGCGGCGAGTATGACTTCTCCCACGAGGTGATGGAGGCGATGGCTGGCTGTCTGGCCTGCAAGGCGTGCACCAGCCAGTGCCCGATCAAGGTGGATGTGCCCGATTTTCGCGCCCGCTTTATGCAGCTTTATCATGGCCGCTACCTGCGCGCCCCCAAGGATTACTTCGTCGGCACGGTGGAGAGCTATGCGCCGTTGCTTGCCAAGGCGCCGAAGCTGGTCAACTTTTTCCTCGAAAAAGAGTGGGCCCAGAAGGCGACCGAGAAGAGCATCGGCATGGTGGATGTGCCGCTGCTCTCAGTGCCGACCCTTGCCGAGAGCCTGCACGATAACCGTGCCCGCTATTTTGATCTGCCGGGACTGGAGCGGATGAGCGTCGAGCAGCGCAAGCAGGTGGTGCTCATCGTGCAGGATCCCTTCACCAGTTATTACGACGCCCCCGTGGTGCGCGACCTGGTGAAACTCGCCAGCAAGCTCGGCTTCCAGCCCTACTTGCTGCCCTTTAAACCCAACGGTAAACCCCAGCATATCAAGGGGTTCCTGCGTGCCTTTGCCCGCACTGCAGCCAACAGCGCCCAGTTCCTCAACAAGGTGGCGGCGCTTGGCATTCCCATGGTGGGGGTGGATCCGGCCATGGTGCTTTGCTATCGCGACGAGTATGCCAAGGCGCTGGGGTCGGCTCGCGGCGATTTTCAGGTGTTGTTGCCGCAGGAGTGGCTGCTCTCGCTGCCGGCAGATCAGTTGCCTGCTCGAACCGACAAGACCAAGAGCGAGGAGGGGAGCGAGCCCTGGTATCTCTTTGCCCACTGCACCGAGAAGACCGCCAAGCCCTCCACTCACGGTGACTGGAGCACCCTGTTTGGTCGCTTCGGGGCCAGTTTGCAGCCGGTCTCTGTGGGGTGTTGCGGTATGGCGGGCACCTATGGTCACGATGTCAAACAGGTGGAGAACTCCAAGGGCATTTATGGGTTGAGCTGGGCTGACCCGCTAGCCCGTCTACCCAAAGCGCGCTGTCTGGCGACCGGCTATTCGTGCCGTAGTCAGGTCAAGCGGATGGAGGGGGAAAAGCTCAAACATCCATTGCAAGCCCTGCTGGAGCTGCTCTGATGCTGACGTTTCCCAAGCGGTTTCGGGTGCCGAAGGCCTATCGGCACCCACGTTTCTTGCTGTTACCCGCCACTCCCGCTCAGGCGGTGGTGGAGTTTGTCGCCATGTTGCGCGAGCGCGAGCAGCTCCATCAGCTGTTTCGCCCGAACGATCTCTGGCCCTCGGCCAATTTCAGCCTGAGCCAGCACGAAGGGGATCTGGAGTGGCAGCAGTCGGAGTTTCTGGCCAAGCGCTCGTTCGCCTATGGCCTCTGGAGTCCGGATCGGGAGCCGCAATTTTGGGGTGGGGTTTATCTCTACCCCTCGGTGCTGCCGGAGGTAGCGGTGGAGCTCTTCTTCTGGAAGGTGGCAGAGGCGCCCATCACGGATGAGGAGCTGGAGATTCAGCTGCGCGACTGGCTCGCCAGGGTGTGGCAGTGGCCAGCCCCCCGCTTGCCGGGGCGAGATGTGCCCTGGGCCGAGTGGCCCGGCGTTACCTACCCCTGGTGACATCCCGCTTAAGGGCATGATTGTGTAACACGCAGCGCCGGGTCGGGGCTGCGTTGTTACCACGTCACCCGGTAACCAACAACTCACATAACCGAACCATGTTGCCGGTGGAGGGCGTTTCACCCATATCGGTACGCATTCATCGCTTACATAAGGAGTCTGCTCGCAATGAGTCACGATATTGCGCCCATCTGGCGTAAACCCATGAGTCTGGAGGGGCTCAACGCCACCTCTCGCAACACCCTGATGGCCCATCTCGATATCGTCTACACGGCTTTTGGCACCGATTGGCTTGAAGCGACCATGCCGGTGGATCATCGCACTCACCAGCCCCTGGGCATGCTGCATGGCGGCGCATCCGTGGTGCTGGCGGAAACCTTGGGATCGATTGCCGCCAATATGGCTGTCGGGCCAGATAGCTACTGTGTGGGGCTGGAGGTGAATGCCAACCATCTGCGAGCCAAGCGGGAAGGGGTGGTGACCGGGCGTTGCACGCCGCTCCATCTGGGAGCAACAACCCAGGTGTGGCAGATTGAAATTCGGGACGAACGTGAGCGTTTATTGTGCACCAGCCGACTGACCATGGCGGTGCTCAAACACAAGCGGGGCAAGGACTCCAGCGAGGAGTGATCTGCAATAACGCACTATGAGTGCAAAATAAGCAAGCCATACTCGCCAGATCCCTCTATAATTGCCAACGTCTTGAGAGGCTTATCACATTTTTCAAGACAGCAGAACAAAGTGGCGCTATAATCGCCGCCTTTTTGCTATTCCGCGGTGTTAGCCGCCTGCCTTAATCTGGAAGAATCTATGTCTGATACCGAACAACTGCCCCTTTTTAGTGAGCTTGGACTGGCCGCGCCTGTATTGAAAGCGCTGCAGGACGTGGGCTATGAGCGCCCGTCACCGATCCAGGCCGCAGCAATTCCCCACCTGATGGCGGGACACGATCTGCTGGGGCAGGCGCAAACCGGTACAGGGAAGACCGCTGCTTTTGCCTTGCCTCTGTTGTCTCGTCTGGAAGCTGGTAACCGCAACACCCAGATCCTGGTGCTGGCGCCTACCCGCGAACTGGCGCTGCAGGTGGCTGAAGCCTGCCAACGCTATGCCCACCACATGCCTGATTTCCACGTGCTGCCGATCTACGGTGGTGCCTCCTACGAAACCCAGACCCGCGCCCTGCGTCGTGGTGCCCAGGTTGTCGTCGGTACTCCGGGCCGCGTGATGGATCTGATCCGTCGCAAGAACCTAGATCTCTCCGGCCTGAAAGCTCTGGTGCTGGACGAAGCGGACGAAATGCTGCGTATGGGCTTCATCGACGACGTGGACTGGATCATGGAGCAGTGCCCGAGCTCTCGTCAGGTTGCTCTGTTCTCTGCCACCATGCCGGAGCAGATCCGTCGCGTGGCCCAGAAGCACCTGAAGCAGCCCAAAGAGATCAAGATCGCCTCCAAGACTGCTACCGCTACCACTATTCGCCAGCGTTACTGGCAGGTAACCGGTCTGCACAAGCTGGACGCCATGACCCGTCTGCTGGAAGTGGAATCCTACGAAGCCCTGCTGGTATTCGTACGTACCAAGAACGCTGCCGAAGAGCTGGCTGGCAAGCTGGCCGCCCGTGGCCACGCCTGTGAAGCGCTGCACGGCGACATCCCGCAGAAGCTGCGTGAGCGTACCGTTGACAAACTGCGTCAGGGCCAGCTGGACATCCTGATCGCCACCGACGTAGTTGCCCGTGGTCTGGACGTTGAGCGTATCACCCACGTAGTGAACTACGACATTCCGTACGACACCGAATCCTACGTTCACCGTATCGGCCGTACCGGTCGTGCCGGTCGCAAGGGCGAGGCCATCCTGTTCGTGGCTCCGCGCGAGCGCCGCATGCTGCGCGCCATCGAGCACGCAACCCGTCAGGCCATCGAGCCGATGAAGATGCCGAGCACCGAGGACATCAACCAGCATCGTCTGGCCAAGTTCAAAGAGCGCATCCGCGAAACCATGATGGGCGAAGAGCTCGAGATCTACCACAACCTGGTAAACGAGCTGATCGAAGAAGATTCTGCCGATCCGCTGGAGCTGGCTGCCGCACTGGCCAAGCTGGTACAGGGCGACCAACCGCTGCTGCTGGATGACTCCATCCCGGATCCGCTGTTCAACAACAGCAACGATCGTGGTGGCTTCGAGCGTCGTGACTTCAACGATCGCGGCGGTCGTGACTTCGGTGACCGTGGCGATCGTCCGGCCCGTCGCATGCCGTCCCTGGAGCCGCGTCCGCTGAAAGACAACCCGGACGTGGAGATGGAGCGCTACCGTGTCGACGTGGGTGCCCATCACGGCGTCAAGCCGGGCCAGATCGTGGGCGCCATCGCCAACGAAGCGAACATCGAGAGCCGCTTCATCGGCAACATCGACATCGCTGACGACTTCTCCACCGTTGACCTGCCCAAGGGCATTAGCGCCGATGTGCTGGAAGTGATCAAGAAAGCCCGTGTTTGCCAGCGTCCGCTGCAGATCACTCGCTACACCGAGGTGCCGGCCGGTGGCAACACCAGCAGCCGTCCGCCGCGCGGTGATCGTCCGTTCCGTGGCGACCGTCCTTTCAACAAGGATCGCCGTCCGCAGGGTGACCGTCCGTTCAACAAGGATCGCCGCGAAGGTGGTTTCAACAAAGATCGCAAATTCGGTGGCAAGCGCCGCGAAAGCTGATTGCTGATCCCGTTATGAAGAAGGCCGCTCATTGAGCGGCCTTTTTTTGTGCCAGCCTCTCGCGAGGCGGTAAGGTGCTGGTGCGCCGAGGATAACAGGAAAACTGTGCTCAGAACCTTGTGGTGAGCGCTCAGGCTGCCATAAAGCTGTCATGCCGAGGAGATAGATGACGCCGACGTGGCATGACTCACCATCGCCCTGAGGGGGGGTTGCTGGGTACCCGTCGCAGAGCGTTAGAAAAGGGGGGCATGCCGGCTAATGACACAACGGCGATGAGCAAGCCCATGCCCAACCAGCTGCTCCATGGGAAGTGCCGGGGAGGTGTTGCTCATACAGGGGATGGTCTGGCGAGAGTGCTCACCTGTTTTTGTCGTTGTTGCCGTTGTCGACACCGATGTTTGTGTTTTCCGGAAAGCAAAAAACCGACCCTGAGGTCGGTTTTTTTAATTTGGCGGTGAGGGAGGGATTCGAACCCTCACTTTCGCATGTCAACGCACAAATATAACCTTTACATTCAATGACTTACGCAGAAACTTCCGACCATAAAAACAGTGCAATTGACTCAAGCTATTGCCATGAGTTTTCTATACCATTTATAAAGAGAAACTCTGGAATGTCAAGAACTTGAGCATGCTTTCTGACTATCGAGATCATGTTATGGTTATCTCTGAATGACGAGTCTATTCACGTCATCGCGAAGTCCATAAACGATCCCCAGTCAAGTTATCCGATTGATTTGGTGTAAAGACAGGGCGTGTGTTGGCCACTCAAACAGGGTGTTCAGGAGTGGGTTTTTGAATAACCCACTCCTAACCGAGCACCGAATCCTTTGGGGATCATTAACTAGCGACGTCATTCAGTGCCATGTGATTTACATCAGAACGCCAGCGACGCACCGTCTTCCGGGATATCAACGCGGCTTTCGATACCCTGCTTCTTGACGTAGGTCCGCAATTCTTCACGGGTCAAGGACATGTGATTGACTGCGTCCATGTGCACCGCAACAATTTTTGCATTTTTCGCAGCCTGTGATGCACGCAGCACATCTTCCTCGCCCATGATGATCGCACCTTCGTACCCGATCAATTTTGCTTTCCCGGCATTGAGTACGATGACCTCGGGGTTATATGTCTCAATGGCCTGGTCAACCTCTTTACGCCAGATAGTGTCACCGGCCAAGTAAAGGGTCTTATAACCTTTCGCTTGAAAAACGACGCCCATGGCTTCACCAAGCATTTTTGCGTGAGTGGGATTGGCATACATTTTGTCTGTGCCATGCTGACCACCGGTCTTGGTAATTTTAACTCCGCCAAATTCAGCTTCGTCAGTCAGTACGCGTACGTTCTTGAAACCCTGAGAGCGGATCAGTTGTGCATCAGCCTCATGTTGTGCAAACAGCGGAATGTCTTTTGGCAGTACTTTTTGTGCGGCATCGTCCCAGTGGTCAAGGTGGGTATGAGTAACGATGACCGCATCAACACCGGAAATGACGTCCTCTACCGATCCGGGTAATTCCACCATCGGATTGCGGAGGTTGCTGCGATAGGTACCTTCAAACCCAGGGTAAGTGCCCTTTTTAGCCAGCATCGGATCGATCAGGAAGGTAGTGCCTGCGTAAGTGATTTTCACTGTCGCATTACGAACCAGCTGCATTTCAACTTTATGAGTTGAAGTGGAAGCCTGAGTGTCGCTTTCTCCCGCAAACACCGGGGCGGTGACTGTACCAAAAGCAATGGAGAGTACGAGGGGAAGAGCGTTGAGTTTCATGTGATTGTTCCTATTGACGTTTCGAGGTGGTCATTTTTGCTTAATCTCCACACGTTCAAAAGTGGCCAAAATGACATCTTTCGATATAATTGGGCCATTGGTAATCAAGCGGGGTCTAACCTATGTCCGCCATACGTGTTGCTGTACTCGCCTTCAATGGTGTGAGCTTGTTTCATCTCTCCGTACCAGGACTCGTATTCGGAACCGTTCAAACCGCTCAGCATGAACTGCGATACGAAGTCAGCTACTGTGCTGAGGTACCGGGCATGGTAGAGAGCGATCAGGGGATCGCTATCGCCGTCAAGCACGGGCTTGAGCTCATGGATAAATCCGATGTCATCGTCATTCCTGCCTGGAGTAGTCCCTCGGTTGTGGCATCAACAGCGCTGGTTGAAGCGCTGAAACTCGCCAATGCCCAAGGCAAGCTGATCGTGGGGTTATGCTTGGGCGCGTTTGTGCTCGGCGATGCCGGTTTACTTGATGAGAGAGAGGCGACGACGCATTGGCTCGCACGAGAGACGTTTGCACAACGGTTTCCGAAGGCACGTTTTCGGCCCGAGGTGCTTTACGCCAGTACTGACAACATCATGACCTCCGCAGGAACCCTAGCTGCGATTGACTGTTGCCTTCATTTGGTGATGCAGCGATACGGCGCTGAAACGGCCAATCGCACTGCGAAGCTTCTGGTGACCCCTCCACATCGGCAGGGGGGACAATCACAGTATGTTGAACACTCCGTCCCGCGACTTGCCACTGAGACCCATCTGTCCGATGTGCTGATATGGGCGAGGCAGAATCTGGCCAGTGATCTATCGCTGGATGTTCTGGCTGAAAGGGCAAAGATGAGCCGGCGAACCTTTACTCGCCGGTTTCGCGACGCCACCGGCAGTACGGTCACCCAATGGTTGAATGCTGAACGCGTTGCCAGAGCACAAGCGCTATTGGAAACGACGGATTTACCGATTGAATGCATCGCTGGTGAAGCCGGTTTCGGGACGGCCTTATCGTTAAGGCAACAATTCAGTGCCCAGTTGGGCACGTCACCCTCTGACTATCGACGGATGTTCTTTCGTAAAATGAATCCTGAGGCGGAGACGCAAGATCTGGATCGTGAATCGCCTCGGCTTCTCTAGACACTTTTGAGCCGTTCGAAATATTGCTTTTCACACTCTACTGGCGATAGCCCATTGTTGAAACTGTGCCGACGCTTGGGGTTGTAAAACATTTCAATGTAATCGAACACATCCTGCCGGCTGAAGTTACGTCCAGATAGCTGATTTGGGTAATAACGCCGCATATCGACCTTGAAAGCGACGAAAATAGCGGAAGTGAAGGTTCCCGTTATTGCCCATGGTCGCGCATCGTGCGCCGAATAAAATAAGGGGTTGGCTGGCATAGCCCGTTGTTTCCTTGGCAAAAATGCTCGTCGAATTAGGCGAAGGAAATTAATGCAGAACAGGACCTTAGAAGGATGTTAAATGCTATATCCTCTTAAGGTCCTGTATAACTAACTGTGTATAAAAGTATCGATCCATGTGACTATCATTAATGGGTAATCAGGATCCTCACTCAGTCGATAAAACCGAGAGCACGTAGCTTATCAAGGGCCCGGTCCTGGTCGGCATTGGAGAAATCGGGCTCCTGAGCAATCCGAACCAGGCGGTCAAACACCTCTTTACTCTGAGAATCCAAAACTGCACAGACCGACGCTAATGAGACAGTGTAGCGATCGCTGCAAGCAGATGCCATCGCTTGAGCAAGCAAAGCGCTTGAACGAGTGCCGTTGTGCTTTTCAATACACTTAAAAAGATCGTCAAAAATTTTCATTATTTACTCCGTTTCCCTTCAAGGGAAGATGTGAATAGGCTCCAGACGTAAAAATAGAAACGCCTGTGTGTTTAATTAAAAATTAAAACTTCGTGTGTGGCAGGGTGGCACTTATTCCCTGTTAGCACCTCCTTTAAGCTGGGTTAGCTTTATATTCTTGCGACGCTTCATTTTTCTAAGCTCACTCTCAAAGTCCATTAACTCAATACAAAACAGGGCTGCTATGTGTCTTTTTGAGCAGGCATGCTTCTTTGAGCTCAACGGGAACCGCCGGTTTCCAGGCACTATGTCACGGCAGCAGGCTCGCCGTTCTGTAGGGCTAAGGATAAATATCCTGTCTGAATTCATTTCACCATCCGGCAGTGCTTTCCCTGATGCCCTATCTTTAAATGATTGAGTGGCCATCATTAGTTTTTTATTATATTACTCATCCATAAAACACCCTGCAATCTATTTCAGCAACAGGCTATCAGGCTTATTAAGATGATTCAACAGATAATTGAAGATGAACCTAACAATAATTTTTCTAATATTTTCATATATACCTGCACGCGGTATTAATCTCCGCATTATGGACTACTCTCTTGCCGACTGACGTTGATGTTATTGCAATGAAATAGGTAGGTAGGCTTGAACTAATGGAATAGATGCCGCATGCAATTGCATGCGGCAACGCACGCTGGCTAACCTTTAACTTAAGGTGCTACCGACTATGCTGTGCCTGCATAAAGTCGATTATTGAGCCACCTGCGGCGCTATAACAACACCTCAACGGGTAGGTCCGCAAAATGCATAGGAGAAAGATATTTGTGTGCTTGACGATTGCTGCTGACAAAATAGCTTTTATCGAGCATGCTTGATGACACTACATGAAGTAGTTGAAATGAAACTTAGAATAGTCAATCTCTCTTAAATACCTTATAAAATCCTTTCACATCAAATAATTCGCTATAATATAAAAGCTCCCACTCAGGGTTGTTTTGTAGTTTCTGTGAGAATACCTCGTTAGTCACGCATGAGATACAGACGCACTCAACACTAGGCTCAGCACCTAGTGCATTAACTAATTTTGTGAAAAATCCACACCCCTGCCATTCATATGGTATTCCGATCAACTCTATTGATGGACACGCCCTGAATCCATCCCTAAACCGTGGGTATTTTTTCATTATAAAATCAGGGAGTGTTGGTGGCACTCGGATCTCCAAGGTGATCCCCCCTTCTGAGTAATACAACGGTCTGACTGGATAGCCGACCGAACGAAACATCACAATAAAAGCATTGACAAGTGCATCAACGGCTTTATCCATGAGTTCTTCATCCGTCATTTGAACATCCATAAGATTTCTCCGCAGTAGGACGCTAGTGAATTACGAGGAATGAGCCCACGGTAAACCGAGAGACTGCCATCTGTCAAGCGACATAAATGGATCATGCCATTGATTTTTAAGGAGTTTTTTATTGAAAAAATAATTGTACAAATTTCACTCTTGGTTGTTTTTTGCTCTTTTTGAGTGTTGGCTGAACGACATTTAACCTATAACATGCCCATAAACAGAATGGATGTGGATGGGATGGTAAATATCGCTAATGCGGTAGTCATTACATGTGGATAATATGCTCGCAGAGCAATATAAATAAAAACATTTTTGCCGTTCGATTTAATAGACACGAGGCTTAAACAGAACATAAACAGACGAATTCCTGCATATAGAATGACATCAATGCTTGAATGACATGTTCTAGTTGTTTTCAATGTGATTCATATTTTATTTTGAAAACAAAGGCTCAATTGTTTATTTCAGAATCATAATGCATTTAAAATGCAATGTCTAAAATAAGCACTAGGCGCTCTTGTGCATGAAAGGGGGATATGTAAGGGGGGTAATTCTGGATGCAATCTATTTATAGATAGAGGTTCATTGCATGCTTGCATCCAGATGGTAGATATTGTGTGCTTAGGCTGACACATCAGTGAGTAAATCTGTGGCGATATACTCATACGTTTTATCCGGCCTCCTCTCCCGCCGAACCCAAGCATTTGCGACGCATTTTCTGATATAGTTTTTTGCCTGCCGTTCCTGTATGGAAAATTCCGCACAAAAGGAGTTCACTAACTCGGCTGCTGATACTGAGGTATGCCCACTCAGAGCTTTTTTCAGGGAAGTTAATAATGTGTTGTTATCACTATCATTCGCGCTGACGAATATCAGATGTTCTGTTCGGTTTAATAAAATCTCATCAGGAGTTTCAACCGCTCTCGAACTAAACCTGAGGCTGAATCTAGCCCCCTGCCCATCCCGTAATGCTAGTGACATAACGCCATCAGCCTCACCATGAATGGATGATGCCCCCCTGATACCAGCAGCGCCTGCGTTGTAACCCTCCGCTCCTGGCGAGGATTTTCTTGCATGATGCACAACAATGTGGGCTGCGGGTTGACTTATTTTTCTGATGGACCGCATCACCTGGCCCATCATGCTATTATCATTTTCCGCCGCCGTATGCATCCTGGCTAGTACATCCCAAATAATCAGGTCAGGCTGGATCTCATTCACGATGGAGATCATTTTTTTCGCCTCTACAGGATCCAATACATCCGTTGTCTGGAAATCACCACACCGGAAAAAATTCCGCTCAATTGTTTGGTCAGTCACATTATTATGTGCTGTCATGGTTAAAAAGCGTTTCCAAAACAACCGATCTTTTAGCTCATAATCCATATACAACACTCGTGCTGGATTTCGATTCCTCCAGTTGAGGAACTGTCCTCCACTGGCGATAGCCGATGCGAGCTGCGTTGCGAGCAGAGATTTGCCTGATTTGGGGGCGCCATTGATGATCCACTGATCACCCTGCTCAATCAGTTCGTCCAACAACCAAATCGGTTTTTGCTCACTGGCAATCCGCCCCTCACTAACCCCCCAAGCTAACATTCTATTCTGGAGCATACATACTCCTCCCAAAAAAAGTTATTATTATTTGTTGTTTTTATAAATCAATGGTAGATATTAATTATTGCTATTTATAAAGATAAACATTGCAAGTAATCTTGTATTGATGATGTTCCGCAAATATAAAAAACAAACGCCATTCAGAATATTTTACAAAGAAAGATCTGAATCCATTTCATGACGTGCAGTCCTCTGGCCAGAGTGCTCGTGCTGAGATTTTAATGCATACTCTCCAGGCCTCATCCTGAAACGTGCAATTTTTTTGGCTGCTAATATAGGGTTATCCATTATGATTCTAAGACCTCGAGTAGCAATCTCACCGACCTCTGCGTACTCTCTACGGAGCCGCTCAAGGTCTGAACCTGCTCCTGCAACTGTTCGAGCGAAACGCTCATCTGATGAATGGAGTTCTCGGCAGAGACGTTGCTGTCGCTGGTATGCGTGTTCAAATGCTGCACCATGGTCAGCAAGACCTGATGGTCGTTCATTATCTGCTGCTGTGTGACATGCTGCGATTGAACCTGCTCCCTGAGTGTTGCTATCGAGCTCATCTGCTCGGTGTTGATAAAACTGAGCAACTCTAATAATTGTTTCTCTAAATTCATGATTCACTCCTAGTAATGCTAAAATAGCGCTCACAATTTTCATCAGCAGTTGAATTAACGCTCTTTCGGTGTCTATTGTTAGGGTTCCCTCAGGGTTAACTGGGATCAGTGTGTAACCTGCATATAGCTGCATCTGCTGTTGCCAAAAAAGCGCATTTGTTGGCTGTTTGCGATGTTTCTGGGTTATCACTGCGGCCATACCTGTCGGTCGTCTCACTGGCCTCGGAGAGGGCATTGGGTACATCGTCTCAGTGACGTTATAGCGGCTCTGATTGAAGGCCCGTCGTTTGGCTATCCGCTCCTCAATCTGCTGCCAGAGTGCATCCAACGACGGTTGTGGAGGTGTTGTTATCGTCAACGTCGGTCTCACCGCATCAATACTGGTAAACGCACGGCTAAATAAAGGTCCTTTCAGCCGAAAAGCCCTGATCTTTCCCTCTGGCACAATCCGTATGTAATCCTTTTTAGCCTCGACTTCGCTAATACCATACATTTGTCGAGTCTGAGGTTGCTCCAGCCAATCAATCACAGCCTGTCGGTTACATAACTGACCCTGAGTTACCCGTAACTGCACCGCATCAGATAACGCTGCAATCAAGTCCGCATTTTTACTGTACCGTGGTATTGTTCCTGTCAGCCTCTGGCGTTGCGGATCATCTGGACGTGCGAGGTTATGTTTCAAGTTGAGGTAATCACGGATCGCATTAAAATCTCCTTCCGCACCTGGTGGGTGAGGGTTGAAATATTTTCCAGTGCGAAGATTAATCCGTGGGATTAAGAAATGATTCTCCAGATTTTGTTCATGCGTATGTTGTACCCACAAGATCATCCTGTCCTCTATGGGTAATCCCGCAAAAACCAGCTCCTCCATCAATGCACGAAATTCCTGGGCAATATCAGGATTGGAGCTCAGCGTCTGGTTGTCCTCAATTGCATGTGCAATGACACCGCTGGTGTATTTATATTTATGTGGCGATATCTCGATTGCATAAGCGATGTCTCGTGGATTTCCAGCCAACAGCTCAGGTGGTGGTGTCCGCCTTACACCATGGATCAGTCTCAGTTGTTGGTTCAACCGATGAACCAATGGAGCGTCATTTTTATCACGAGCAACCCTAATCGCATCAGTGATTGTACTACGCTCATTTTTTTGTTGCGGAGTCAGAGCGCTGTAGATACCCAGTAGGTAATCTATTGGGGCGCTGGATTTAGTCTGGCGATGCCCATTGGTTGCAAAAAATCTAATCACCGCCATAGCTCATGCTCCTCATACTCACTCTCGATTAATGCTGGATTTACCTCCACTGCATCCTCGTCATCCTCACCTGAGTGTGACCATGTAGTGTCTGGCGTCGCAGTATCGCTTTTGTCATGGCGTATAACCCGAGATGGCTGTGTTAATTGTGGTGATAACATCTCGTTAATTTTATCAACCTGCTCTTTATGTTGTTTTTCTAGCTCCCTGAGTTCGCATAGAATAAAAAGTAGATTTACATCGCCCTTATGGGAGTTACACCATTTTACCAGCTGATTGAAATTGTTATAAAACCCGGTCTGTTGCGCAATGAGATTATTTATTGTGTCGCGTAATGTTTCTGCTGGAGAAATGACGATTTTCAATTTTGTGAGAGATTGAGATGCTAACCTCGATACAGTGACTTTTGCATTTTTAGCCTTTTTCTCCCAACGACGTTTTTCCTCATATGTGCAGCGTAGCTCGATTCGATGATCCCGGATCTCTGTAAAACTCGGCAACATTTGTCGAACGATGTCTGTATCCATATTTACATCTCTAGCTATACCGTTAATAGTGACAGCAACATCGTCATTGATGCACCTGATAACGGCCCTTTCAATGAGCAGCATGAGATCAGGATCTCTTGTCAGCTCCTCACGTAAAGTGTTATTTTTTCTATTCCTTAATTTTTTATTTTCTTTTCCCACGTATTGTCTCCTGGCTGCTGAACAGCTCTAATTTATATATTGATTTAGCGGGTCTGGGCGGCAGCCCAGGTAGGTCCAGGGCGACAGCCATGGCAAGGCTCCGTACACCGTACATTGCGGAACGCAATTTGTACGGTGTAGGAGTGACCTTGCTCTTTTTATTAAAAGCAATAAACTGCCTGATTAGATAGTAGCATCAACGATAGTTTTTAGCTGCAACGATACCGTACACACTTAGATCATATTAACCCGATAACTCTCTTTAATTTATGCTATCGTAATTCACTTCTTTTTAAGGAGCATTTCGATTAATGGTATTATCGATTGCATCTCTGGCATGGTCATCAACTCATTCCAATTTCTGTGCAATGTGGCAGATGGCGCAGCAGACTGCTCTACCGTATCTACAGCATTCGAATGTAAGCACCGTTGCAAAACCGCTCCTGCCTGTGCTCCAAAATCGACTGCATCCTCGACTAACCATTGGCCATAACAGCGCTGAATCATTTCAGTACCAGCATGCCCCATCTGCCGTGCAATCCATGGTACATTTATTCCGGCAGACAATAGTTGACTGGCAAATGTATGACGGAATTGCGATGGCCCGCGATAATCAACGCCAAGAGAGATACAGTACGGTTTGAAGAATTTTTCTCTGTATTCATCGACTGAGGCGTAAGGACGCCGCTTTGCACAAAAATAGGCTAACAATGTCCGAGATTCGATTAATTTAGTTCGATTATCATTCTGCGTGACTTTTATATTTTTTGCCTTTCTATTCTTGGCTTGTTCTAGCAGTAGAGTTAGCGGTTCTATTGCCTGCGCTGTCAATTCTATTGTTCGTCTAGACCCCTCATTTTTAGGGGTTTTATACACACCATTTACCAAAGCCAGATCTATGGTTAGCATCTTTTTTTCGAGATCAACAACTTCAGCACTTAAGGCGAGCAGTTCACTAATTCGTAAACCAGTTGCTATCCCTACCTGTATCAATGCAGTTTCAATTTGATAGTTTTCCTGCTTATTCTGTTGTAGCAAAAGTGCAATCTCAGACTGCAAGAATGGTTTCGGCTTCTTTCTGGTAAATTTACATTTCTTTATGTTTTCCATCGGATTAGATGGAATTAAACCGTCGAGCTTCGCCCTAACAAATACACTGCGCAGAATTTCCAGGTAGTGATTAACTGTACAGCCATTATATTTCTTCAAAAGTTTTACGACCATCATCTCTATGTCTGTAGAGCTAAAGTCGATCAACTTTTTCTTACCGAACCAAGTTACAAGCTGCTTGCTCTTGCGGCGATATGGTCCAATGGTTGATTCAGCATAGCGGGCTTCTTTAAATTTCAGATTTTCATTTATTGCCAGTCCAAGAGTCTTATTTAAATCTTTGGCCTGTGAGTTTTTATCATTGTTCATCGGCTCTAATCCAGTTGATTTGCGCATAGGTTATGAGCATTAAAAAAATAAGTCAACAGATTTTTGATGCACAAACGAAATTACAAGTCAAGAAAATTATTTGGTTTTTTAAATAATATCGTTCCACCACAACATCTGAGCCACACAGGGCACGATTTCTGGTTGAATTTCCCTGTTGTAGAGCACGACTGATCCCACCTATCAGATAAGTGAGCATTGAGTTGGGGCTTATACGTCTATGAGCACTACAGCAAAAGTTCACCAGACGGTACTGGATTGACACTTATACTAAGTCTCTGGGAATCAACTCTATCTTTTCTTTCAAAAGAGATACGCTTACCCGTTTACCATAGCGGCCAAAAGTGATCCCTGTTTTACTATGTCCCGCCAACTCAGCCACAATATGCTCAGCAACGTCCGCCTGCTGTAACTCATCGATGTAGCTATGCCGCAGCCCGTAAAGCGTGGGACGGCCCTGACCTACGATGCCAGCATCATTGAGGTGGCGTTGGAAGCGACAGGTGATGTTATGCGCCCAGTCGTCGTCTTTGCCTGATGGTTTGTCGTCGAACAAAAATACCTGCCCCTGACCGCGACGACTCTCCACATAGTCCAGGAATTGATGTCCGATCAACGCACTATGTAGCGGCACGGTACGGTACGCATTGGCACTCTTGAGCTGTTGATCCACCTCTCCCGCATCGACCATCAGACACCAAATCCCCTCAACCTGTTTGATGTTCTGAGTTTTGAGCTGGCAAGCCTCGGAGGGTCGCAGCCCGGCATACAGGCACAGCAGGGGCACCCACCAGTCTTGAACTCTCAATTTTTTGCCTTTCTGGGATTGTTTGCTGCGCAGGCTGGCAAACAGCTGAGCCAGTTGAGGGCGATGCCAGCGCACTCGCTCCTCATCCGCCCGTTTGTGCGGCTTCTTGCCTGCCGTCAACCCATCAAAAGGGTTACGGCTGCAATAGTCCAGCGCCACGCACCAACGGAAGAACTGTTTCAGGGCGGCGAGGTAATCTCCTTTGGTTTTGAAACTGAGGTTGGTCTTGCGCAGCAAGCTGTTGCGGTACTCCTGTGCCAGCGCGGGCGTCACCTCATCGACTTTAACCCCTTTGGCCCAGGTGACGAAGGCGTTGATCCGAAGTTGGAGCTGGCCCACCGACCTATGCTGGATCCCCTCACTGGTTTTAGTCTCGATGAATCTCGCCAATGCGTGGGTGAGCATGATCCCACTGCTGGGGCAAGCTGGGGCATCAACAAAAGGTTCACGAGGTGTGGAAGGTGTTTGAGGAGGGATGAACCCCGCTGCTTTGAACGCGTCTAGATCGGCGCGGATCCAGCGATAGAAACTGCGGGGGGCAGTATCGGCAGGAGTAGCCGCGATAAGTGCGCGAGTACGAGCTGCCACTGCCAGGTTGCGGTCTACGGCGAGCTGACGATCTTTGGTGCAAAGGGAAGTACGGATAGCGAAGGGCAAGCCACGGTCACGTAATGACTTAGGCAGCGGGAGACGAGTGTAGTAGGTGCCGGAGGCATTTTTACTCAGATACATGATTGTTCCACCCAGTTGATCCAGGAAAAAAATCACGTAAGTCTAGAAATGAAAAAACCCGTTGAAATTCAACGGGTTATATTTGGCGGTGAGGGAGGGATTCGAACCCTCGATACGTTGCCGTATACACACTTTCCAGGCGTGCTCCTTCAGCCACTCGGACACCTCACCAAATTTTCGTTCGCTGCGCTGTTGCGCTGGAACGGGGCGTAATTTAGGGGAAAGGGCTGTGTGGGTCAACCTCTTTTCCCCTTATTTTTCATAATCTTTTCCGAATGCCTAACCCTTGTGCAGAATGCCGATTTTTTAAACCGGATCAGGGCTTGCCGAGGATGATCAGACTGTCCGGCAGTTCGTTTTGATCCCGGGTGGCCGGGAAGGCATCGGTCAGAATGGCGCTAACGCGCTCCACGCACTCCAGAAAACCCTGTTCGATCTCCTTGTTGCGCACGCGCGCCACGAAGTCGTCGATGATCTCCTGCCACTGGCCGTTGTCGATATGCTGGGCGATGCCGTCATCCACCAGTATTTCTACATAGTGCTCGGCGGCCGAGACGAAGATCAGCACCCCGAGCCGGTCGCGGGTGCGGTGCAGCCCTTGCTCGACAAATTGCAGGCGAGCCATCAGGGCCGCCCGGTGCTGGCGAACCTTCTTCGGGATGAGCCGCATCTTGATGGGGGTCCAGTGGAACAGCAGGCTCAGCAGCAGCCAGACCGACCACTGCACCAGCAGGATTTCGTACCAGCCGAGCCAGAAGCCGAGCTGGAACACCAGCAGCGGGGTGAGCATCGCCAGCAGCGCCGCCCAGAGGGTGGGAATGTAGCGATAGCCATCGCTGGCCGGGGCCAGCACGGTGACCAGTTCAGCATCAGTCTCTAGCTCCGCTTCGCGCACCTTGGCCTGAAGCGTGTGGAAGAACTGTTTAGAAATCATGATTTGTCTCTTTACTCCTGTTACCAGCCACCGGAGGCTCCGCCGCCGCCAAAACTGCCGCCGCCACCGCTGAATCCGCCGCCAGAGCGACCACCAAAGGAGCCGGCACCCAATCCACCGGCCATGTAGGCCGACCGACGTCGTCCTCCTGGCCCACCGCCACCACCGCCGCGCAGGTTGTGGAGCACGATCATCGCAATCACCACCAGAATAAACAGCAAGGGGCCGCCGCCGTTGTCACTTTTCGGCTGCTCGACCGGCTGATACTCTCCGGCGAGTGCCTTCATGATGCTCTGGCTGCCCGCCATGATCCCGGCCACCATATCGCCGCGTTTGAAGGCGGGCAGGATGCGGCCATGGATGATGTTGGCGGCGATGGCGTCGGGCAGGGCGCCTTCTAGCCCATATCCCACCTCGATCCGCACCTTGCGCTCATCCTGGGCGATCAGCAACAGCACGCCATTGTTTTTGCCTTTCTGGCCGATCCCCCAGTGGCGACCGAGCTGGTAGCCGTACTCCTCGATAGTCTCCCCATCGAGGCTGTCGACAGAGACCACCACCAGCTGGATACCGCTGCGCTTTTCAAAGGCGGCCAGCTGTTGGGTCAGTTGATGGGCCTGTTTGCGGGACATCAGACTGGCTTCATCCACCACCCGTCCGCTCAGCGTCGGGAAGTCCGGTGCCGCTTGCAGGGCACTGGCCCAGAGCAGCAGACAGGGAAGAAACCAGCGCAGCATCATCTTCATTGGAAGCTGACCTTGGGCGCCTCATCGGCACCGGGTTTGGCACTGAAACTGGGTTTGGCCTCCAGATCCGAGTAGAGCAGCTTGGACCAGATGACGCCGGGGAAAGTGCGGATCTCGGTATTGAACTGGCGTACCGCCTCGATATAGTCGCGACGAGCCACCGAGATGCGGTTCTCGGTTCCTTCCAGTTGGGCCTGCAGGGCAAGGAACTGCTGATCCGCTTTCAGCTCGGGGTAGCGCTCTACCACCACCATCAGGCGGGAGAGGGCGCTGGAGAGCTGGTTCTGCGCCGCTTCAAACTCCTTGAGCTGGGCAGGATCGCTCACCTGCACGCTGCCGACCCGGGCACGGGCATCGGTGACCGCCTTTAGGGTCTCCTGCTCATGGCTGGCGTAGCCCTTGACGGTGGCGACCAGATTGGGAATGAGGTCGGCGCGGCGCTGATACTGGTTCTCCACCTGCCCCCAGCTTGCTTTAACCTGCTCATCCAGGGTCGGGATGTTGTTCATGCCGCAGCCGGTCAGGCCGAGCAGCAGGGTCAGGGTCAACAGGCTCTGCGTGGTTCTGCGCCAGAGTGATGTGGCCATCTTGTTGTTCTCCTTTGATATTTCGAGTCGATAGTGCGCCATGGATGGTGTACGACCAAGAGTGCATCACCATACCAGCTTGGGGTCAGTTGCCACAACGCGCAGGTAGCTCGGGTCGCTTGTTGATGCCTGAGACCTTGGGCAGCTGGGGCTTGTCTTTTAGCCAGGATGCCAGCTCTTCCCCGCAGCCATTGCCGGGCGGAATGGGAGCCTGGGGTTCACAATCGGGGCTGCCCACCGGGCAGCGCAGCCGCACGTGGAAGTGGCTGAAGTGGCCCACCCAGGGGCGTAGCTTGGCGACCCAGGGTTCGTTACCAGCCTGTTGGCAGACCGCGGATTTGATCACCGGATTGACGAAGATGCGGGCCACCTCGGGTTTGCTGGCCGCAAGCCGCAGCAGGGTGAGCTGCTGGGGGCCAAAGCGGCCCGGTAACATCTTGTAGCTGGGTTCGTCGATCAGTGCCCACTCCTTGGGGGCATCCTGCTCCCATTTGCTGATGGGGCGGTTGGCCATGCGAAACCAGATATCGGCATCAAGGCCAGTCTGGTGGCTGCGATGGCCGGAGGTAAAGGGGCCGCCCTGGGCCATCGCCAGATCGGCGATATAGAGATCCGGCAGCCCGGCCATGCGGGTCTGGTTGGCCAGCGTCTGCAGATAGTGAATAAGGTCGGGGTGGCCGTAGTAGCGCAGCCGTTTGGTGCGGATCACCTGATAACCCGGCCCTTCGAGGGGTAGGTATACGCCGTTTTTCAGGCAACCGGCGGCATAACCACCGATGGCTTCCGCTTGCAATACAGTCGCCAGCAACAGGGACGTCAGCATGTGCGTGCTCCTTGTCTTGCTTCGAGTCGGCTCAGCAATACGAACAGACTCAAACATATAAATAAATAGGCCGCGGCCACCAGCAGCCAGATCTCGTAGACCAGTCCGCTGGAGTTGGCCATCTCGGTGCCGACGAAGGTGAGCTCCTGCACCGAGATAAGGGAAACGATGGCGGTATCCTTCACCAGCGCGATGAGCTGACCGGTGAGGGGGGGCAACATCAGCAGCATAGCCTGCGGCAGGATCACATGGCGCAGCCGCACCCAGGGAGAGAGCCCGAGGCTCTGCGCCGCCTCCCACTGGCCACGGGGGATGGCGGCCAGCCCGGCGCGAACGATCTCGGCGACGAAGGCTGCGCTGATCATGCCAACGCAGAGGGTGCCTGAGATGAGGTTTTCCCAGCGGGCAGGTGGGCCAAACAGCGCCTCTTGCCACGGGGAGAGTGATACGGTGCCGAGCCAGCGGGAGAGGCCGCTCGCAGGCAGCAGCTGGTTGGCGATAAAGAAGTAGAAGATGAAGATAAAAACCAGCGGCGGCAGATTGCGGATCAGCTGGATAAACAGGGTCGCGGGCATCACCAGCCAGGGGCGGCGGCTGAAGGCGGCTACCCCCAGCGCAGTGCCGAGCAGCAGCGCCAGCACCATGCCGAGCAGGGCGATGCGCAAGGTAGTGAGCAGACCGTTGAAAAAGTAGGGCAACTCGCCGTGAGGGCCGGGGGTGAACAGCAGATCGAAGGCCTCATGCCAGCGCCACTGATAGGCCACCCCGATGTGCAAGCGGCTGGCCAGCCAGAGGCCAGCCAGCAGCAGGATCAGGGCGATCGCCCCATCCAGCCAGTTGATGTTCCGACATGCCCCACGGACGATGCGCCGGATGGTCTCTTTTAGAGCAATCAGCATCAGGGGTTGGCGACCTGCGCTTCCCACGCCAGCGACTTGAACCAGTAGTCATGGCGCGCCTTGAGCCAGCCATCGGCCTGACGGGCTGCGATCCACTCGTTGAACTGCTCAGCCAGGGCATCATCCCCCTTGCGCAGGGCAAAGCCTTCATCGCCTTGTGCCAACGGCTCGGCAAACGGCATAAAGAGGGCATCCGGGTGGCGCAGCGCCTCTTGCTCGGGTTTCGGGGAAGAGGAGAGGGCGCCGTGGGCGCGGCCGTTCAGCACCTCCTGAAATACCTGTGACTCGTCATCAAACTGGCGCAGGGTGGCCTTGGGGAAGTGTTCTTTTGCCACCTGTACCGGTGAGGCGCCACGACGTACCGCCAGGATCACCCCGCGCTGGTTGAAGTCCGCCACGGTTTTCTTCTCTTTGGCCATGGCGCTGGAGGCGGCCAGCTGCACCCCCGAATGGGAGTAGGCCTGGGTGAAGCGCACGCTCTTCTCCCGCTCGGGGGTGATGGTGAGGCCGCCGATGATGACGTCATATTTTTTCGCCAACAGGGAGGGGATGATGCCATCCCAGGCGGTAGGCACGAACTCTACCTGCCAGCCGTTATCTGTGGCGAGGCGACGGGCCACGTCAATCTCGAAACCGATCAGTGCCCCCTGCTTGTCGCGCATCGCCCAGGGGGCGAAGGTGGACATGCCGACCCGCAGGGTACCGCTCTGCTCGATCTGTGCCTGGGTGTCGGAGGGGGCAGTTTGTGCCAGTGCCGGAGTGAGCAGGCTTGCCAGCAGCAGCGCAGCGCCCGACAGGGTGGTCTTGAATGACAGATTCATGGTTAGCGTCCTTGTTGATCCGGATTCAGGTGACGGGCCAGCGCCCGCGAACAGGCAGACAGCGTCAGGGTTAACAGCAAATAGAGGGCGGCCACGGTAAACCACACCTCAAAGGTCAGAAACGTATCGGCAACCAGAGTACGCCCTTCGTTGGTCAGATCGAAGATGGCGATCACACTCACCAGCGCCGAATGTTTGATAAGGGAGACCAGCTCGTTGGTCAGCGGCGGCAAGGTGATGCGCACCAGCTGGGGCAGGATCACCTTGCGCAGGGTGATGGTTCGCGACAAGCCAAGCGACTGGGCCGCCTCCCACTGTCCTTTGGGAATGGCCTGTACACCTGCACGCAAGACCTCGGCGGTGAAGGCACCCTGATAGAGGGAGAGGCTCAACACGGCGCAGGCAAGGGGGGCCAATCCCAGCATGGGGCCCAGCAAGAAATAGAGAATATAGAGTTGCACCAGCTGGGGCGTGGTGCGCACCAGCGCCAGATAGGCGATGGCGAGCCAGGGGCCGAGCCGGGAGGGAAGCAGCCGCAGGCTAACCACGCACACCCCGACCGCCATCGTGCCCAACAGACTGAGCAGCGCCACCTGCAAAGTGACCAGCAGGCCGTTTAGCAAGGGGCCGGCATAAAAAGTTCCCTCATCCCATTCGCCGAGAAAGGGCAACACCCTTGGCCACTGCCACTCATAGCCCATCTGGCGAGCGCCGCTATAGAGCGCCCAGCCCAGTAGCGCAGAGAGCATCACAGTGCCTGACAACCAGCCGAGCAGGCGGGGGCGTTTGAGCCTAGCCATGATAGCTGAGCACCTGTTCGAGGAAGGCCCGGGTACGTGGGTGACGAGGGGCGTTGAACAGTTGGGCGGGCGGGGCTGACTCGATGATCTTGCCCTCATCCATAAAGAGCACCCGATCCGCCACCTGACGGGCAAAGCCCATCTCGTGGGTGACGCAGATCAGGGTCATCCCCTCGTCAGCCAGCTCGCGGATTACATCGAGCACTTCGCGGATCATCTCGGGGTCGAGGGCGGAGGTGGGCTCGTCAAACAGCATCAGCTCGGGTTGCATGCAGAGGGAGCGGGCGATGGCGACCCGCTGCTGCTGGCCGCCGGAGAGCTGGTGAGGGTACTTGTCGGCCTGCGCCTGAATGCGCACCCGCTCGAGCAGCCCGAGCGCCCGGGCTTTGGCCTCCTGAGGGCGCAACCCCAGGGTATGCACCGGCGCCACCATCAGGTTTTCCAGCACCGTCATATGGGGGAAGAGGTTGAACTGCTGAAACACCATGCCAACCCGACCTTGCAGGCGGCGCAGGTAGGAAGGGGTCACCGGCTCGCCAAACAGGAACAGCTGGCCGTCGTCGATCCCCTCCAGCCCGTTGATGGTGCGGATCAGGGTCGATTTTCCCGAGCCTGACGGGCCACAGATAACCCACTTCTCTCCCCGTTCAATGGTGAGATCGATGTGATGTAGAGCCTGAAAGTTGCCATAGAATTTGTCGACGCCACAAAAGCGCACACAGGGTTGCGAGCTGGTCAAGAAGCAGGTTCCACTGAGAATCATTTACGCCATGGTATTGATTTTATAGGGGGATGACAAAGAAAACCCCCTTGTCAGCATCCTGATGGCTATTCACAATGGCGCCATTTCGTGATGACAGGAGCTTTTCATGCGTATTACATCCTTGCTTGCCGGTTCGCAGGTGCAGCTGTTGATGCCGCCAACGGTGCGCTATCGCTGCGTCATTTTTCTGTTGTTGCTGGTGAGTTGGGGCGTGGTGGCGGCCTCCTTGTGGGATGGCTGGGGCGCCATGGCGCTGCTCAACTGGGTGGGCGTGGTCTTTGGTGGCATCACCGGGATCATGGTTTCGCTGCCCCGCAGCTGGCAGCCCTGGCGCCTGGCGGAGCTGGGGTGGGACGAACAGCATATCTATCTGCTCAATGGCAACAAGGATGAGGCGCTGGCGCTGCCCCGCAACCAGCTGGTGGCGCTTGAACGGGAGCGACGAGTGGGTCACGACGGCCAGTGGCTCGACTTCAGCCTCGATCTGCAACTGAGTGAAGATGAGCTGGCGGCGGCCATGGCCTTGCTGGATCTCAAGGCGGGGGAGCTGCATCTGGTGAGCCCGTCTGTCTATCGCTTCGGCTTTAAACGGGCCTGGCACGGTCGCCGGATGCTGGCGCAACGGTTGTCAGATCTGCAATCGGCCTGAGTCGACTATTTTCTCGACAATTCCCGGCAAAGCTCAGATACTGCCAGTGACTCGAATTGATCTTGTCTGCACTGTTAACCCAAGAGATCAATCACTTGACGACAGTGTGGAGAAGGCCACGGCATGAAGCCATGGCAGGTCCGGCATAGGGGTTGTGCCCTTACCGTTATGCTGGGAATTGCATAGAGAAGGCACCTTGAATCGAGAGTGGATGGCATGAAGATTTACGTAGGAAATCTGTCGTACCGGATGACGGCCGACGAACTGAAAACCCTGTTCAGCCAGTTTGGACAGGTCGACAAGGTTGATATCATCATCGACCGCGATACCGGCCAGTCAAAGGGGTTTGGTTTTATTGAAATGCCGGTCAATGGTGATGCCGAAAAGGCCATCGCTGGTCTGCATGGCACAGAAGTCGGTGGCCGTACCATCACCGTCAACCAGGCCAAACCGAAGACAGATGCTCCCCGTGGTCGCCCGCAACAGCGCCACCGCTAAGGTACCTCGGCAATAAAAAAACGGCATGGGTTTCCCCCATGCCGTTTTTGTTTCTGGACGTTTTGCTGTGATCAGGGGACGTCGTAACCGAGCGCCGCCTTGCGGATGCGGAACCACTGCTGGCGGTTAAGCTCGACAGATTCGGCGGCCACGGCGGCAGCAATCCGCTCCCGTTTGCCGGAGCCAATCAATGGCAGCGGCTGGCTTGGCAGCATCATTACCCAGGCGTAGACCACCTGCTCGATAGTCTGGGCGCCCACTTCCTGACGGATCTGCTCCAGTTCGGCACGCAGCGGGGCATAGGCCTCATCGCTGAACAGTCGGCCGCCGCCGAGACATGACCAGGCCATCGGCTTGATGCCAAGCTGCTGGCACTGATCCAGGGTACCATCGAGGGTCCCTTCCTGATGAAGCGGCGAGATCTCCAGCTGGTTGGTGACTAGCGGGAAGGGGAGGCGCGATTGCAGTAGCTCGAACTGACGGGCGGTGAAGTTGGATACCCCGGCGTGCTTGATCTTACCCGCCTGTTTCAGGGTGATAAAGGCGTCGGCCACATCATCGGCGTTCATCAGGGGATCCGGGCGGTGGATCAGCAGCAGGTCCAGATGGTCGGTGCCGAGCTTGCGCAGCGAGGCCTCGGCGCTGGCGATGATATGGTCCTTGCCGGTGTTGTAGTGGTTGAGGGCATGCTCCGGCTTGGCAGTGAGGGCGATACCGCACTTGGTGACGATCTCCATCCGGCTGCGCAGGGAAGGCTCGAGGCGTAGGGCGTGACCAAAGGCCTCTTCGCACTGGTAGCCACCATAGATATCGGCGTGATCGATGGTGGTGACCCCCAGATCCAGATGATATTTCATCAGATCGAGCAGAGCGGCCGGAGAGAGCTGCCACTCCATCAGGCGCCAGTAACCCATGATGAGGCGAGAGAAGGTGGGGCCTTGCGGATGCAGGGCGACACGGGATACAGACATGGTTGACTCCTTTAAAAACGCGATGCGAAAACGATGTGCAACATGGATGACTGCGGGCATCTTGGCCCCATGTGGCTGGCAAAGCAATAATGGACAGTGGCATGATTCGAACTTTGGTTCTGACCGAAGAGAGTTGGGGAGATAATTGGATGGAAGGATTTGCCGAGCGCTTGCAGAGCCTGATCGGGGAGATGAGCGTGAGCGCCTTTGCCCGCAAGGTGGGGCTCAGTGAAGCGCTGATCCGCAAATATTTGAAGGGGGCCGAGCCTGGCCTGGCGCGGGCCAACCAGATCGCCATGGGGGCCAACTGCTCGCTGGAGTGGCTGGCGACCGGATGCGGTTATCTCTACCGTCAGGCGGAAGTGGTGGACAGGGAGGCGCTGGCTGCGGCGCAGCAACTGCTGGGCGAGCAGCAACCCGGGGTGGGGCTGCCCGATGAGGAGGCGCTGGTCACCCTGCTCGCCTACTACCAGTTTTTGCGCACCCACAAGAAAGCGGACGGTTTTCTCGACTTGGCGCTGGCGCGGGAGTTTGGCCGCCATCTGGGGGAAGCGTGATGAGGAGCATATTACCCTTTGGTCGTGTCACGGCCGGTTGATTATTCTGATACGCTCTAAGCAAGATAAGTCTCCATGGAATGGGCGATGAGCTACTTGATCCTCGGAAGTGGTGCGCTGGGCTCGGCGCTGGCAAGAGAGCTGATGGCAAGGGGGGAGTCATTCCTGCTGGCCGGGCGCAACTATCCCAAAGGGATCGAGATGGAGGACTTCTTCCCGCTGCCAGATGTCGATGCCATCTCGTTCGATGCCTTGTTTACCCTCTACGATTGCGATCCGCTTCCCACCGTTGTGATCAATACCATCGGCGTGTTGCACGATGTCAGCTTTATGCCGGAGCGGCGGGTCGAAGAGGTGCACCCCAAGTGGCTGTGCGACAGCCTGCTGGCCAATGCCTGGCCAACACTGGCGCTGGCTGCCCGTTTCAGCCGGTTGATGGGCAATGACCATCCGCTGT
Source organism: Aeromonas sp. 600886 (assembly GCF_049174935.1). Classification (NCBI taxonomy): domain Bacteria; kingdom Pseudomonadati; phylum Pseudomonadota; class Gammaproteobacteria; order Aeromonadales; family Aeromonadaceae; genus Aeromonas; species Aeromonas sp. 600886. Next base: position 107,858 of record NZ_JAAKUB010000008.1, on the reverse strand, counting down.
GGCTCTGCGCCATCTCCGATCTGGCGGGCTCCATCACCGCCAATCTGGAGGGGGGACGTTACAGCTACCGGATGAGCAAGGCGGCCCTCGACATGGGGGTGAAAACCCTGGCCCTTGAGTGGACGCAGCGTTTCCCGCAAGCAGGGGTGGTGGCCGTTGCGCCCGGCTTGATGGACTCCCCGATGAATACCCCCTTTCTGAGCGAGTTGCCCGCGGATCAATTGCTGGATCCTGCCGAGGTGGCGGTGAAACTGCTCAATCTCATCAAGGGGTTATCATTGGCCCAATCGGGCCAGCTACTGGATCTGAACGGTCAGCCGCTGCCTTGGTAAATCCCGCCTGCGGGTTCTACTGACGTCTATTGGCTTCACATTCTGCTCATGCGCCCCTTGCCAAGCGAGGGGCGCATGGCTAACGTCACTCTCCTGTTTCAGGAGGGATCTCATGCGCTATATCGATTTACGAAGTGACACCGTCACCCAGCCTACTGACGCCATGCGTCAAGCCATGCTCCACGCCGAAGTCGGTGACGATGTCTATGGTGAAGATCCGGGCGTCAACGCGCTGGAGGCCTTTGGGGCCAGATTGCTGGGCAAACAGGCGGCGCTGTTTGTGCCGTCCGGCACCATGTCCAATCTGTTGGCGGTGATGAGCCACTGTCAGCGCGGTGAGGGGGCCATCCTCGGCAACGCCGCTCACATCTATCGCTATGAAGCGCAGGGGAGTGCCGTGCTGGGCTCCGTAGCCCTGCAACCCTTGCCGATGCAGCGCGATGGCACGCTGGCATTCGATGATATCAAGGCTGCGCTGGCCCCTGATGATGCCCACTTCGTCCAGACTCGCCTGATCTGCCTTGAGAACACCCACAACGGCAAGGTGCTGCCGCTCTCCTATCTGCAGGAGATGGGGGCATTCGTTGCCGAGCGCGGCTTGAAGCTTCATCTCGATGGCGCCCGGCTTTTTAACGCCGCCGTGGCCAGCGAGACCCCGGTCGAGGTGATCGCCGCTCCATTTGATAGCATCTCGATTTGTCTCTCCAAGGGGTTGGGCGCACCGGTGGGCTCGCTGCTGGTGGGCAGACACGACTTCATCGCCCGTGCGCGCCGACTGCGCAAGATGCTGGGGGGCGGCATGCGTCAGGCGGGGATTCTGGCGCAAGCCGGTCTGTTTGCCCTCGAGCAGCACGTGACCCGCCTGGCCGATGATCACCGCCGTGCCAAACGGCTGGCCGAAGGGTTGGCTGCACTGCCGGGCATCGAGCTCGACCTCTCGCTGGTGCAGAGCAATATGGTGTTCCTGCGGCTGCGTGAGGGGGAATCAGCCCCTCTGCTCGCTTTTATGAAGGAGAGGGGGATCCTCTTCTCCGGTTACGGCGAGCTGCGGTTGGTGACCCATCTGCAAATCAACGATGACGATATTGAAGAGGTGATCGACGCCTTCACCGAGTATCTCGGGGCGCGTTGAGACGGCTGGTGAGGTAGAGGTTATACCGAGACCTGTTCATACCGAAATAAAAGAGGGCGCCGCGGCGCCCTCGGTTATTTGCTGCAAGCTCAAGCCTGCCGCTGGCCGCTCATCAGCATGGCCTCATCGGTAGCGTCGTAGATCATCACCGCGATGTGGGTCACCTGACCGCCGAAATCGGCCAGTGGCACCAGCGTCAGGTTCTGGAACATATGGGGGGCCGAGCCGGTAATGGGGCGATAGTTGGAGAAACGTAGCAGATAGGGCTTCTGCTCCCAGGTGCTGAAGGCGCGGTTGTTGAGCTTGAAGACCATGTTGGCCTTGCGCTCGAACCAGGCTCTGTCCACATCGGGGAAGAGCTCGAACAGTACGCCATCGCGCACGTCACTGGCCAGTCGGCCGCTGTGGCTCTCCATAAAGCCGTTCCACACCTGTACCTTGTACTCCTTGTCGAGCACTACCAGGCCTACGTCCAGGTTCTGGACTATGTTCATCAGCCAATGAAATTCACGGATTTCCATAGTCACTCCTAGAGCATGTGCATGATTTTGTTGTTCATGGTGGCGATGGAATCTTCGGTAAACAGCAGCAGCAGATCACACTGCACCGCGTAATCCTGGATCCGGTAGTTGATCTCGATGGCGAGCGTGCGGCGCCAGCGACTCTTGTTGGTGTTGATCAGCTCGTTGATGGGTCTGTGCTGGCCGAGTACCACCGGGTGCCCCTGACTGAAGGGGGTGTCGAGCTGGTTGGCGTAGCCGCGTAGGAAGGCGCCGATCAGCACGTTGGCGGTATCCATCAACAGCTCCAGTTCGGCGGTGCGATCCAGCGTCCCCTGATGGTTCATCAGCTTGGCCAAATCTTTGAAGCTGGAGTCATGGAACAGGATCAGCGCTTCACCGGCGATCCCAGCTCCGATAAACCCCTGACAGACGGCGGAGAGGGTATCTGAATCCGCAGCGGCCGAGAGGGCCATATGCAACTCTGATACTTCCAGCACGTTGACGTTGGGGATGGGCAGTACCACGAAGGCGTTGAGCAGACGAGCCAGCAAGTCGGCGGCCTGACCCATGGAGACGTTGGCCAGCTCCTGATAGACATCGCGGATTTCGGGGGTGATCTTGACGCCTGCATCGGCTACCACTCCGTTTGGCTGCTGCTCGGGGGCGCTTGGTTGACCGCTCGGGGTGGCACTCCAGAAATCATGCTTTTTGAGCAGGGCGAGCAGGGTTTCTGGGGCGGCAGGTTTCTTGATGAAATCGAGCGCCCCCAGCCCCATGACCCGTTGATAGGCCTCTGGTTGGATATCCCCGGAGACCACGATCACCTTGTTGCGTAGACCCTCCCGTTGGAGGGTCTCCAGCACGCCGTAACCGTCCATTTCCGGCATGGTCAGATCGAGAAAGATGAGATCCCCATGGCCCATCAGCACCTGTTCGATCCCTTCAAGGCCATTCGCCGCATAGTGCAAATCGACTTTCCAGTCAGCCGGTAGCGCTCGTGCCAGCTGTTTGCGGGCGAACCCGGAGTCATCACATATCAATACATTCATGGCGTTAGGCAGGCTCTGTTGGCAAGGATTGCTATAAGTGTGGCCCGCTAACAGTCAGATGCAATGTGGGAGGTTGTCACCCTGTGAAAATTGGTTATCCCATTGCCGGTTACGATAGCGTGCGGAGTATTTCTCAACAAATTCAGCGAACATCTTAACACGCAACGGGGCGAACTGGTGCTGGCAACACAACATGTAGAAGGGGCGATTGCCGGTCTGCCAGTCGGTCAGTACCGGTACCAGCTGCTCGTCATGGAGGAAGCTGCTCAGATAGTGCAGCGGGGCGTTGACTATCCCCAGATGACGCCGGGCTGCGCGCACGGCGGCCTGAGTCTGGTTGACGGTCAGTTTGGCGCTGCGTTTGATGCAGATGTTTTGGCCATCCTTGTCGGTCAGTTGCCAGTGCTGGTGTGGCCAGCAGTAGATGAGATCATGTTCTTCCAGCTGGCTGGGGTGGGAGGGGGTTCCCTTCTTGGTCAGATAGAGTGGCGAGGCAAACAGGCCGTACTCGATATGACCGAGACAGATCGCATTGGGCAGCGACTGGGGCAGCTCACCGTTGAAGAACACCAGATCCCGATCATTGTCGAACAGGTGCTGGTGATCATTGGTCTGGGTGATATCGAACTGTACCTCGGGATAGTGCAGCCCGAATTCGGCCAGCATATCGATGAGGATGGTGTTGGAGAGCGCGATCGGCGCGGCTATCCGGATAAGCCCGGTGATGTCTGCTTCTTTACCCCGGATCTCGCTGGTGGCCTGCTCGATTTGTGCAAGCGGTGTGCAGAGACGCTCGTAGTATCTGAGCCCTTCATCGGTAAGACGGAGTTTACGGGTAGAGCGATGTAGCAGGGAGCAACCCAGTTGCTCTTCCAGCTGGGAAATGCGTCGACTGATGGTGCCTGTTGGCATGCCCAGTGCGGCTGCAGCATGGGAGAATCCTCCCTCTTGCACCACCTTGACGAACAGGTAGAACTCTTCGATGTGCTTCATAAACGCTGTTCTGGGTGTAACAAGGGGGCAACCATAAAAAGAGCCTTATCGCTTGGCAAGGGTAATTCAGCGTTTAATTGATCTGGATTCGATTTCTACTGATACCAGTTTAAATTTTCAATTGTTCTCGAATGAGGATTATTTTCTGCGCCACAGTCATTGTTGCGAGATGTCACCCGTTAGCTCAAGAGAGAGAGGCGACATGGTATGACTACAATACGACCCATCCTCAGGAAAAAAGAGGATCGCGCTGGTCAAGAGCAGTTCTTTTTTTCGGCGATGTGAATGTGATGACAGTCGCATATTCATCATGCCGGTCTGGTGAAGGTAGATATTCGGTTTTGAGGTATTTAAGTTCCTTGTTAAGTCGCTATTTGGGGCCGGTTTTGCTCTTTTTTGTCTGTTTATTCAACGCGCTGGTTAATAAATGAAAGTTTTACGAGGGAAATGCCGGCACTTTTTTTAGTTGACTTGCTTGTCAGTAAATAAGTGTTTGTTGTGAATCGTAAAAATGTTTTTTGAAGTATCCAGAGTGCAATTCTTAGTGCTTGTTTTTGCTGGGAAAAAAAGTTAAAAACGAACGAGGGATTTGTTCTGATTGACAGGAGTATTGGCTGAGTCCTTTTTTCTGTGGCTGGATTGGCTCTCCTGTTGTTGATTTCTGAAATCAGTTATCTGCTTTTGGCCATCGCGAGAAATAGTGGCCGAGAGGTGTTGTCACCTTGCATTCTGCATACGGCGGTTTGCCCATTTGTTTTCCGGTTCACCAGTGACCATCCAGCATGAATGATTTTGACCAGATGAATACGCTTGACGAACGGTTACTGAAGACAATGGATGTTCTGCATACCCCTATCTGGGTATATGACATCGAACATCACCATATTTTCTGGGCAAACCGCGCAGCACTTCCTCTCTGGGAGGCCACCTCCCTTGACGAGCTCTGTTCCAGGGATTTTTCGGCTGATATGGCCACAGCCATAGCGCTGTTGTTGCAACGCTACCTCGGTGATTTTCAGCAGGGGCGAAGTTACAACGAGTGGTGGACTATCTCCCCAAAGGGGGTCAAGAAGCAGATCTATCTACGCCTCTCCGGCATTCAGCTGGCTGGCCGTCTGATGATGATGACCGAGGCGGTGCTCGACTCCGATACCCTCTATCAGGAGTCCTCGCTGGCAACCGGTGATACCCTGGCCTGCCTGTTCGATAGCAATGGCGCGTTCGAAAGCGGCAACTATCACTTCGAGATGTGTTTCGGTCACCGGATCGCCACGCTCTCCCAGGTTTTTTCCGGTAGTGACGACAGTTTTTACCAGAAGCTCTCCCGACTCGATGAAGTAGTGACCGAAGGGGAGTGCCGAACCCTCAAGGGGATGCGCTGGTTCCAGTATCAGTTCCGCTATATCCAGCAAGGAGCACGGATCCTGCTCACCATGCGCGATATTACCGATCGCAAACTCGAGGAGCTGGAGCATCGCCACCTCGCCTGGCATGACTCCCTGACCGGCCTGCTCAACCGTTATGGCTTGATGAAATCTCTCGAGGCCTATTGCGGGCTGGGGGAGCGTTTCGCGCTGGTATTCATGGATCTGGACAACTTCAAGCTGGTCAACGACAACTACGGCCATAAGGCGGGAGACCGCCTGCTGGAGCGGGTTGCCGGTCGCCTCAAACAGATTTGCCCCCGCGATGTTGAGCTGGCCCGTCTTGGCGGGGACGAGTTTACCGCGTTGGTTCCCTTGGGAAACCAGAATGAACGAGCCCAGGATGTGGCCGATCAGATGCTCTCCCAGATGACCAAGCCGCTGCAACTGAGCGGTCTGCCGGAGGTAACCATCGGCGGCAGTATCGGCATTGCCATCTATCCCGATGATGCGGACGATGGTGATAACCTCATCACCCGCGCCGATATGGCCATGTATCAGGCCAAGCAGATGGGGCGGCTGCGCTGGCAGCGTTTTACCCCCAGCATGCAGCAGACCCTGCAGCGCAAGCTCAATCTCAAGCAGTTTCTGGCCAAGGCCATCGGTCGTCAGGAGCTGAGCCTCTGTTACCAGCCACAGGTCGATGTCGCCAAACGGCGTCTGATCGGTTACGAGGCGCTGCTGCGTTGGTATAACCCGGTGCTTGGCCATGTCTCGCCAGTGGAATTTATCCCATTGGCCGAAGAGATGGGGCTGATCCGCGAGATCGGCAGCTGGGTGCTCTCTACCGCACTTGCCCAGATGGCCAGTTGGAAGAAGTGCCTCCATCACCGGGTGCCAGTCTCCGTCAACCTCTCCGGTTTCCAGCTCTCGTCGGCACTGCCCGGGCAAGTGCGCCAGCAGCTGGCTCTGCACGGAGTGGATGCTTCCCTGTTGACGCTGGAACTGACCGAAACCGTGCTTATGCTGGATATGAAGGGGTGCCTCGATATTCTCGATGACTTGAGTGAACTGGGGATCAAGATTGCCATCGACGATTTTGGTACCGGCTACTCATCCCTTGCCTATCTCAATCGCCTGCCCATCGATACGATCAAGCTGGATCGCTCTTTCGTGGTCGGCCTCAACCTGCCGGTGATCCGGGCGACTGCGGCCATGGCCACCAATCTGGGGTTGGGGATCATGGCGGAAGGGGTGGAGGAGCCTCACGAACTGGCCGCACTGCAGACCCAGGGGTGCCATGTGTTCCAGGGATATCTGTTCAGCAAGCCGCTGACGGTGGCACAAGTCGAGGCAAGCGGTTTCGTGGTGGAGTGTCAGGTTGGGCGTTATCCACTGTTAGATGCCGTGATGGCAGAGTAACAAGTGTGCGTTAGGCCACAACTTGGAATTTTATTCCGCAATATTTAATCAAAATTAATCATTCTTTTGCGATCGGTCATGAGACGGATTGGCTGGAATTGCTAGCATGCGACCTCGTTTCTAGGGAAAGGAGTATCGCAATAATGAGTCATGCTGCTGTCAATGACCGTCCGGCCAGCCCTCCCAAAGGTTGGCTGAACCGTTTCCTCAATGGCGTCGAGAAAGCCGGGAACAAATTACCCGACCCCGCCATGCTGTTCCTCTACGCCTTGCTGATCGTCTGGGTCGGCTCCTGGGTGTTGTCACAATTCCAGTTTGATCTGGTCAACCCCCGTACCGGGGAGGCGGTAGTGGTCAACAACCTGCTGACCGGTGCCGGTCTGGCCGAGTTTCTCTCCACCATGGTGACCACTTTCACCGGCTTTGCCCCGCTGGGCATCGTGCTGGTGGCCATGCTGGGGGTCGGGGTGGCCGAGCAGTCCGGTTTTATCAATACCGGTCTGAAAAAGTTGCTCAAAGTGACGCCTGCCCGTTTTCTCACTCCCATGCTGATCCTGGTAGCGATCGTCAGCCACACCGCTGCAGATGCGGGCTATGTGCTGGTGATCCCCATCGGTGGCATCATCTTCCACGCTGCCGGACGCCATCCGCTGGCGGGGATCGCCGCTGCCTTTGCCGGCGTTTCCGGCGGTTTTGCCGCCAACTTCCTGCCCTCCGGCGGGGATGCGCTGCTGCAGGGTTTTACCCAGTCCGCCGCTCAGTTGCTCGATCCTGACTACATGGTCAACACCCTGTGCAACATCATCTTTACCGGTGCCTCTTCGTTGCTGATCATCTGCGTCGGCTGGTTCATCACCGAAAAGGTGGTGGAGCCGCGCCTCAAGCACGTGGCGCTCAACGAGGATCTGGAGAGTGCCGACGAGATGGGGCGCTACAGCGCGCAAGAGAGCCGGGCCTTCAACTGGGCCGGGTTTGCCATGCTGGCGGCTATCGTGCTGCTGGCGCTGGCGCTCTCCCCGAGCGATTCACCGCTGCGTGCTGCCGATGGCTCCCTGACCACCTTCGCTGCCCCCGTGATGAAGTCCATAGTGCCGCTCATCTTCCTGCTCTTTATCCTGCCCGGGATTGTCTACGGCTTTGTCGCAGGCAGCTTCAAGAGCGGCAAGGATGTGATCGATGCCATGTCGGCCACCATGAACAAGATGGGCTCCTACATGGTGATGGCTTTCTTCTGCGCGCTCTTCATCAAGGCGTTTGGTGACTCCAATCTGGGCACCCTGCTGGCCCTTTCCGGTGCCGAAGTGCTCCATGCGCTGGCGCTGCCCGGTGAGGTGACTATCGTCGGGATGATCCTGCTCACCGCCAGCGTCAATCTGGTAGTCGGCTCGGCCTCCGCCAAGTGGGCGCTGATCAGCCCGATCCTAGTGCCCATGTTGATGGCGGTGGGGATCTCCCCCGAGCTGACCCAGGCGGCCTATCGGGTCGGGGATTCTGCTTCCAATATCATCACCCCGCTGATGGTCTTCTTCCCGCTGGTGGTGGTCTATTGCCAGCAGTATGTGAAGAGCACCGGGATCGGTACTCTGGTCTCCATGATGCTGCCCTACTCGCTGGCCTTCCTGGTGAGCTGGACGATTTTCCTGCTGCTCTACTGGGCGCTCGGCTTCCCGCTCGGGTTGCAAGCCCCTTACGTCTATCCGGCCCCTTAAGCTGGGTGTGCGAGGGAGCCTTGGGCTCCCTCGTTTTTTTCGCTATGGTGTTACCTCATTTTGGAGGTGCCATGAATCAGACCATCGATCTTATCCTTTCCCATCGCTCCATTCGTCAGTTCACTGCCGAGCCGATCGCCCCGCAGCAGCTGGATGTCATTCTCGCCGCCGCCCAGTCCGCCTCGACCTCGAGCTTTTTGCAGGTGACCAGTATTGTGCGAGTCAGTGAACCCGAGGCGCGTCAGCAGCTGGCCATGCTGGCGGGCAATCAACCCTATGTGGTGCAGGCGGCCGAGTTTCTGGTGTTCTGCGCCGATTACCATCGTCACAGCCAGATCGTGCCCGAGGCCCAGACCGGTTATGCGGAGCAGTTGTTGATCGGTGCCATCGACGGCGCCCTGATGGCGCAAAATGCTCTGCTGGCGGCGCAGTCGCTGGGGCTGGGCGGGGTCTATATCGGCGGCATTCGCAACCATCCTGCCGAGGTGAGCGAGCTACTGGGCTTGCCCCATCAGGTGATCCCGCTGTTTGGCCTCTGCCTTGGCCACCCTGCCCAGCAGCCGGAGCAGAAACCCCGCCTGCCCAGGGGATTGGTGGTGCATCAGGAGCGCTACCAGCACGAGCTGGATCGCGACCTGCTGGCCCGGTACGATCAGCAGATCGAGGACTACTATCAGGCCCGCAGCAGCAACAACAAACAGCAGACCTGGAGTAGCCAGATCCGCGCCATTCTGGGCAAGGAGTCCCGCCCTTTCATGCTGGGATTCCTGCAATCGCGGGGCTTTAACCTCAAGTAATGGCGCTGATGGGCGATACTATGGGAGTGATGACCATCATGGTCATTTTCCCGTGATCCTGAAATCTTTCCCTGAGACCGGGTATACAGCTTGGCGACAAATCGTGGGCAAGGGGGGATCTACAGGCTACCTTAAGTAGATAAGCTGTTGTAGGATCACGCAATTGGATTGGGACAGGGGTTTGGACATCCTATGATTTTAACTTTGGTATTGCTGTCTATCGGCGCGCTCCTGTTTTTGGTTATCGCCTATAACGTGGTACAGCAATATAAGCAGAAGGCGGAGGCTGAAAAGCGTCACGCCGTTGCCAGACACAAGACGGTAGCCGACGAGACCGAAGAGGTACTGCTGAACGTCAATCTGGTGCCTTTCTCCAAAAACATGGTGTTGCTGTTGCAGCACCGGATCCTTGATGCCTATCGCGCCATCGCCCAGGTGATGCCCAACAACCAGATCAAGCAGCGCATCGCCGATGTGCAGATCCAGATCAAGAACGTGCAGGAAAATTACAGTGCGCAGGATGAGGGGCACTTCAAAACCCCCGAGTCTGATCGTCAGGCGATCCAGATGTTGCAGCTGGTAAAAAAGCTACGTGCCGTACTGCGTGTCGAGCACAACAAGGGCAAAATTGATCCGCAGGGGTTTGCTCAGGAAGATCGTCGTCTCGAGCTGATGCAGCTCAAAATCAACATCTCGAATCTGGTCAAGCGGGCGATGGATGCCCGCATTCAGGGGCAATATGGTACTTGCCGCCAGCTCTATACCAAGGGGTTGTCGGCAATGGCCAGCATTGGCGACAAGGATCCCTATCTGTTGGCTCGTGAAGAGGATATGCGTCAGGGGCTCAAGGAGCTTGAAGAGCTGCAGCAGCAAAACAGCGCGCAGGATCTGCAAAACATCAAGGACAAGGAAGCCGACGAGCTCGATGTCCTGTTTCAACCCAAGAAGAAATGGTAAGCATGTCTCATCCACTCGATTCCACACTGGGGCCAATGGCCCCATTTGTTTCTCAGCTGTTGACCGAACTGGCCGCTGCTGGCGTCACATTTTCCCAGCCAACTGTCGATCACCTCTGTTATCGGGCGGCGACCTTGCAGGAGTACCGCGCGCTATGTGCTGTGCTGGCTGAAGCGGGCTCCTTGCTGGTGGAGGGTATGATTGGCGGACGTCCCATCGCCACCTATCAGTTGCATCAGCCACTGCTGGCTGGTGAGGTGCAGGTACCCTGTATCGAGCTGGCGGCGCCGAAACCGGGTCGCGTCCATCAGGCGGGGCTGGAACATATCGAGCTGGTGGTTACTTCACTGCAGGATCTGGTAGCGCGCTATCCCGAGCAGCCATTCAAAACCGGCAACATGCAGGATACCCGCAACCCCGATATTGGCCTGATGTTGCCCTCCGGACAGATCAAGTTTCATCTGCGCCCGCTGGCTGAGGTGATCGCCGAAGAGGTGGCGACCGGTGCTGTGGTCGCGGTGCCTGCGGATTATTTCGATCAGGAGTGATCCTGCGCTCAATGCGGTGCGAGCCTGACAGGCTCTTGAATAACGCAGCAAAAGGGGTCACCGGTGTGACCCCTTTTGCTATCTGGCAGTGCTGGGTTGCGAGAGTGCTATCTGCTCGTGGGTGACCCTGTTTGCGCTGAGATCGTTACCCGTGCCGGTGTGGTTGCTGGGCAGAGAGTGGCGATTGGCTTCGCTGCTTGAGGCGACCAAGCCAGAGGCTCAAACCCGCCGTCAGGATGAGGACCAGTTCAATTCCCATGACCAGACCGCACAGCTCGCCCTGCTCCCAGAACGGGTGCAGGTAAAGTCCCCCCAGACTGGCTCCCAGATAGTAGGCTACCAGATAGAGGGAGGAGGCGAGGGCGCGGTTGTGTTCGACATGATGACCGACCCAGGCACTGGCGCAGGCGTGTGCCAGGAAAAAGCCGAAGCTGGAGATCAGCAAGCCACTCAGGATCCCGAGCAGACTAGCTTGCAGTAGCCATAGACTGCCGAGGGCCATCAGCGCGATCCCGACCAGCAGCATGCGTTGTGCCCCCCAGCGGTTGGCAAAGCGGCCACTCAGAGAGGAGGCTACAGTCCCCGAGAGATAGGTGAGAAAAAGCATGCCGAGCCACTGGGTGGGCAGGGAGAAAGGGGGCTTGGCCAGCAGGAAGGTGAGGTAGCTGAACTGGTTCAGAAACACCATAAAGTTGAGGCCGCCAATCAGATAGGCCCCTACCAGCAAGGGATTGGTCAGGTGTTGTTGCAAGGCGCGAGCAAATTGGCCGCGAACGGGGGCGCTCGCCACAAAGCGGGTCTGATGGGGTAGCAGCCAGAAGACCAGCGGCAGCAGTGACAGGCTGATCACACCAATCCCCAGAAAGGTATGCTGCCAGTCGCCAAACCAGCCCGCCAACAGACCGCCGACCACCCGACCGGCAATGCCACCGAGGGAGTTGGCGGCAATATAGACCCCCACCGCCGAGAGCAGCGCCCGTTTGCTGAACTCTTCCCCCATATAGGCAATCGCGGTCGCGGGCAGTCCTGCCAGCAGCGCACCCTGCAGGATGCGTAGCAGCAGCAGGGTGCCAAACTGCTCAACCAGCGGGATTAACAGTGAGAGCAGGATCGCCAGGGTGAGGGTACCCAGCATGACCTGCCGACGGCCATGGCGATCCGCCAGTCTGGCGCAGATCAGCAAGGAGGCGGCGAGGCCAGCAGTGCATCCTGCCAGGGTCCAGCTGGCCGAGAGGGAGTTGACCGAGAAGACCTCGGCAATCAGGGGTAACAGGGGATGGGTCTGGTAGAGGTTCAGAAACACCAGAAAAGAGCCCAGGCTGAGGGCCAGGGTTGCACGTATCCACTCGCGACTTCCAACTTCAATCATTGCGTATTGTCCTGACTACTTTTGGTCAGGGTAGAGTCCTTGCGGTTATAAATATAATATATTTAAGTTATCTATCTCATAAGATGAATTGATACATGGATCTGAAACAGCTCACCTATCTGCTGGCGGTCAGGGATGCCGGCTCATTTACCAAGGCAGCAAACAGTCTGCATGTGGCACAACCGGCCATCAGCATGGCCATCGCCAAGCTGGAGCAGCAGCTCGAATTGCGGCTGTTTGATCGACAGGACCGGGCGGTACGGCTCACCCCTGAGGGAGAGGTGCTCTGTCGCCATGCCGAGCGTCTGTTGCTGCAGATGCATCAGGCCGAGGCCGAGATGGCCGAGCTCAAGGGGTTGGAGCGGGGGGAGGTGCGGATCGGGATCCCCTACATGATGGGCTCCTACTATTTCCCCCCTCGTCTGATGGCCTTCAAGCACCGCTACCCCGGCCTCAAGATCCGGGTCGAAGAGGCCGGCACCCGTGAGCTGCTCAGCCGGATGGTGGATGGTTCCCTCGATCTGGCCATTCTCATCACCAGTGATCTCCCCCCCGCCATCGAGGGAGCGCATCTGCTGAGCGAAGAGATGTTGATGGTGGTGGGGGATGATCACCCCTTGCGCGGCGAACCGGCCGTCACCCTCTCGCAGTTTTTCGCTCAGGAGCTGGCGCTGTTTCGCCGTGGCTTTTATCACCGGGAGCATATGGAGGCGCTGGCCCAGAGCCTGGGCGTTGAACCCGATATCGCCTTCGAGAGCAATCTTATCCCTCTGCTCAAGGCGGTGGTGCGGCAAGGCTTTGCGGTGACCACCTTCTTGCGGATGGTGCTGGAAGAGGAGCCGGATCTGAGTGGCGTACCCTTCGACCCGCCCATCTATCTCGATCTCTGCGTGGCGTGGCGGCGGGGTGATCCGCTCTCCATGGCCAACCGTGCCTTGCGTGATTTCCTACTCAAGGAGCGCCCGGCCTGATGGCGGCGGGCTATTGCTGAAAGTTTGTTACTATTAACGGTGGGTTCGCTTGAGGGCTACACCATGAAATTGCAGCAATTGCGCTATATCGTCGAGGTGGCGAACCACAGGCTGAATCTGTCGGCCACCGCCGAGAGCCTCTTTACCTCCCAGCCCGGGATCAGCAAACAGGTGCGGATGCTGGAGGATGAGCTGGGGATCCAGATCTTCGAGCGCAGCGGCAAACACCTGACCCAGATCACCCCCATCGGTCGGGACGTGATCAAAGTGGCCGCGGAGGTGCTGGACAAGGTGGCCACCATCAAGGTGATGGCCAGGCAGCATGTGCATCCGGAGCAGGGAACCCTCACCATTGCCGCTACTCATCTGCAAGCCCGTTATATTCTGCCCGCCATCCTCAAGGGTTTCATGGCCCGCTTTCCCAAAGTGGCCGTAACTGTGATGCAGGGGAGTGCGGCGCAGTGCCGCGTAGCCGTGCATGATGGCGCTGCCGATCTGCTGCTGGCGGATGAACCGGAGGAGGGGAGCGATCTGCTCATGCTCCCCTCTTTTCAGTGGCAACGGGGCTTGGTGCTGCCCAAGGATCATCCGTTGGCCAAAGCAACATCGCTGACCCCGGCCGAGCTGGTGGAGTTTGCATTGGTGACCGATGGAAGGGCGCTCTCTGCTGCACATGGCACTGATTGCGCTCATGCCGAGAGCCGGATCGCCTGCTGTGCGAGCGACAGCGATGTGCTCAAGACCTATGTCAGACAAGGAATGGGCATCGGGGTGATGGCAACTTTTGCTTGGGAGCCCCAGCGCGATGGCGATCTGGTGCTCAAAACGGCGCCCTGGCTACCAGGCGGTGTGGCCACTATCGGGTTGCGCAGAGGGACATTTTTATGCGGCTATCTCTACGATCTGATTGAACGTCTCGCGCCGCAATTGACCCGCGAGCGGGTCGACCAATACTGTGCTGCCCGTACTGGCGAAGAGCTTGAAGCACTGCTGGCCAATTTGACCGTGCCACTTAGATAGCTTGGGTTGATGTGTGGTGGTCCCAAGAAAAACGCCTCCGAATAGGAGGCGTTTGACTATCTGGTATTCGTCAATGCAGGCTCATTTTTTGAGCATGTGATCCAGCTTGTTGGCCTTGGTCGACAGATAGAACTCGTTGTGGGGATTGCGCCCTTCCTGCAACGGTACCCGTTCGGCCACCGGAATACCGAAGGATTCCATCGCTTTCATCTTGCGCGGGTTGTTGGTCATCAGTTTGAGAGACTTGACCTCAAGCTGCTTGAGCATATCGGCGCAGATGGTGTAGTCGCGCATATCGGCGGCGAAACCAAGGGCCACGTTGGCCTCCACGGTATCGGCCCCCTGATCCTGCAGGTGATAGGCGCGGATCTTGTTGAGCAAGCCGATGCCACGACCCTCTTGACGCACATACAGCAACACGCCACGACCGGCTTTGGCGATATTCTCCATGGCCGCCTGCAACTGGAAACCGCAGTCACATCGCAGGCTGAACAGGGCGTCGCCGGTCAGGCACTCTGAGTGGATCCGGCCCAGCACGGGCTCTTCACCGGTAATGTCGCCCATCACCAGTGCGGCGTGATCTTTGCCTGTGCCGGTTTCCTGAAAACCTACCAGCGTGAAGGTGCCCCAAGGGGTTGGCAATTTGGATTGGGCCACGAGGGTAACGCTGCTCATAGGTTGCTCCTTACTACTAACGGCTCAAAAAAGGGGGCCAGTTTAGCGCGCCTTGTCAGGAACGACCATAAGAACAAGTCCCTGCATTGCTTAATGAAATCTCCAAATGAGATACAAGCACAGCTGTCCGTCGGGGTTTTGGCCCTTTGTGCGGATTGATGACTGCCAGGCTCACCACATTCGGGTATAATCGGCGCCCATTAACCCACCCCTTCGGGATGGGAGCAACACAGTGCAGGAGAGAAGTTATGCCTCAGATGGCCCCCGTAATGACAATTGATGGCCCCAGTGGTGCAGGTAAAGGCACCTTGTGTCAGCTGCTTGCTGAGAAGCTGGGTTGGCACTTGCTGGACTCGGGCGCCATCTATCGGGTGTTGTCCCTGGCCGCCCTGCATCACGATGTAGAGCTGGACAGTGAAGCCTCACTGGTGCCGCTGGCCGCCAATCTGGATGTGCAATTTCAGGTTGAGGGCGATCTGGTCAAGGTTATCCTGGAAGGGGAAGATGTCTCCCGCACCATCCGCACCGAAGAAGTGGGTAATGCTGCCAGTAAAATCGCCGCCTTCCCCCGTGTGCGCGAAGCCTTGCTGCGCCGTCAGCGGGCATTTCGTCAGGCCCCGGGTCTGATTGCCGATGGTCGTGACATGGGTACAGTTGTTTTCCCCGAGGCCGAGGTGAAGATTTTCCTCGACGCCAGTGCCGAAGAACGGGCCCAGCGTCGCTATAAGCAGTTGCAAGATAAGGGCTTTGATGTTAACTTTGAGCGTCTTTTAACCGAGATTCGGGAACGTGACGATCGCGACAGAAATCGCGCTACTGCACCCCTGAAACCGGCAGAAGATGCTCTGGTGGTAGACTCTACCGCCATGACCATAGATGAAGTGCTGGCAACAGTACTCGCTTATGCAGAGCAACAACTTGGTGATGCCAGCGCAAGCTGACATCCGGTCGTCTGCACCAAGGATGGCGCAGATTATTTAAAACAGCCCCGCTTGTGCCGGATTGCAAGTGGATGTTTCATTTGTGACATAAACAATGATCGAATCTTTTGCTCAACTCTTTGAAGAGTCCCTGAACGCCGTTGAAACCCGTCAAGGTTCCATCGTCAAGGGTACTGTCGTTGCTATCGAGAACGGTTTCGTACTGGTTGACGCCGGTCTGAAATCCGAGTCCGCTATCCCGGCTGAAGAATTCAAGAACGCCATGGGCGAGCTGGAAATCAACGTCGGCGACACCGTTGACGTGGCTCTGGACTCTATCGAAGATGGTTTCGGCGAAACCAAGCTGTCCCGCGAAAAAGCCAAGCGCCACGAAGCCTGGCTGCAGCTTGAGAAGGCTTACGAAGAGCAAGCTACCGTTATCGGTATCATCAACGGCAAGGTCAAGGGTGGTTTCACCGTTGAACTGAACGGCATCCGTGCCTTCCTGCCGGGTTCTCTGGTTGACGTGCGTCCGATCCGTGACACCGCTCACCTGGAAAACAAAGAACTCGAGTTCAAAGTCATCAAGCTGGACCAGAAGCGCAACAACGTTGTTGTTTCTCGTCGTGCCGTGATCGAGACCGAGAACACCTCCGAGCGCGAAAGCCTGCTGGCTAACCTGCAAGAAGGTCAAGAAGTTAAGGGTATCGTCAAGAACCTGACCGACTACGGTGCATTCGTAGATCTGGGCGGTGTTGACGGCCTGCTGCACATCACCGACATGGCGTGGAAGCGCGTTAAGCATCCTTCCGAAATCGTCAACGTTGGCGACGAGATCGCTGTCAAGGTTCTGAAGTTCGACCGCGAGCGTACCCGTGTATCCCTGGGTCTGAAGCAGCTGGGCGAAGATCCCTGGGTTGCTATCGCCAAGCGTTACCCGGAGACCACCCGTCTGTCTGGCCGCGTGACCAACCTGACCGACTACGGCTGCTTCGTTGAAATCGAAGAAGGCGTTGAAGGCCTGGTACACGTATCCGAGATGGATTGGACCAACAAGAACATCCACCCGTCCAAAGTTGTTAACGTTGGCGACGTGGTTGACGTGATGGTTCTGGACATCGACGAAGAGCGTCGTCGTATCTCCCTGGGTCTGAAGCAGTGCAAATCCAACCCGTGGCAGCTGTTTGCCGAAACTCACGCCAAAGGCGACCGTGTTTCCGGCAAGATCAAGTCCATCACTGACTTCGGTATCTTCATCGGTCTGGATGGCGGCATCGACGGCCTGGTTCACCTGTCTGACATCTCCTGGAACAACCAGGGCGAAGAAGCCGTGCGTGAATTCAAGAAAGGCGACGAGATCGAAGCCGTTGTTCTGCAAGTGGATCCGGAGCGTGAGCGCATCTCCCTGGGTGTCAAGCAGATCGAAGAAGACCCGTTCAACAAGTACCTGGCTGACAACAAGAAAGGTGCTATCGTGAAGGGTAAGGTTACCGAGGTTGATGCCAAAGGTGCCGTTATCGAACTGGCTGATGGCGTAGAAGGCTACCTGCGTGCCTCCGACGCTGCTCGTGACCGTGTAGAAGACGCCACTCTGGTGCTGTCTGTTGGTGACGAAGTTGAAGCTAAATTCATGGGCGTTGATCGTAAGAACCGCACCGTAAGCCTGTCTGTCCGTGCTAAGGACGAGGCTGATGAGCGTGTTGCTATCGATAACCTGAACCAGCAAGAAGAAGTTGTGTTCAGCAATGCTATGATGGAAGCGTTCAAAGCCGCCAAGGGTGAGTAATCCTTGATGCAAGAAAAGGGCGGCATTGCGCCGCCCTTTTTTATCCTGGCAAAATGAATATTGCATGTGATCGGGGAAGGAGATTTAACGTTATGACCAAATCAGATCTCATCGAACAACTGGCAGCCAGCCGCATGCATATGCCGGCCAAGGATGTCGAAGCCGCCATCAAGGAGATCCTTGAGCAGATGGCGTCGACCTTGCAAAACGGCGACCGGATTGAAATCCGCGGATTTGGCAGTTTTTCACTGCACTATCGTGCGCCCCGTGTAGGCCGCAACCCCAAGACTGGGGACAAGGTTGAACTGACCGGGAAATATGTCCCGCACTTCAAACCTGGTAAAGAGTTGCGCGAGCGCGTCAACATCATTGAATAATGCAGAAATGGGCATACCTCGGGTATGCCTTTTTTCTTTTTGGCACCGATTCCTGTGCCAATCGTCTTGTTTCTTAAACTCTTTTCCCATTCACTCTAGAGTCTGCCTGCGATTTTAAGGATAATCAGCCTCTCATTAGATACTGACAGGGAGCTCTTATGAAGCGTATTTTGGCCCTCATTCCGCTGGTGCTGGTGTTTGTTCTGACCCTGGCGCTGGGCTCACAAAATGGCCAGCTGGTTCAGTTCAATTACCTGATCGCTCAGGGTGAGTTTTCGCTTGCCATGCTGTTGGGCTTCTTCTTCGCTGGCGGTTTTTTGCTGGGCTGGCTGGTATTCGGCCTGCTGTTCCTGCGCCTGAAAATGCAAAACCGCACCCTCAACCGCACCATGCGTCGTCAATCCCGCGAGTTGGAGCTGGCCCGGTCATCGGGTAAGGAATAATGTTCCTCAATGCTTGAACTGCTTTTCCTGCTGTTGCCCATCGCCGCCGGTTATGGTTGGTACATGGGTCGCAGGAGTGTTCGCCAGGACACCCAAAAACAGAGTAACCAGTTTTCCCGCCAGTATGTGGCGGGCCTCAACTATTTGCTGTCCGATGAATCCGACAAGGCGGTGGATCTCTTTATCCAGCTGCTTGAGGTGGACAGTGAAACCATCGAAACACACCTCTCCCTCGGCAACCTGTTTCGCCAGCGTGGGGAGGTCGATCGTGCCATCAAGATCCACCAGAACCTGGTAACCCGCCAGCTGACCCGGGAGCAGCGACAACTTGCCCTGCAGGAGCTTGCGCGCGACTTTTTGGCTGCTGGTCTGCTCGACCGGGCGGAAGCGCTCTGGAATGAGCTGTGTGATGACAGCGACTATGAAGAGACTGCGCTGGCACAGCTGTTGATCATCCATCAGCAACTGCGGGATTGGGACAAGGCCATCGATGTGGCGGTTCGTCTGCAAAAATTCCAGGGCAAGAAGCTGGCCGACCCCATCTCCCATTTCTATTGCGAACAGGCCGAGATCGCGCTGCGTGAGGGCAATAAAGGGGAGGAGCTGGCCAAGCTCAAACGGGCGCTCAGTATCAATCCGGCATGTGCCCGGGCCAGTTTGCGCCTCGCTGAGCTCGCCATGGCAGATGGAGAGTATGAGCAGGCCAGCAAGGAGCTGCTGCGGGTGTTCGAGCAGGATATCGACTTTGCCTCCGAGGCGATGCCCAAATTGCTCGAGTGCTATCAGCAGTTGGGCCGTACGCCCGCATTGATCCCGCTGCTTGAGAAGGCAGTGGAAGATCACGCCGGCGTCAGCGTGACCCTGGCTCTTGCCAAGCTGGTTGAAGAGCGTGATGGCCTGAGCCAGGCCCGTTCGCTGGTGTTGCGTCAGCTGCGTCGTCATCCGTCGATGAAAGGTTTTTACCAGCTGGTGGGTTTTCAGCTGGCCAGTGCGGAAGAGGGGCCTGCCAAGGAGAGCCTCGAACTGCTGCAACAACTGGTCGGCGAGCAGATCAAAATCAAGTCAACCCACAAGTGTCGGCAGTGCGGCTTTGCCACTCACTCGCTGTTCTGGCAGTGCCCGTCTTGTCGCCAGTGGGGTTCCATCAAGCCGATCCGTGGTCTGGACGGTGAATAACAAGCAATAGGATGTGAGATGCAAGATCCCAAAGTACTGGTAGCGCTGGATTATCAGCACGAGGCAGATGCCTTAGCGTTCGTTGAACGTATCTCTCCGGCCCAGTGCCGTCTCAAGGTAGGCAAGGAGATGTTTACCCTGTTTGGCCCGCAGTTTGTACGCCAGCTGGTGGCCAAGGGATTCGATGTCTTTCTGGATCTGAAGTTTCACGATATTCCCAATACCGTTGCCAAAGCCGTGGCAGCCAGTGCCGAGCTCGGTGTCTGGATGGTCAACGTGCATGCCAGTGGTGGTGAGCGGATGATGCGTGCCGCCAAAGATGCGCTACTGCCTTATGGCGACAAGGCCCCCCTGCTTATCGGCGTGACCGTGTTGACCAGCATGGAGCAGTCCGACATGATCCCCCTCGGGTTGGATGTGAGCCCGGCCGAGCAGGTGATCCGGCTGGCTACCTTGACCAAAGCATCCGGTCTGGATGGGGTGGTCTGCTCTGCCAACGAGGCCCATGAGTTGAAAGCCTTGCTGGGTGATGAGTTCAAGCTGGTGACCCCGGGTATTCGCCCGACCGGTTCAGCGGCCGGGGATCAGCGCCGGGTGATGACACCGAAAGCGGCGGTCGAGGCGGGGTCCGATTATCTGGTTATTGGTCGCCCCATTACGCAGGCTGCCGATCCGGCCGCCATGCTGGCCAGCATCAATGCCGAGTTGGCTGGCGCGTAACAGGCTCACCCAGTGATATACGGTGCAGGCCGAGCAACAGGCCTGCACCGGCCCCGATAAGATGAGAGCCGATGTGTATCCTGGCATTGATCAGGGTAGCGATCGGGCTCTCTCCTGCGTTGTAGAAGTCCATCACCAGCTTGAGCCCCATCCCCGCTAGCAGCAGCCAGCCCGACGTGCGGCGTCCGTGGCGGATATCCTGCATTGCCCCCCAGACAAACAGGCCATGCAGCGAGCCGGATAGCCCCATGTACCATTGGGTCTGCGGGCACCACCACCAGATCCCCAAGCCCACTGCCAACCAGAGCAGCAACATCAGCAGCGGCAGGCGAGCTCCACCCAGATAGTCGCGAAACAGGCTATAGAGGATGGCGAGGCCGCCCAGATTGAGCAGCAGGTGCCACAGATTGGTATGAGCCAGATTGCCTGTTATGATCCGCCACCCTTCGCCCCCGGCGATCAAGGGCCGATCGAATGAGAGCTGAAGATTGGGAACGGTAAAGAAGAGTAGCAAGCTGGTGAGAGAGAGCGTGATAACCCAGAGCAATCCAGATTTGTCTGACAACATGAAACAGTCCAACGACAAGAACAGTCGATACTGTACACGTTGCACCCGAGCCCTCAAAGCCTGCCTGTGCGATTATATTGTGCCGGTTGACAATCACACACCCCTCTACATCTTGCAGCACCCCAACGAGGTGGCACATCCCAAGGGGACTGCGGCGCTGCTGGCGGCCTCTTTGCAACAGTGCGAGATCCATGTGGGGGAGGACTTTTCCCGCGATGAGTGGCTCAATGGGTTGCTTGCAGATCCTTCTCGTCGCTGCTATCTACTCTGGCCGGATGAGGATGCCATTTCGCTGACCGATCTTCGCCAACAGCGGGAGAGTGAATCCTCTAGCTCCACATCCGTCGCCTTTATCTTGCTTGACGGCACCTGGCGCAAAGCCTATCGCATGTTGCAGAGCAACCCGGCACTGGCCCGCTTGCCCCGCATCGGCATTGGTGCCATTGCCGGTCAATATGCCATTCGAAAGAAACCCTTTCCCGATGCCCTCTCTACCATAGAGGCGGGCTATCACCTCTTGTCCCGGTGGGAGGGGAGGCCGGAGCACTATGCGCCCTTGCTGACCCTGTTTAACCGGTTGAATACCCAGTGGCAGGACTTTGCCGAAGGCCGCCGCGCGTGACAATTCAAGGAGTTATCAAGATGAAAAAAGCAGTCGTGGTTTTCAGTGGCGGTCAGGACAGCACCACCTGTCTGGTACAGGCATTGGCCCGGTATGATGAAGTGCACGCCATCACCTTCGACTATGGCCAGCGCCATCGGGAAGAGATCGACACCGCGCGTCGTCTGGGCAGTGCTCTGGGGATCGCCGCCCACAAGGTGATGGATGTGACGCTGCTCAATGAGCTGGCGGTCTCTGCCCTGACCCGTGACGACATCCCGGTCAGCTGCGAGCTGCAGGATAATGGCCTACCCAACACCTTCGTGCCGGGTCGCAATATCCTGTTCCTGACCCTGGCTTCCATCTATGCCTATCAGGTGGGCGCCGAAGCGGTGATCACCGGTGTCTGCGAGACCGACTTCTCCGGCTATCCCGATTGCCGTGACGAGTTTGTCAAGGCCCTCAATCAGGCGGTGTCGCTGGGGCTGGATCGCGGCATCCGTTTTGAAACTCCCTTGATGTGGCTCGACAAGGCCGAAACCTGGGCACTGGCGGATCACTATGGTCACCTCGACACGGTGCGCCAGCAGACCCTGACCTGCTACAACGGCATTGCCGGTGACGGTTGCGGCACGTGTCCTGCGTGTGAACTGCGCAGTCGCGGTCTGAACAACTATCTGGCCGACAAGGCGGGTATCATGGCCAGACTGTTTGAGAAAACCGGGCTGGGCGAGAAAAGCGCAGAGTGAGCCTGCGTCTTGCCGTGGCTTGGGGTATAATCCGCGACTTTTGCAACAAGCCGTGATCGAGATGCACTACCCAATCAACGAGATTTTCCAGACCATCCAGGGGGAGGGCATCTTTACCGGCCTGCCCGCCATCTTTGTTCGCCTGCAGGGTTGCCCGGTGGGCTGCCCCTGGTGCGATACCCGTCATACTTGGGTTGTTGATCCGGCTCGTGAAGTGGGTAAGGCGGCGGTACTGGATGGTTCCAACGAATCCGATTGCTGGAGCCAACTCAGCACCGCGCAGATTATCAAGAGTTTTGGCGATCTGGGTTATCAGGCACGCCATGTGGTGATCACCGGTGGGGAACCCTGCCTCTACGATCTGCACGAACTCTCGTCAGCATTACTGGCGGCGGGTTATCAGGTGCAGATTGAAACCAGTGGCACCAGCGAGATCAAGACTCATGAGCAGACTTGGGTAACCGTCTCCCCCAAGATCGGTATGAAAGGGGGGCTGCCTGTGCTGGTCTCGGCGCTGGAGCGTGCCAACGAGATCAAGCATCCGGTGGCCACCGAGCACCATATTGAAGAGCTGGATGCGCTGCTCGCTACCGCTACCCTGCGCCCGGACGTGGTCATTGCCTTGCAGCCGATCAGCCAGAAACCACGGGCCACCCAATTGGCGATGGATACCTGTATCGCGCGTAACTGGCGACTCTCAATCCAGACTCATAAATATCTGGATATCGATTAATATGGATTGGCTATCCGACGAACAGGTACTGCTGACCCTGACCAACAAGATGCCTTACGGTAAATATCAGGGTCGACGTATCATCGATATTCCCGAGCCCTATCTGGTGTGGATGGCGCGCAGCGGTTTTCCGGCGGGTAAATTGGGCCAGACGCTAGCGTTGGCTTACGAAATCAAACTCAATGGACTCGAGTCCATGATTATTCCCATTATTAACAGGATGTCGGTATGAGAATATATACGAGGCAGGGCGACAAGGGCATGACCCGGCTGGCCGATGGTATCCCATTGCCCAAGGATCATTTGCGGGTCGAGACCTACGGTTATATCGATGAGCTCAACTCCCATATTGGTTTGTTGATTTGTGACGTCCCATCGCAAGAGGTCGGCTTATTGGCTGATTTACAGCTGTTGCAACAGGAGTTGTTTGATCTGGGGGGCGAGTTGGCATTCTCCAGCGACGCCCAGAATGAATCGATTTGGCAGGTTAATGCCGCTTGGACAACTCGCCTTGAACAGCAGATAGATCGTTATAGTGAGCCATTGCCACCGCTGCGCCAATTTATATTGCCCGGTGGTTCCCGTGCTGCGGCGCAAGCGCATGTGGTGCGCACTCTGGTGCGTCATTGCGAGCGCTTGCTGCTGACATTGAGCCGGGAAGAGCGGGTCAATCCCGAGGTGCTGCCCTATCTGAACCGGATGAGTGACTGGTTCTTTACCGTTGCCCGCTATCTCATCTGCGTGGCAGGGGAGCGTGAAGTGCTGTGGGTCAAGGCAGCAGATCGCCCGCAATCAGCTATCTGATATTTCACGTTTAAGCGGCAATAAAAAACCTCGCCTTGGCGAGGTTTTTTATTAGCAACGAGATTGAGATCAGATAGCAAAGTCTTCCAGTGATTTGCCTGCTGCCACTGCGCTGGCAATGACCGAAGGCATACGGCCCTGGCCGGTCCAGGTTTTCTCTACGCCATTATCCTGATAGCGATATTTGGCCGGACGTGGCGCCCGCTTGGCTTTTTCTGATTTGCCGGGGTTGGTAGCGACAGCGCTTACCAATTCTGCCGGGTCAATACCGGCGGCTTTCAGCATTTCGCTATATTCGTTAATTTTCCGCAGATGCTCTTCACGGGCCTGACGCTCGGCAGCTTCATCTTGCTGACGTTCAGCAACGATAGTAGAGAGTTTTTCCAGTGCCTCTTCCAGTTGTTCCAGAGAAAGCTCGCGGCAGGTCGCACGCAGACTGCGGATATTAAGCAGTACCTTTAAAAATTCATTCATAGGAGTTACCACGTCGAGTCAGAGAAAAATATTATGTTCCAGCTGATTCTTGCTTGGTGATTTAAATAAGTCAAGCCGGGTTAAATATTATATCCGTGGGGAACATCAATACAGATATTTAATATGGCCTGCAATAGGCTAGGTGATTGGATGCCAATGAAGCCGCAGTAGGTGAAAATAGCGTCAAAGTTGGCGTTGTTGCATCATTTGACTACCATTTTCCGACCTTGATTTGTTTATTATGATTATTTAATCAAAAAACTTGCTATAAGCTGCCATCTCGATAAAATGTGCATCGAATACCTTTAAGTAGAGGCGCGCTGCCTATGAGTATTTGTGCGGAGGGTGATGCCTGTGATGCACAAGGAAAGGAGTCAGCGCCGAAGTGGCCAGGCCATCATACCGGGCTGCTGGTTCTGCATCTAATAGGTGCAGGACTGCCATAGTCATCCACTATGGAGCGCTACCTGAAGGGGCTGAGGAGTATAACCTCCCCATAGGTTTTGTTTCTTTAGATCCTCTCGGTAGATCTCCACCTGTAATCTTTAGGTGCAAAGAGATCATGGACATTAGTCATTTCGCCGACTCCGGTTGGTCCGTTCTTCCCCCCCTGTTGGCTGTCGCGCTGGCGATCATGACCCGCCGCGTGCTGCTGTCCCTTGGTGTGGGCATCGTCACCGGCAGTTTGCTGCTCAATCAGTTTTCACCCCTCGAATCCCTGCATTACATGTTGAATACCGTGCTCAAGATCTTCTGGGTCGATGGCGCGCTCAATCGTGACAATGTCAACATGATCCTGTTTATGCTGCTGCTGGGTGGCCTCATCAGCCTGATGAGCGTCTCCGGGGCGACCCGTGCCTTTGCCGAGTGGGCCGAGCGTCGTGCCAAGACCCGCAAGGGCGCCAAAGCCCTGACTGGCATGATGGTGTTTGCCTTCTTTATCGATGACTTCTTCCACAGCCTGTCGGTGGGGGCCATCTGCCGTCCGGTGACCGACCGCTTCCAGATCTCTCGTGCCAAACTGGCCTATCTGCTGGACTCCACCGCGGCGCCAGTCTGCGTGCTGATGCCCATCTCCTCCTGGGGCGCCTATATCATCGCCCTGGTTGGCGGCATCATGGCGGCCCACGGTCTGACTGAACAGAGCCCCATCGCGGCATTTGTCGAGATGATCCCGATGAACCTCTACGCCGTCTTCACCCTGATCATGGTGCTGGTGGTGATCGCCTGTCAGCTGGATATCGGCCCGATGCGTCAACATGAAGCGTGGGCGCTGGAAGGCAAGCTGTGGGATGAGTCCAAGGGCCGCCCCATCGGTCTGGATATGGAGAGCCCGGAAGAGAGCAACGGCGGCATGATCGACATGGTGCTGCCGATCCTGACCCTGACCGCCGCCACCATCTATTTCATGATCGATTCCGGTGCTGCGGTGCTGAGCGAGAAAGGTCTGCCGTTCAGCGTGCTCGGCTCGTTCGAAAACACCAACGTCGGCTCTTCGCTGGTCTACGGTGCCCTGTGCAGTCTGGTGGTCTCCATCGGTCTGGCGATGCGCCTGAAGCTGGGTGCCAAAAACTGGATCAAGGCCGCTCCGCAGGGCGTCATGGCCATGCTGCCAGCCATCAACATCCTGCTGTTTGCCTGGACCATAGGTGCCGTGGTGCGCGACGTGGAGACCGGCAAGTACCTGGCTTCGCTGGCTAACGGCAACCTGCCGATCGAAGTGCTGCCTGCTGTGGTCTTTATCCTCTCCTGTGCCATGGCGTTTGCCACCGGTACCAGCTGGGGTACCTTCGGCATCATGCTGCCGCTGGCCGGTGACATGGCTGCCGCCAGCGACATCAGCCTGATGTTGCCGATGCTGGCCGCGGTACTGGCTGGCTCGGTGTTCGGGGATCACAGCTCACCCATCTCCAGCACCAGCATCCTCTCTGCCACCGGTGCCGGCTGCCATCACATCGATCACGTGATGACCCAGCTGCCTTATGCACTGGCCATCGCCTTTGGCGCGGCCATCGGTTACCTGGCGATGGGCTTGATGCACTCCAGCCTGGCCGGTTTCAGCGTCAGCGCCCTCTGGTTTGTGCTCTTTACCGGTTATCACCTGAAAAAGGCCAAAGCGCGGCCAGAGCTGGCCACCGCGTAACATTTTAGAGCAAGGGGCCCGCGGGCCCCTTGGTTTTGTCAGGGGCTTTGGTTAGCATGCGCCCCATAAATTCAGTTTCGGAACAGTATCATGGCTTCACTGCACTACAAATTTGCCACCATGAATTCAGGCAAATCCACCCAGCTCATTCAGGCGCACTTCAACTATCTGGAGCGGGGCATGCATCCTCTGGCGATGACGCCAGCCATCGATGACCGTTTCGGGGTCGGGGTGATCAGTGCCCGAGTTGGCCTTGAACTGAAGGTGGACGTGTTCAGCGACAGCTGTGATCTATTTGAGATGGTGAAAGCGCGCCATGCAAAGAAACATATCGATGTCTTTATCGTGGACGAGGCCCAGTTCTTGACCCGTGAGCAGGTCTACCAGCTGGCCCGCATCGTCGATGAGCAGGATATTCCGGTGATGGCCTATGGCCTCAAGACCGATTTTCGCGGCGAGCTGTTCCCAGGCTCCTACCATCTGCTCTGTCTGGCCGACAAGTTTGAAGAGCTGAAGAGCATCTGCTGGTGCGGCAACAAGGCTCACATGAACTCCCGGGTCAACAAAGCGGGGCAGGTGATGCGTGATGGCGAACAGGTGGAGATCGGCGGCAACGATCGCTATGTATCGCTCTGTCGCAAACACTATCTGGAAGGTCGGGCCTACAAGTAATTCGGCTGCGATATCTGAATCGTCGAGAAGGGCGCCAATCTGGCGCCCTTTTTATTTTCCCCTGTCCCGTCCTGAATATGGTTTACACCTTTCCCCCCAATAAATGGAGAACCCGATGGGACAAGGTGTGAAACGGACACAGCGCGATTACTCGCTGACTTTTAAACTGGCACTGGTCGAGCAGATTGAAAAAGGCGAGCTCACCTACAAACAGGCTCAGGTGCGTTATGGCATTCAGGGCCGCTCCACCGTTCTGGTATGGTTGCGTAAACATGGTCGGCAAGATTGGAGCCAGGGGGCTTCTGTGCGCGCCGGCAGGAGCATCACCATGCCTGACCCCGACAACCAGACGCCCGAACAGCGCATCAAGGAACTTGAGCAACAGCTGGCGCTGATGAGCCAGAAGGCCCAGTTCTTTGAGGCCGTCGTCGATGTACTGAAGAATGACTACGGCGTCTCCATCGTAAAAAAGCGACCCGGCAAGTCCTCTCGCAGCGGCAAGTAGAGAGGCTGACCATTGTCAGGGCTTGCCTGTTTCTGGGGATAAGCCGGCAGGCTTACTACAAGCGCAATCGGGTCGCCGACGAGCGCCATGCACAAGGGCTGCAGGTGGTGCGCTTTGTGCGTCAGGTTCGACTGCGACAACCGCGGGTGGGTACTCGCAAGCTGCATTATCTGCTCCAGGGTCAGGATGATGGCGGGCTCAAGGTCGGGCGTGACAGGCTGTTTCGGATATTGGCTGAGCACCGCCTGCTGGTGCTACCCAGACGAGCTTATCACAAGACCACCCACAGTTTTCACCGTTTCTACCGTCATCCCAACTTGCTCAAGGCGGGGCCAGAGCAGGTCACGCCGGTGGCCCCGGAGCAGGTCTGGGTCGCAGATATCACCTATCTGCCAGCTAGGAGCGGACCGCTGTACCTGAGCCTGGTGACGGATGCCTACTCACGCAAGATAGTGGGCCATCACGTGCACGAAGGGATGCACGCCGAGTCGGTGGCGATGGCGTTCAAGAAAGCGCTGAAGCAACGACGTGGCGACGGTGAACTCATCCATAACTCGGACCGCGGCGTGCAGTATTGCTCGGGGCTGTATCAGTCATTACATGAACGGTACGGGGTGAAATGCTCGATGACGGATGGGTATGACTGTTACCAGAATGCGTTGGCGGAGCGGGTGAACGGGATTTTGAAAGGAGAGTTATTGTTGCAAAGCCCGCAGGATTTGACGCAAGCGCGGGAAATGGTGCGTGAAGCGGTGGATATTTACAACGCGGAGCGGCCGCATCATGCGTTGAAATACAGAACCCCCGATGCGGTACATAGAGGGTTCTGAGTAGAAAAATGCTAGTTGAAAATGTGTAAACCTATTTCAGGACTATCGCTGTGGTTCAGTCGATCTCGATATCCACCGGCGCAATGATGGGGTCGGCCACCGGCAGGCGTTGAAACAGCTGGCGAAAATGGTGCTGTACCCGGCCTATATCGACCAGTGACATGCCGGAGGCAAAACCGAACCAGACATAGAGGCCGGTGAGATCGCGAAACATCGGTGGCAAATAGCGGGGAGCGGCGATCAGCCCCTCCAGATAGTGCTGATAGAGCACCGGAATGTCATCCAGTGTCACCTTGCCGACAAACAGCATCGGCAGGATCTCGGGCACCCCTTCCAGCACGGCGCTGCGGATAAAGTTGACCGTCTCCACATAGCCACGCACGTAGGAGAGATCCTTGGTAAAGCAGGCGCCGCCGCCCACCATGCCGCCACGAAAGACCCGCTGGGTGATCTTGTAGGCGTCGTGCTCGCTGGTGCCCTGCTGCACGAAGTGCTGAAACACCTCGATAAAATCGGCGCCACGCTCGGCCATGTCGATGGCCATCACCCGATCGGAGATACGCTTGGCCCGATCCGGAAAGGAGCTGAAGGTGAGGGTCTCTATCAGGACGGCCAGCCCCTCCTGACAGGCGGTGATCCGCGGTGAACCGGCGCTCAGCCAAGTGGCATAGGGCTGCTGGCGACCGTTGAGGGTGGTGCCGACATGGACCCACCCCTCGTGTACCTCCAGCACCTGCAAGTCCAGCTCGGAGAAACGGGCGTGGGAGTTGAGCTTGATGTAGTCGCCACCGGCAGCGGCATCGGAGACAATCCCATCGCTCAGCTTCACCTGCACAGTGCCGTCACTGAAGTAGCTCGACAGCTTGCCCTGCAGTTTGGCGACCGCGGCTTCTCCTTCGAACTCCTTGGGGTAGGGGCGCACCAGATGGCGCGCGCCGGGCAGGGAGAAGATATCGCACAGGCGGGCGCCCAGCTCCTTGAGAGTCTTGCGATCCCCGCGCAGGTGATCGCTGGCAGAGCCATAAAGCAGCTGGCTGTAACGCTGAAAATCGGGTTGGCCCCGCTGGCGCAGCATCTCGATCACCACCATGTACTGATCGACCGTCTCTTGCAGGATCCGGCCAAGATCGTCCTGTGGCCCCAGTTTTCTGCGGATCCGGTCCCGCAGCTCCTTGAGCTCCAGATACTTGTTGCGCGGATCGAAGCCGAGGGGGAGGGCATCATAGAAGTGCCTGTCGATAGCGGGCAGCTCCCTGCCACCGCTTGCCAGAAAGCGATCCTGCAGATGGCGTGGCCATTTGATGGCATCCAGAATGCGGATGGGTTTTTGCAGGGTGAGCAGCTCATCCGAGAGTGATTTCAGATGAAGGCGATACTTTTCTTGGATAGTCATGGGGCCCCCTGTGGGGCAAGCGTCATCGTGGATTTGGCTGAGTATATGCATAGCGCTTGCCAAAAAGAAGCGAGCCGCAGGGTTATCGGGTTGGCGTGCTTTTTGTTGATAGCAAATTGGTTTAGACTGCGCCCCTTGATCCCAATCTTGTCGTGGAAATGATGAATATCCCCAGCTCCGAAATGATAATGCGTTGGTTGCAACAGGCTCGTATCGAGCATTATGTCTGCGACCAGTGTCACGGTATCCACATTGTCTCTTTGCAGTCGGTCGATGGTATTCAGGAGAGCCGGATCTTCGTGGAAGAGGAAGGCCTGCTGTTCTCCTCCGAGCTGGAAGTGCGCCCCTCCGCAATGCTGCCGCTGGTTGCCGAACTGGGCCGACTCAATATGCAGTACCCCTCCCTCAAGGTGTTCCTCGATATCATCGACGACAACCTGCCGCGGCTGGTGGTCGGCCACACTGTCTTTACCAAGGCCGGACTCAGCGTCGAGCAGTTCCTGCTGTTCGTGCAAAGCACCATCGCTGCCACCCACGAATTGGTTGCCGAATGCGAACGTTCCGGCTTCCTCAACCTGCCGGAAATTCAGGTTGCACCGGAATCTGTGCATTAAGTGTTCGAACGGTTCGCCAGGTGAAAAAAGCCGTTGACGCGGGCGGGGCTTTCCCCTAAATTACGCCCCGTTCCAGCGCAACAGCGTAGCGAACACAGTGTTGGCTGAACACGTTAAACCACAGACCAAAATTTGGTGAGGTGTCCGAGTGGCTGAAGGAGCACGCCTGGAAAGTGTGTATACGGCAACGTATCGAGGGTTCGAATCCCTCCCTCACCGCCAAATTGCAAAGCACTGATGGAAACATCAGTGCTTTCGTTTTATGGCGCAATCCCCAGCGTGGTTGCTGGCATAGGAATGCGAATCTTCGTTCTTGATGGCGCATCAGGCTGAACCGCTTGGGCAATCGCAGTGAAATGCCTCGGTGACTTTGACGCCACGGCCAAGCCATTGGTCGATCCTTTTAAAGTTTCCGCCCAATTCAGTAAAAGGGCCTCTCGCAAGAGAGGCCCTTTTCATTGCTCGCTGATTTGCCCTGCTCGGTACTTGAAAGGCATTCCGTGGTGATACGGGTTAATGCTCCACAGTCAGCGGATCCGGGGGCAGGTTCAGATGCTTGGTGATGGCCTGATAGAGCTGGGGGTAGTTATCGTCAAAATGGTGTCCTCCCGGCAGGGTGATGCTGGTGACGTTGGGTTGGTTGAGACGAGGGCAGAGGCGGTCGCCGTCATCGTCATCGGCTCCTTGCAGGCAGAGCATCGGCAGATCGCGGATGGTCTTCACCTGCGGTTCGGTCGGGTAGCTGCGGGTCTTGTGGGTCAGCATGTCGCTGACGTGGATCTCGAAATCCGAGCTGGTAGAGGGGGAGAGCATCACGGCCCCGACTAGTCCCTGACGATAGTGCTCCGGCAACCGGTTGATGACGAAGGGGACAATCTCGGCACCAAACGAGAAGCCGACCAGCAGCCAGCGGGGACGCTGCCAACGAGTCTGGTAATCATCGAGGATCCGCTCCAGATCGGCGGTCACCTGCTCCGGGGTTTTCTTCTTCCAGTAGTAGGTGAGGGAGCTCCAGCCCACGACCGGCATGCCGTGCAGCTGAAACTGGGCGCTCAACCCCTTGTCGAGGGCTGCCCAGCCACCATCGCCGCTGAGAAAGATCACCATGGGGGACTCGGATGGCTGCTTGACCGGCAGCTCAATCAGGCTCAGGTCATCCTTGACCGGGGCGGCGTGCGCCGCAAAAGACGAAACGGGCAGTACGAGACTGAGTAACAGCAAAATCAAGGCTCTCATTGGCTATGCTCCTATTTCTTGATCAGCCCCAGCGGGCCGCGGCTAATCAGGGTGATCAGGTGAGTCAGGGTTCTGGGCAGTACCAGCTTGCTGCTGCAGAGCAGGTAGCGGGGTTCCCAGCGGGGCGAAAATTTCTCCTTGTAGCGTCTGAGCCCCTGAAAGTTGTAAAAACGGCTGCCACGCACAAACAGGGTATTGCCAAGTCGGGCCCAGTAGCTGTTGAGCGGGTGATCGTTGAAGCCGGACATGGGAGCCATCCCCAGATTGAAGCTGGCGTACCCTTGCGCCTTGCCCCACAGCAGCAGCTCGACAAAGAGAAAATCCATGATGGGGGCGGTGCCGGTATCCAGGCTGTAACGCATCAGATCGATGGAGAGCATCTCCTTGTTATCGCTCACCCAGAGGTTGGCAAAGCCGACAATCTGCCCCTCGTGCCAGACCAGTGCAGCCGGGCTTAAGGTCAGGTAGTCAGGCTCGAAGCGGCCGACCGAGAAGCCCTTCTCCTTGCCCATCTTGCTCTGCAGCCAGGTATCGGAGACGGTCTGCAATCTGGGCAGCAGGGGAGCCACGGCGCTCGCCTCGACCACCTCGAAGGTCAACCCTTCCCGTTTGCCCTTGGCGTGGCTCTGGCGCAGGTTGCGCAGCCGGCTGCCCGCCAGATCGAAGGTAGCCAGATCGACCATCGCCTCTTCACCGAGCTTGAAGGGGATCAGCCCCAGCTCCAGATAGAGTGGCAGATAGCGGGCCGAGACCTGATAAAAGACCGGATTGGCGTCGTGCTCATCGCACCGCTCGCGAAATTGCCAGAGCAGCTCTTCGATCTGCTCGGGGCGACCGACCGGATCCCCCATCACAATCCAGCTGTTGCCCTCGATGCCATACATCAGGAAGGCGTCGCCGGAGGAGTGGAACAGCAGGGACTTGTCCTGCAACTGGGCCAGATAGCCGTGGATCCCCCCTTCGCGTACCACCAGCTCGTGGGCGCGCGCCAGCGTCTCTTTGTCCGGCTTTTCACCGACTACGCGCAGCGGCGCAAGCAGCTGGGCAACCCCGGCCACGGCCAGCACGGCCACCACGCTCCCCATGGCGCGCAGGCCGCGGGCAGCCCCGCCGTGGGGCGAGAAGTGGAACCAGAGGGCGTGGTCATACTCCACCTGACGGTAGGAGAAGAGCAGCAGCCACAGGGCTCCCAGCAGCACGGCGCCGACCGAAATGAGCCAGCCTGGGGTGTACTGGGGATAGAGCAGCGACCCCTTGCGATAGAAGAGGGCGCGGCAGGGAGTCATGATCAGCAGGAAGCTGCCGAGCAGCAGGGCTGACTCCCAGTCCCCACCCTTGAGCAGGGAGAAGGCGATACCTAGAGCCAGCAGCAGCTGGGTGATGCGAAACGCGGCGTCGTGACGGCGATAGAGGCTGCGCGCCAGCAGGATCAGGAGAATACCACTCACGCTGCCGAGCACGTGGGAGAGCTCGAGCAGGTGGAGCGGCAGCACCTGCAGCCACACCTCGATGTGGCTGCGCATGGTCGGGATCATGCCCGAGCAGAGCAGCAGGCTGCCGGCGGCGAAGGTGCCCATGCTGATAAGGGCAGGCAGAAATTCGCGCACTGCACTCATTAGCCCCTGTAGCCGTTGCCAGCGCGCTTTTTGTTGCAGCATCTCCTGACTCGCAAAGAGCAGCAGGGCACAGAGAAAGGGAAGCAGATAATAGATGCAGCGATAGAGCAGCAGCGAGGCGAGCAGCTTGTCGGCCGGCAGGTAGTGGGCCAGCAGCAGGCTCATACTCGCTTCGAACACGCCGATCCCGCCCGGCACGTGGGCCAGTACCCCGAGGAAGCTGGCCAGCACGAAAGCACTGAGCAGCACAGGGTAGGGGACGCTATCTGCAGGCAACAGCACAAACAGCACGGCGGCGGCGGCCATCCAGTCGGCCAGCGCGACCAGCAGTTGCAACAGACGTATCCGAAAGCCCGGGAGGGTCAGGGTGTGTTTCCGCCAGGAGAGACGGTGTGTAGGCCAGCAGAGGTAGCTGGCCACCAACAGCAGAGCCATGCCGCCCGCCAGCCTGAGCAGGGTATCTGCCCATTGCGGCCAGTCAGGCAGCAACTGTGATACATCGCAGGTCAGTAGGGCGCCACCTCCCCACGCCAGCAGGCCGAGGAAAAAGGTGATGGAGCAGAACAGCACCACGCGGGCCACTTCTCCGGTGGTGAGCCCCAGTGCGGAGTAGAGGCGATAGCGTACCGAGGTGCCGGTCAGCAGGGCAAATCCCAGGGTGTTGGACAAGGTGTAGGCGATAAAGGAGGTGATGCTGACCTGTTGCCAGGGAAGGCGCTTGCCCAGCGCATGGAGCGCCAGCATGTCATAGCTGCAGAGGCAACCATAACTGAGCAGGGTCAGCAACAGGGCGCCCGCCAGTCGCGGCAGGGGTTGGGACCAGATGGCCACACGAATATCGTGCCAGTGCCATGTCTGGGTCAGGTGATACAGCACGGTCAGTGCGGTGCCGAGCAGCAGCAAGCTGCACAAGGGGCCGAGCCATTTAAGCAGATGACGCCACATGCCATGTTCCTGTGGTCATTGACCGTTTCCCGCAAAGGGAGCCGGGTCGTGGATCCGGTTTGGACGAGGGAGGCGCTCGTCAGGAAAATTTCGGGAAGAGATGGAAAGGGAGGCGTCAGCCTCCCTTGGTGCTATCAAGTGACCCGTTGGATCACTTGGTTTTCGGCGCGACTTTGACGGCAGGGGTCTTGGCGTGGGTGGCTTTATGGTGTTTTTTCACCACCTTGGTCTGGGTCGTCTGCGGCGTGGCTGTCTTGGTCGGGGTGGCCGCCATGGTGAAACCGGAAGTGAGGGCGAAGACGGCTGCCAGGGTCAGGGGAATGATCTTTTTCATGTTCAATTTCCTTATTCGGGTTGATGTTATGGAGCGTTCTCCATGACAGTCATCCTATGACGGTTGCAGCGGCCCTTCAGTGAGCGGTTGGTGACGGTTTGTATCCAAATGTACAGGCAGGGTGAGGCAGAAGCGGGCGCCGTGGTCACTGGCCAGCAGCACCACATCGCCTCCGTGATGACGGGCAATGCTGCGCACGATGGCCAGTCCCAAACCAGTGCCGCCGGTGCGACGATCCCGGCTTTGATCAAGGCGTACGAACGGCTCGAAGATCTGGGGCGCCAGCGCCGGATCGATCCCCGGTCCATCGTCGCTCACCTCCAGCAGATAGTTCTCCTGCAGCCGCGAGATGGAGAGGGTAACCTCGCTCTCGGCGTAGCGCAGAGCATTGCCGATGAGGTTCTCCACCGCGCGCGTCAGCAGACGCTGATCGCCGCACCAGGGCATCTTGATGGGAGGCAGAGCGAGGGTCAGATGTTTCTCCGGCCGCAACGCTTGCCAGTCGCCGAGGTGATGCTCTGCCCAACTGCCGAGCTCCAGTTCATCCCGCTGCAGCGGAAGCTCCGGCCTGTCCAGCTTGGCGTAGGTGAGCATCTCTTCGATCAGAGCGTCCAGCGCTCCCAGATCTCGCTCCAGCGCCTGCTGCTCCTGCTCGGCAGGGGCAGGATCGAGCATGGCAAGCCGATAGCGCAACCGGACCAGCGGGGTGCGCAACTCGTGGGCGATGGCATCGGTCAGTTGCTTGCGGCTGGCAATCATGGCCTGCAATTGGGTCGCCATTTGATCGAAGGTGCGTCCCACCCGGGCCAGGCTGCTGCCCGGTGGCAGATTGGTTCGGCAGGAGAGATCCCCATCGCCCACGCGACGTGCGGTTTGCTCCAACTGCTGCAAGCCGCGCCAGTGGGGACGCAACCACAGAAGGATGGGCAGGCCGAGGGATAGGCCGATCCCCAGCAGCAGCCCCACATCGACCCAGTGCAGCTCGTGCAGGTAGGAGAGGTAGGGAACCGGGCCGACAATCAGCACCCGATCGGTATCGGGGATGCGCTGCAGGAAGGTGTCATCCTCCTCAACGATGACAATGTTGCCGGCGGCCAGAAAGGCTTGATCCTCGCTGGCCAGGGGCTGGCGTGTCAGCTCACCGATCTTGAGGGGGAGGGTAAACTGACTGCTCTGCTCGGCCAGCCGATCGGGCCAGCGCTGTGGCGGGGTTCTTGCCAACTCGCCGGTCAACAGGCCAAGAGAGCCCTGCATCATGCGTTCGAGATAGCGATCACCCGCCCGTTCGGCGGTCACCTGATAGACCACACCAACCAGCAGGATGGCCAGGGTGAAGCAGCCGATCAGCAACAGATAGAACTGGATAAAGAGGCGGCGCATGGCGGTGCTCCCGAAAGAGGGTTATTCCCAGGCGTGGGGGACGAAGAGGTAGCCTTTCTGTCGCACCGTCTTGATCCGGGTCGGGTTGTCGGGGTTATCACCCAGTTTGCGGCGCAGGCGGGAGATGGCCACATCCATGCTGCGATCCTGACCGTCGTACTCCCGGCCGCGCAAGCTGCGAAAGAGGGCTTCCCGACTCAAGATTTGGCCCGCGTGGCAGGCGAGCTCCCACAGCAGATCAAAGTCGGCGGTCGAGAGGGCAATGCTCTCGCCATCGAGGCGCACATCTCGTCCCGGACCATCCACCCGCAGCCGACCAAATTGCAGCTGCTGGGGAACGCTGCTGGTGGCTGCCGGTTGGGTTGGTGTTTGCTGGTGCTGGCGAAATTGCACCCGAAGTCGGGCCAGCAGCACCGGTGGTGGTGTCGTTTTGAGGATGTAGTCGTTGGCGCCCAACTCCAGACTCAGGATCTGGTTCATGTCGCTGTCCAGCGAGGTGAGCATCACGATGGGGCCGTCGAAGCGCGGCCGCAGATCCCGACAGAGGGACATGCCATCCTGCCCCGGCAACATGATATCGAGCAGCACCAGATCGGGCTGTTCGGCCTCGACCCGGGCCAGCGCCATATCCCCTCTGGGCTCGAGGATCACGTCCATATCGTGGCGACCGAGCCAACTGCTGATGAGCTGGCCAATCTCGGGATCATCTTCGACAAAAAGAATGCGTTGCATAGAAAAGCTCCAACGGAAAGCAGGAGAGAAGAAGAGCGATCAGCATATCAATGGCGCTTGGGAAATACAGAAAAAGAACCGGGCAGGCTGGTGCGTGGGGGAGTGTGGCCGTGTGTATCGATGGGGAGGCGCACATCGTGACAAATGGGCAGAGCCGCGTTTATCGATCTAGAGGATGATGGCCTTGTAGACAAGGCAAGGCGCTGTCGGGCGTAAAAACAAAAAAACCGGCCAAGGCCGGTTTTTTTGTGGTGTAGACCAGAAGGTCACTGCACCAAGTCGATGTACATCCCCTTGCGGCGATTATCGACAGAATAATGGGGTGGCTGATGGGGCTCGAACCCACGACAACCGGAATCACAATCCGGGACTCTACCAACTGAGCTACAGCCACCACTAAAATCTTCATCAACACTCGCCAATCCAGAAGAAAAGGAGAGTATCAATGGCGCGCCCTGCAGGATTCGAACCTGCGACCCACGGCTTAGAAGGCCGTTGCTCTTCTAACCCCTTTACTTAGGTTACCACAAGTTACTACTAAGCGCTTTATGGTGCGGATGATAGGCTGATAAGTCGCATAAATCAACAAAATTTTATAGCTTATTGATTTGACCAACCCCCTATTAGATCTTACCATTAAGTTAACACATGGAACGTCATGTTAAAGGAGTGTTGCTTTGAGGTTGGGTGAGAATTCTCCAATAGGTAGGTCTCATGTTGTGATCATCCAGAAGTTAGCTGATGTCTCAACCATGAAGCTACCAATGTTATACTTGATTACTCCAAACGGGCTGTCTGTTTTCTGGCCTCTTGTTGAGTACTTCAAAGCTCGCCCAAATACTAGCTTGTCGTGGGCCAGACAAACGTCTAGAGCGCTGGGCCTGCTATATGATTTCTCCGTTGCTGTCGCCGATTTAGGTCTATCAAGACAAGAGCTTTTCCGGCGGTTCTCGCTGTCCCTTTGCCATGGCACTATTGATCCCGAGACCTATCAAGACAAGACAGGTCTTTATTGGGCCCCTGGTTCGGTTTCTGTGCAAAAAAAGATGTGCTCTAGCATAACTAGGTTTATCGCTTGGAAAGATGAAACCAGCAGGAAAGAGGATCCGGTTTTCCTTCGGTATTTAGAAGAAGTCCCACCTAGCCTAAGGAGGCTGCTGACGGCTAGTAAAATAATAGCCAGTAAATCCATGCTATATCACACCAAGGACGTCAACATGCTGGCGGAAGGGTTGGATAAGGCGAGGAAGTTTTTTGGTATGGAATTGGGTAATGATCCACGAGAGTCGATAGGTAACATTCGAACTGTCAACAACTTCCCTTCAGAGCTAATTCCTCAGCTAATAACACATGGCTTTATTCGTGATCCTCATGCAACTGATCCATTTGAACGAGAGGACATAACGGCCAAAATGATCACTATATTGCTTGCAGGCGGTGGGCTTAGAAAAGGGGAACCATTTCATCTCTGGTTTAATGATGTCGTGCCTGAACCTGCTAGAGGGTGCGCAGTAACCTTATTTCATCCCTCAGGCTCACAAACAGGTTTTAGAGGCAACAAACAAACCAGAGAGCAGTACCTAGCTCAGAGGAAAATGTTACCTAGAAATCGGAGTGGTGCTAGCAGAAGTCACCATGCTACTTGGAAATCTCTGGCCGTAGATAAAAAAACGCTGTCAGCGCCTGTTTATTTCATACATGAGTCGTACTCGTTCCTGTTTTGGGAAATGTATTTGCTCTACATGAACCGCTATCGTCCTTCACTAATGAAGAGTTACAAGGCTAATCACGGAACAGAACATCCATTTTTATTTGTATCTAATGGTGAAGATCGTGGGGCAGGCATCAGCTATCGAGGTGCTCCTTACTCAATGGCTGCATTCGATAAATCTTTTGAGAGGGCTCTAGGGCGGTTGGAGAAAAAACTTGGGCGGAAGTTGCCGCGTGGTCGAGATTATGGACTCAATCCGCATGCGTTACGGCACCACGTTGGACATGTAATGGCCGAAGCTGGAGTTGAGCCCCAGATAATTAAGGATGTAATGCACCATCGAACCATTGATGCTCAAGAAGTATACAAAAAACTACCACCAGATAAGGTTCAGAAGATCTTGGCCAGTTACACACTTAGCTCACAACTAAACAATATAGGAATGGTCAAATGAAATTGCGCGGTATCAGTGTAAGAAATGGCAACGCAATTGAACAAAATGATGAAATAACCCTATCTGTGATGATCATTTCTCCTTTTGCTGCATCCAAGGTTTCAAGAGAGGTTGAAAATGCGTTTGAGCGTTTGATAAAAAACTACAAAACGTGTAAATGGATGGTAACGTCTGAATTTTTTTACGCTAGATATGGGCAGTCGTACATGCCCAAAAATTTAAGAAGGCTACTTGTCCCAAAGTCAATAGTAGATAGACTTGAAAAGGATATAGCCTCTCATGGGATTGCTAATAGCCCAAAAAGTGAGCAAGCAAGAGCCACTCTCGTCAATAATATTATCACTGCTGCGAGTGAACTTCTTTTTCTGATGGAAAGGGAATACCTTAATGACGTCACTATGGAGGACTGGGAGGAGTTTTTAGCTCCTATAAGAACCGCCGACGGGGACCGGTATATTAATGATCTAAGCATTCATGATAAAGCAGGTTTAAAGGGGGTAGCTCAACTACTAACTTTAATGGTAGAAGGGTATAACTTCTCTAAGGCGATTCACGTAAAACGCTCAGATAAAGTCAACAAAGGCGAGGATCTTCTGGCTAAGCCGCCTGAGCATCTTGTTTCATGGGTTGAGCGTTGGAACCACTATATAGAATCAACTCGTAACTTTACGCTAAAAACTTATCATACTGCATTTCATCGATTTCGTATCTTCTTGGAAGATGTCTATTTTGGCACCCAAATACCATCGCCAGAAGAGTTCTTTAGCTCACAACCACCCGTAGATTTCATAGCATGGTCGGAAGCAAAGTTTCATGAAAAGTTATTTTCCAGTGAGGCCGCTCTCTGCGATTTTGTAAGATACAACACGAACTTTTCCAACTGGTTTATCGAAACCTATTTATCTGACACCGAAGAAAATGGTGATAAATTTTCTGCCGCATACCCATTAGTTCGTCCGCAAGCACTTAAATCTTTTTTTAATTCGCATAAAAGTGATTTGGATGTGCCAGGATCTTCTACCAAGGAGGTTATGCCATTATGGCTTAGAATGAGGTTAAGGGATTTGCTCTCAGGAGAAGATTATGCATGGCCAAAAACATTAAGTAGTGAATATAGTGACCATTTAACAAACGAACTAGGTGAGCCTCTCTGGTTACCTTCAGTTACATATATCTACCTGATGATGTTAGAAATTCCAGTTCGGCGTATCCAGTTGCTACGGTGTGATTCTGGAGAGGGCGATACTAAGCAATTCTCACCAGAGTTAAATAAATGGATTGCAAATAAATCAAGTACCGCTAATTTTTGGAAAAACGATCCTAAAGCTAGAGTTTATGACCGTGGTTTACTGAGAGAATCTCGCTCATTTGAAGAAAGTGACCAGAATCTGGTTCTTTACATAAACTCCAATAAAACAGCAGACAAAGATGT
Source organism: Aeromonas sp. 600886 (assembly GCF_049174935.1). NCBI lineage: Bacteria > Pseudomonadati > Pseudomonadota > Gammaproteobacteria > Aeromonadales > Aeromonadaceae > Aeromonas > Aeromonas sp. 600886. The sequence continues at coordinate 67,669 of NZ_JAAKUB010000008.1, read as the reverse complement.
GGGGTTTAGTGAATTCTCTGGTTATGAAATTCCTTGGAAGCATCCCGAAATAATCCGTCTGGCAACAGAGTTAAGAGCATGGCAGGAAAAGTATAATCCGTGTTACAATCCTGTCTCTGCCAGAGAAATTCCAGATTCTGTATTTCCTCAAACAGCCAATCAGGCTATCGCAGATAGTATTCCTGACCGTTTTTATCTTTTCCGTTCGGGCATAAACTCGAAACGAAGTGCTGCAACTAGCATGGTCCCTCCAACTGAGCGTTCTCTAGTTCAGTATTGGAATCTGGCAATGGCTGAACTGGAAAAACAGCTTAATGAAGAGGGACTGGATATCCAACTTGTTCTTAATTGGAATGAGGTTGGACAACCCCAATTAGTATTCTTTACACCTCACGGATTAAGGGTTGCGGGACTAACCTCACTGGCAGAACAAGGGGTTCCAATTGATGTGCTTAGTAAGCTTGTTGCTGGGCACAAAAGCTTGACCATGACCCTCTATTACATAAAACATTCGGTAGCTCACGTCACAGAAATACTGAATGAGGCCAGTCACAATATCCTGCTAAGGGAACAGGAAGACTTTGCTCGGTGGATTAAGAGTTCTTCGTGGGATGAGGTGAAAAAATATGCAGCATACAATAGTGAAGATGCTGCAATCGCATTAAGCAGAAATTGTACTGCCATTGTCGGTATTTGGAATGCAACCCATCTAGGAATTTGCCCATACGGTGGTACGAGGTGTTACGATGGTGGAGAAGTTATTCGTAAAAATGGGAAAACTAATACTTATGGAGCGGTTTCAGATAAAGACTGTATTAATTGCCGTCATTTCATTACCGGTTCTCCTTGGAAAATGGAGTTGATAGTACACGGAAACAAATTACTACTTGAGATAGAGAAAAAGATAAAGGCAACTCAAGATGCCACCGAAAATGTGAATAAACTTCAGGTTAATTTGAGAACCGCCGTGAAGGCTGGAGAAAAGCCTGATGCAAAATTGAGGACTGATATTAACAAATTACACTCAATAATTGAGCGCCTTAGTAATGAAACAGATACTCTGATCCGTTCGCTTCATGCGACTCATAATCTCATCAGTAAAATTCGTCAGATACCAGATGGAAGTCCTGAAGGGGGGATTGATCTTGTTGTGCACTCACAAAGCCACTTCGATATAGAATATGCTGAGTCACCTAGCAATTTCAAAACACTAGATCTCGTTGTTCAGGCTAGCAGAATTTATATCAATGACCGTGATGAAAACTATGAGCGAGAACGTGATGAGGTGATGAATATTATCCTTCTAAACAACGGATATAAGCCGCTCATGATGCTACCGCTGACAATAGATGAAAAACGGAGAGTCGCAGATAGCCTGGCAAAACTGCTTGTAACTAGAGCCACAGGAGAGGAGATAGTAGCATTGCAATCAGGTAGTGTGACCCTAGAAGAGCTTGGCTTTACCCCTAGTATGCCGCGTGAAATGGCAAGACTACAGTTATCTAGTCAGATTTTGCACAAGGAAAATGATCAATGACACCCGTAACAATTAGCCAAGTAGAGGATTTGTATCAGGAATTATCAAAAAATAGAAAAGCAGACCAAAGGAAAATGCTTGCGAATATCCATGAGGTTTGTGCAAAGCTGGTAAAACAGGGTTCAACGCCTTCTGCTGCATCTGTAGTAAAAATATTAGGAACACAAGGGTATAAGATCTCGACTAGAACAATTTACAACAAACGTAATGGCCAAAATCCTTATCCCATTTTAATCGATGCTTGGATAGAGGTTCTGGCGGCGAAGAAGGTTAAGATTACTGAGACAATTGATAATGGAGTAATCCAAATTGATGAACAAGATCTAGCAAAAATTAGTGATCCAGTTCTTCAGCATAAAATGATGATATTCATTGGCCAAGTCCGCTCGCTAAAGGCTCAAAATGACGCATTGAGAAACATCGAGAAATTACCAGTTGTATCTATGGATATAGGGACTACTAATTTGGTAGCAACAATATTGAGTGAGTTGAATCGGGAAGTTATCTCAAACCTGCTCAATCAATCTAACCCGAGTTTGTCTTTCAACAATGATGGGTGTCTGATAGCTAAGCGGCCGATTCCAGCAGGAACAGTACTTTCAGATCCAGGATTAGCAGAGGCGTTGGAAGCAATTCTGGACAGTCAAGATTTAGACTATAAGCAGAAATGACTTGTACAGTTCTAGTTATCACAAGACACCGACCTCAAACCGGAGTCTTGTTTTGGCTACTTTCGGGCATACTGCCATTGGCATCAATTTTAGAGCCTATTCAATGTGCTGTAGGGTACGGCCCCTCGATCATCTAGCATAATGGTCAGTCCGCTTCTACAAATCCTCTAAAGTTCAATGAGCTCGCCTGGTTAGGAAGTAATCGATATCCCCTTTGCAACCGAGCAACCTGTCGAGACAGCCATTGCTTACATAAGTCTGATGATTGCGTAGAACTGCTAACTGCCATCGCTGACTACCACCACTTCTTAAGTGGGTCATCAAAATGGCAATCTCTTCTAGCCTTGTTCATTAACTCCCTTTTCTCTTGTTCATTCAAACTAACCAAGTTATGAGAAAACTCATTAAAAAACAGCACAGGCTTAAATAAATATTGTGTTGAGTCAAGAAATTCATGATTCACTCGCATCGAGAGATACTCAAGTTTATCAACGAACCTATTGTAAACCCAGCCACTTCTATGGCCTTTATTCCTGGCAGCCTCTGCAAGAACCTCTATCTCTCGCGTCAAGAATGAGTTAACCAGCTCAGCCTGGGCAGGAACATTTGCACACAATGTTTTAAATGAATCAACCCACCACCGCTTAAACGGAATAGAGGAAAATGCACAACTACCGCCAAGCCAGGTTGACCGATACCCAATCTCTAAATTTCGAGTCTCCTTGTTTGAAGACAAAGGGAAAAATTTTTCAATACTATCGAGTCGTGAGCAGAGACTGAAGCCTGCTGTCCCCTCTGCTTCGTATACCTCACCAGTGTTGTAGCTGCCGATATGGTGGTATAGAACCGTACCAAAGGGGGCACTGCGTTGGTCTTCTACTAACTGGTATAAAGCAAAAGACCTACAATCTCCCAGATCCCACCCAACCTTTAAATCTTTACACAGGCTAGCATTGGTAGAAAACGTACAATTGAATTCATTTATGATTTCGGAATACGTATCCATATGTCCCCCTACCTTAACTCACGTAATTAGTTATCATAAGCCTGCCTAGACCTTGATGGTAACCTTGCACTGGTCATCCTTAATCCCATAACCAGTACATCCCCAAAAGTCACCATACTGACCATTACGGATTTTCATTGGTCGTCCGCACTCAGGGCATATTTTAATTTTGCAACCACAAAGAGAATTATTGCAAACACTCTCATTCCTTGTATCAATTGATGGTGAGTGGCATTTTTCACACACTCTAGCCTTTCCTACAGGACAGCCAAAACCTGTGCTACAAGCATAGAAATCACTATACGGCCCCTTGACCAACCTTAGATAGCCATCTGTACAGTATGGGCACTTGAACCTTTTTTTTGATTCCTCACTGAATGCTTTTGAAACAACATTTATCTTGTATTTTGGCGAGAGTAACTCCGTCACAAAATCGGATGGTGCTGTAGGATTGGCAATAATGTAGACTTTCTTCCTTGCTCGGGTAATGCCTACATACAGTAGACGCCTTTCCTCAGAATGAGGATATGGGTCTAGAGATGGCAGCAGAGATTCAACTATAAGGTTGTCTTTATTTTCATTAGGGAATCCCATCTTTCCTTGAAAGAAGCCGATTAAAATTACATAGTCTGCCTCTAACCCCTTAGATTTATGAAAGCTCCAGAAGTTAACATTGCGCAAACTATTAGTCTGTTTTAATGCACTCTTAGCCTCATTTAAAAGATAGTTATAACGAGCAATAACTGCAATGCTTCCAGTCGCATCATTCTCTCTAATCTTTTGAACAACCTCAGCGACTCTTTTATTCAAACCTCCTTTTTCTGGGGATTTGTCATCAAGCAGATAAATCTGTGAATCTTCAACCACAGTATGCGTTTCTATATACTTTTTATACTGTTCAGGATTTTCCATAATGAACTGACCAGCAGTATCGGCAATGCTATTGTTATAGCGGAAGGTCTTCTGTAGTTTAGTAAGCGTGTAGCTACCAACGATTTCACCAAAGCGAGTTGTTAGCTCTAACTTTCCACCATTAAATCGATAAATTGACTGCCAATCATCACCAACGACAGTTAGTGATGGCTGTGGCCCATTTTTAATGATGGTCTGGATGAACTCCATTCGAGCTGTTGATATATCCTGGAACTCATCAACAAGTATGTATCGCCATTCAGGAATATATTTTCCAGCATTCACCTCCTGAATCGCTCTGATTATCATGTCATCAAAGTCAATTGCATTCTGTTCTCTGAGCTCACTGATATATGCATGATGAAGCAAATCCAAGATTTCTGAGAGCTTCTTGGAATGATGCACACCAGTAGCATCGAACCTACTCTGTATGGACTCTTTCGTGAGGCGTTCAACTCGAATGGATTGGAGGGCTTTTGTCAAAAGTTCACCCCAGCCTGTGATATGACCCATATCATGCAGCTTGCTGAACAATTCATCAGGAGATAATGGATTAAGAATGACACCATTATCTAACAGCTTTTTCTTGAGGTTTTCCAGTAAAACACCCTCTATCCATTCATAATGGAATGTCTCAATTAAAACAGTTTCACATTCATTATGAAGCATTCTTTTATTATTAATGGACTGATTATAAGAAACACGGTCTATATCTGGCCTGGTTCTTCCATGACGGTCTATACCAAAATGCTCAATATAAAGTTCAGGTTCTATGATTTTAAAGTCAGGGCGATAGTCAAAACCAATATCAATACGCCGTTTGGTCACATATGGAGACTCATACTTATACTCAACACCATTCTCATAAAGGAAATTTGCTATAAGGAGTTCCTGGTAACCCTTAACGAGATCACTGTTGAGGGTTCTAAATTCGTTGTCCCTGATATACGCTTCATATTCTGATTTCGACTTAAAATCAAAAGGGTTAACGGGTTCTGGGAACATGTTTATAAAGTCATAAATTCTATCGATATCTGATGATAAATACTCTTCAAGCCATGAGGTGACCCATAATTTTAGCTTTACGTCATCCTCAGTAAAAATAGATATATTGGTATCAACGTTTGAATTACGTAGAATCATCCTGCCTAACGCATGGAAAGTAGCAATATCTGGAGTCGATTCTAGCTCAATATTAGACTTCTTAGCTTTATCTTCGAGGCGTTCACTTAGTTCGCCCGCAGCAGTCTTATTATATGCAAGAACCAAGATCTCCGATGGCTTCGCTAATCCTCGGTCTATCAAATCGAGGGTCTTAGCAACCATGACAGATGTTTTTCCAGTACCAGCTGCTGCAAGCACCATATTCCTATCATTGGAGCGTAATACGCCCAAACGCTGTTCATTAGTTAATGGATTTGATTCTACTACATCAAAGAACTCTTTTCTTTTTATAAGTTGATACTCTTCGTGCTGCTCGCGTATGTATTCAATATTAAGAGGATGATATGATATTAGATTTTTTACCTTCTCTATTAGTTCAGGATTTAAATATCTTTCCCATTGTTCGCTCTGAGCCTCATAGTCGCGGCTCAATGACATACATATCTGAGCAAGATTACTCACCCAGGAATCTCTTGGGTACTCATCAAAAGCAAGACTATAAAACTCGGTAACTTTCTGCTCTATTGTTGTTGTAATATGTTTTGCTATTAATGTATTTAGCGATTCAACGAAGCTATCTGAATCAGCACATCTAATAAATTTGTGTTTTTTAGTCTTACTTCCAATTTTGTAGGTAAGTATCCCACCTAGAAATTTTCGTTCAAAAGTTGCAAAACTCCTGAAATCGGATGCAGAGTCATTTTCTAAAATAGTATCCTTTTTTAAGGATACTATTTTATCTCCCTGCACAACAATCGTATCTGAGCCAAGGATTTTCCCTATGAAATTAAATGATAGCTTGGCTATGGAATCATTCATTAACAACTCTCTAATTAATGCGTCATGAGACTTATTTACTTGCCCACAAGTTGTGGTGCCAAATGGGTGGCATAGTAACAGATTACATGGATGGTTTGGTCACAAACCATGAGTAGAGAAAACTAGATGAGAGGGCGATCACACCGAGCTGCATGTTTGGGATTGTGATGCCAACTGGCTGCACACCAGGCTAAACCTCTTACTTCTCACCACTCGAAGTAAAGCTCTATCTGCTCACAGCAAGTGATGAAGATTGCAACTGATGCTGACTATCGCAGTTACCTCTCACGCACCTACGAAGGCCAAGACCAAGCGTATAGCTCAGCGAACCCTGTTGCTCGGCTTACGCAAAAAAATAGATGTGGTATTTATGATGTATATACAACATTTATTATTTCCACCATGATATGTGCATCGTCACTTAGGAGCTCATTCATATGGGAAGAACATCGTTTGTCATCAATCCTGAAAGGCTGAAGGGTCTACGTGTTGAATCAGGCCTGACCCAAGAAATGTTGATGAGTAAGGCTTACAAGATTTTGGGTCGCTCTCCAGAGGCCGCTCCAAAAACCCTCATTGGTCATTATCAACGAGTAGAAAAGAACGGACACACCAGCAAGGCTTTGGCAAATGCTCTAGCTCAAGTGCTTGAAACAACCGTAGAGATATTACAAGGGAAAGACACGCCTGAGTCTTATCACTATATAGATAAATTAGTCAAGCAACTAAAAGCACAGCTGGAACTTGGCAATAACCAAGCACTTAATAATGAGTTTTCTGAGTGGCAAAGCAAATATAATGGTCAATGTCCTGATATGAACAAAGATATCTATGATTTTGCAAGAGATCTTGGCATCCAAATAGAACTGGCTCAATTGATTGGACAACCTGACGAGTTAATAAAACTTCGAGATATTACAGGTTGGAGTAGCGAGCAAATTCTAAATCCTGCAAATGTACATGGTCACTGGTTTATCCGTAAGACTGTAATGGATTCAATAAGTACAAGTTTTGAGTATGGCCTTAGTGAGATTATGTGGGAGGTACGGGATGTCATCAAGAAGGTGGGTCATTACTATACTGAAGATATGCATATCAGCATTAAGCATACATATCCTTGGATACATGTAGATCTTATCCATCCCAGAATTAGTGGCTTCCATAAAACCACTTTCATTTTTTCAAGAACGTTACCTAAGCCTGATGGATTAAAATGGGTATCACCCAGTGAAGCAGATAAATGGATGTTGTCTGAGTTAGACCGAATAGCTTTTGATGAGGCTAATTTCGTCACCTTAAATGATGAAGTTCTGTATCCATCAGACATAAAAAATCTGAGACTGAAAGTAATTGAAATAACGGACAATGCTAAGAGCAGAACTGCATATTCCGGAGGTTGGTTTACTGACCAAGAAGATTCGGTATTTAACAGGTTTATAGTTAGTGGTAGATCTCACGCCTGGATAGTTAATAAGCTTACTAGTGGTCTAGCAGAGGGATTGCGTACTCATCTTCATCAACTACCTGAGGTCTCATGGAAGGTCAGTCCGAATAATGGAACAATTAATTTAACCTACGACACGTGGAGATTATCTCCGGAAAAACGTAGAAAACTTGGCTTTTACAATCTAAGTTACACTATTTCGTTAGTTGAACTAATGCCTGATGGTAGCTATCGAGCTGCACCGTGGTCTAAAAAAGGCATAGAAGATGCAGCTAATAATATAACAAGACAATTACAGTGGGTATGGGCATCAGAAGATTTTGCTTCTGATGATGAGCGGATAATCCTTCACTTTCAGTGATATAACAAAACTTGAAGAAACAGTTATAGATTTAACTAATGCATCCTCGCCGGAGGAGTCATGAGATATTCAACTTCTAAAGAAATAGATGTTATTGTGCGGAAGTATATCAAACGAAAATGGAGATACAAACGAGGTAAAAAACATGGCCTGTTATACCCTCCAAACTGTGGTTTATTTATCGTAGTACCTGGCTCTCCTAGTGATAGCCTTGCAGGGTGCATTTTTAATCAAGAGATAAGGCGACTAGAAAGGCGTGTTTGTTATAGCTATAGCTAAGCTATTTTATAGAGAAACCAAGCAAACCATATTTGAAGCCGAAGCCAGCGCAGGATCCCGTCATCAAAGGATTGCACACCTGACATTGTTCGACCTCAAGAGCACGCCACATAGCGTACAAGCTCTATGGGCTCTATGGGCTCTATGGGCTCTATGGGACAGCAACAATCACGTCCCATGCTGCTGCGTATGGCGACAAGCGGGAGAGTTCGGCGTATCAACGTTCAGCACCATCCTTGACGATACAGAAAACCAGAAATTTCTACGTTAGTAGGTTTACGAAAGCACATACGCATGCCAATATTTTCTTGTGAAGATGTTAGTGTTGCTGACTAATCGCCGCACTATGGTTTATATCAATATAATAGAGAGGTGAAATTGCCATGAAAAGGATTCTTCTAATACTCATCTCTTTTATTATATCTGTCGATGTAACTGCAAAAGAGACCATACATTGGGCTCAGTATGACATTCCTCCATTTTATATAAAAGATGGCAGCTATTCAGGTAGAGGTGTGGTTGATGTTACTGACGCAATGATAAGAGCTGAATTACCTCAGTATAACCATGTAATAATATGGGCGAATATTGCCAGAATTAAACAGATGATGCAGCAAGGGAAAAAAGTTGTCTGTGGCAACATGCTAAAAACGCCTGAAAGAGAGAAGTATCAAACATTTTCTACTTTTCATAAAACACTATCAACTGCACCACATGTAATCATACCATCCAGTGAGCTTAACACTTATAAGCAGTATATAATTGATGGAGACGGTGTTGATTTGCTTCGGTTGATTCAATCGAAGGATAAACTTGGCTATTTCATAGCATCTCGTTCTTATGGAAGTAAATTTGACCTCGCAATTAAAGATAAAACAAATAAGAGAGTTAACTACTCGCTCAATGCTCCGATGGGTAATGTCCTGGATATGCTATTAAAAGATGTAAATGGTTTTACCGTTGCATACCCAGAGGAAATTATCTATTACACAGAAAGTAAGTTTGGGTATGGCTCATCAACAGTATCTGATTTAAATAAAAAGGCTTATCTAGGGAAGTTCAAAGTTCTTCCGATAGCTGGACAGCCAAAAGAAATATCAACTTATGTTGCCGCACCGAAAACCGAGTGGGGTGATAAAGTCATATCTGATATCAATGAAGCACTATCAAAACTAAAATCAAATCCAGCATATATTAACGAGAACTATATGTGGCGTAACTTACCTAACCATGATATGCGTTAGGTATATAGTGATTCTATCCATTGAATACATATACCCTAACGCTATCTAAGTTCATATACCAGCTATCGCAACCTAACCTAGATACACCTTGTTACATCAATGTTGCTTATTTATTTCTTATGCTTTTGTGAGATAAAATATCAACTCTAATGTGAAAGACTCGGCAGAATATCCAATAGGTAGCGGCGTTGTTCTAATGGTGTGTTGCTTGTCCAAAAATCGAAAATCACATGAGCTAGCAATGGCATTAAGAGAAGTAAAACACACAACATTGCAAGCAAAGTTTTTGCTGAAACCTTTTTATTCGCAGTACCAAAATGAATCGCATTAGCTTGTTTTGGGCATGCAGAGATACAAGTTAAACAGTTTGTACACTCAATATTTCTGACTGATATAAGTTCATGAACCTGTATCCTTGATGGACATGCTCTACTGCATTTATCACAATCGTATCCCTTGCTTCGTAAACAGCTGCTGGAAGACCTGCGAATACGTAATGGTGTCAGAAGTCCCAGCAAGGAAAGCCATCCACCATAAGGGCATAGGTATCTACAGAAACCTTGCTTGAAAATCATCGTGACACTTAATACCCAGACAACAAAAATACCTGATATGGAGTTCAAGTTGAAAAAGAAGGCTCCCATTTTCATGTCAGCAGCTTGGTGATACTGACTCATCAAGTACCCTGGCAGTGCAATATTTGGAACAGCAAGAATAACTATGAACATCAGAAATGATAGAACTAGAAATTTCTGAGACTTGAGCAGTAGGTCTAACCATTTTGGCGGAGTCCACTCACCAGGTAGCAGCAAATTTCGAAAATGATGCAGCCATTCACCGACAACCCCAAGAGGGCAAAACCATGAGCAGAAGGCACGACCTAAAATGAGTCCAGATAAGGAAATAACCAAGACTGTGATTGTTGCCGCTGGGTGGTGGTAATCAGTAATGCCCAAACTCAACAACGCTCGCAAGCCAAGACCGCCCGCTATAGGTAGAAAGCCATCTACGATATCAGGTCTAGACAGCCAAGGTAGCTCACCCTGGTGGAGTTGAAAAATATAAACGCCATACTGTATTGTTACAAATCCCCACGATATAACTAAGAAATATCTAACTAAACTACGAAGTTGTTGATCACTTGAATCATAAAATGCGGATATTAATTTATATCTATAAAGCATACCAATAGCGACAGCAAACACGATTAAACTACTTAGTGGTGGCTTGGCTGCTACCGTCAACCATACAGCAGCGGTTAGCATCATGAACAGCTGCCAAGACCAGCCTGAACGCTCATGCCACTGGAACAACAACAGATACACCAAGCCACTCAGCATGGTTATGGTTTCAATCCCACTCATCTAGCCAACCCCCATCGCAAAAACAGCCAATCATAAACAACATTACAGTTGTTCATTTTGATCTGGATGGGCAGTTGGCCTGGTTTGTGGCGATGACAAGATTGTAATTTATTCTCTTGTCTTAATGAGTGGGGTGTCTGAGCTTACGTTTTCAGCCCAAAAATGGATATTGAATCTAGCATCTTCAGACAGTTCAACCCTGTGCCAATACTGAGGTGGGCTGGTTGCAAACTCTCCGGCTCGGATTACAAGCGTAATTTCAGGTATCTCTGCTGTTTCATCAGCAAAACCGTAATATGTTACAGTCCCCTCCATTACACATAACTGACCGAATACTCCAGCAGCTGTATTGTGATGGGTTAGTAGAGCATGTGGTACGTTTTCATTTGTAAAAAATGGGGTAGAGCGGCGAACAACCCAATGAGTGGGTATAATATGCAGTAGCGACATGCTTTATCCTCAATAGCCTATAAAATTAAGTAAGGCTGAGCATATGCTCAGCCAGCAATTACTTATCTAGAAAGAAGGCGTAGAAGTGGGAATGCAGCTCCCATCTGGTCTCCACCTACGACAAAGCCGCACATTTCACCATCCTCGCTGCGAGCTTCTGCGACCATTCCATTTTTATTCCACTTAAACTGCCATGAAAGGTCTGCACCTTTGGTTCTACCAGCTAACTGCAAAGGATATTGAAGTGTTTTTACCTTCACTAGCATTGGAGGAAGCGTTAATGGTGTTGGCTTACCAATCAGAGTTTTAGATAATGCATTGGCACCGAGAACAATTGGCTGCAAAAAGGGTCGCAATTCACCTTTCCACTCAACGCAATCACCAAGAGCATAAATGTGCTCACTCGATGTTCTCAGGTAATCATCTACTACAATTCCGCGTTTAACAGCCAGTCCTGCATTCATCGCTAAGGATAGATTCGGTTGTAGACCTATAGCTGAAATGACAAGATCCTGTTCATTGAAACTGCTGTCAGTGAGCTCTATCGTAAAGGATTCGTTGGCATCTCTTCTTTGTATCGACTTGATACCTCGACCAAGTTTAAGGTCAACCCCCTGCTCCCGTAAGGCTTGCAGTAACGGTTGACTCAATGAGGCTGGCATTAATGTACTTAGTGGGCTGTCCGCCAGATCTACAAGCGTCACAATTCGGTCTTGACCCACCATATCCATAGCCAACTCACAGCCGATCAAACCTGCTCCGAGTACCATAATGCGTTTTGCATTCTTAATTAATTGTTCGGCATTGGCATAATCATTTTGGCTATTGAGGGTAACCATTTGATCTGAGTTTGGTATGGAAGGCCGTATAGAACTGGCCCCAGTTGCCAGCACTAGCTGGCCATAATAAAAATCGCCATGATCTGTGTGTACCATTTTGTTATTCGGACTAATGCTATGCACAATCGTATTAGGTGACAGAATGATACGTTGCTGTTCAGCAAATTGAGCCCCCGTCAACTTTGTCATTGCGCTGGCGGTGTAACCACGACTGACCACATGACTCAAGTCCGGTTTGTTATATTCATTGCCATTATCAGCGGTAATAAGACGGATCGGTCTTTCACCATCTAATTTACGCAAGCTTTTTACCAACTGCTGAGCGGCAAAGCCGCTACCGATGATGACTATATCCTGGCTGGAACCAGCATAATGCTCATTTAATGCGCTCATACACATGCCTCCACTGCGCATGGTTCGAATACCTCCTTGCCGATGCCGCAGCCAGGGCAAAGGAAACTCTCCGGTACAAGGCTCCAGGGAGTGCCAACCGCAACCAATTGATCCGGTTCACCTAAGGCGGGGTCATAAACCCACTGGCAGACTGTGCAAAGCATTGCTTGCTCATCGTCTACTCCGGCTACAACTGACTGGGTGGTCTCCTCTACAGGGGAGATATCAACAGTGAATGGCACTTGATGGGCTGCTTTTTCTGGGCGAGGCACCTCAATAGGATGTAACGCCCATTGACGAGCGAGCTGGCGTCCATGCTCTCGGCACTCTGCCAGTGCAGAACCATCTGGTCGCCATTTGGCTTTCAGAGAAATGCTGATATCAAAGCCTGCATCCATCAATCGGGTCTGGATACGATCTACTGCACCACCAGTCCAGCCGTAACTGCCGAATGCAGAAGCACGCTTGTTTCTAAAGCGCAGGCCAGTTATCTCCTCCAGCATGCCTGCCACCTTAGGCATCATGACGTTGTTCATTGTGGATGAGCCCACGAGTATTCCCTTGGAGCGGAACACTTGTGTCAGGATCTCGTTCTTATCGTGGCGGGCTACGTTGTAGATCTTGACTGCGACCCCAGGGTCAACTTCGTGAATACCCTGTGCGATGGCATCGGCCATCATACGGGTGTTGTTTGACATCGAGTCATAGAACAGGGTGATACGATCTTCTTGGTAGTGGTCTGCCCACTCCAGATACTTGAGAATAATTTGGGTCGGATCCTCACGCCAGACAATACCGTGGGAGGTTGCCACCATGCTTACTGGCAGGTTGAATCCAAGCACCTCTTTGATTTTAGCTGTCACAAGTGGGCTGAATGGGGTGAGGATATTTGCGTAGTACCGTTGGCACTGCTCCATCAATTCGGTTTGATCTACTTCGTCATTGAACAGATGCTCATCACAATAGTGTTGACCGAAGGCATCGTTAGAAAACAACACTGCGTCCTCAGTCATGTAGGTCATCATGCTATCGGGCCAGTGCAGCATAGGTGTTTCAATGAACACCAGCTGCTTGCCATTACCGATGTCGAGACTGTCGCCTGTTTTGACTGGGTGGAAGTTCCATTCAGGATGATGATGGTGTCCCGTGATTGAGTCGATAGCGTTGTGAGTGCAGTAAATCGGAGTGCCTGGGATACGAGCCATCAATTCGGTCAGTGCCCCTGCGTGATCTTCCTCAGCATGGTTGATCACCACATAATCGATAAGGTTAAGGTCGATCTCTGCTGCAAGGTTTTGAACGAACTCTCGGCTGAACTTATGATCGACTGTATCAATCAGCACGTTCTTCCCTTCACGGATGAGATAGCTGTTGTAGCTCGTCCCCTTGTTTGTCTTGTACTCAGTACCATGAAAATCTCGAACTTCCCAGTCCCGTTGGCCGACCCAGTGAATGTTGTTTTTGACATGAATGGTCATCTGGCAATTCCTCAGTATGTAATAGTTGGTATTTCTTGATATCAACTATTGCAGCTAACATGCCAACCCATAACTTATTGTTTTTATGAGATTTAATTTATTGATTTGTTAAAATGACATAGCATTGATATTGTTTAAATGACAGCATTAATGTCATTTGGACACTAACGATGATTTCGACAGACAGTTTGGCTCGTATTGCTATAGACATACAGCTGGGGATTTCACATCAAGACAGATTCCACCGCCTTATCCAGAGTATTCGCAGCCTACTGAACTCAGATGCGTCAGCCTTGCTACGGTACGAAGGAGGCCAGTTCATCCCGCTCGCCATCGATGGCTTAATGCAGGACGTATTAGGACGCCGTTTCGCCATCAAGGAGCACCCACGCATGGAGGCAATTGCTCGTGCTGGTGACGTAGTACGCTTTCCGGCAGATAGTAACTTGCCAGACCCCTATGATGGCTTGATCCCTGATCATGCAGAATTTAAGGTGCATGCTTGTGTTGGTTTACCTTTGTTCTCCGATCAAGTCTTGATTGGTGCATTGACCATAGATGGAATGAATCCTGCCCAGTTTGATGACATTAGCGATGAAGAGTTGCGTTTAGTTGGTGCACTAGCGGCAGCGGCGTTAAGTAACTCATTACTACTAGAGCGTTTAGCTCGCCAGAGCAGTGAGCCATTAATACCTTCAACACCAACAGGTGCAGATAGATTCGAGATAATCGGGCATTCTCGGGCGATGCAGCAGCTAAAGCATGAAGTAGATATAGTTGCTAATACTGATTTAAACGTCCTAATTTTGGGCGAAACGGGTGTAGGTAAGGAGTTAATAGCAAAAGCTGTACATCTTGGCTCGCCACGGGCAGATCGCAAATTGGTATATCTCAATTGCGCAGCTCTACCGGAATCCGTAGCAGAGAGTGAACTATTTGGACATGTGAAGGGAGCGTTTACAGGCGCTATTCATAACCGTGCGGGTAAATTTGAACTAGCGGATAAGGGCACATTGTTCCTGGATGAAATTGGTGAATTATCCTTATCATTGCAGGCAAAATTGCTACGTGTCATTCAATATGGAGACTTGCAGCGGATTGGTGATGACACTCCACTAAAAGTCAATGTACGTGTGCTTGCTGCAACGAATCGAGACTTGAAGAAAGCGGTCATCGATGGCGAGTTTCGAGCAGACCTCTATCATCGCCTGAGTGTTTTCCCTATACATGTACCAGCCTTGAGAGACAGAGAGGATGATATCTCCTTGCTGGCTGGTTACTTTTGCGAGTGCTGTCGAGTGAGTATGGGGTTAGAGCAACTGCGGATCCAACCTCAAGCACTGCATCTTTTGAAGGGCTATGACTGGCCTGGTAATGTGCGCGAACTGGAGCATGCCATTCATCGTGGTGCCGTATTGGCTAGAGCAGAGCAACGAAGTCCGGTTCTGACGCTTGCAACCCATCATTTCAGTATAGCTATACCACCAATGCCTCAATCTGGCATAAGTCCTACCGAAAATATGGATGACTTCGCTAGTAACCAAATGGGTTTGAGAGCATCAACTGATGCATTTCAGTCTGCGTTAATTAAAAAGGTACTAGCAGATCATAATGATAATTGGGCTGCAACAGCACGAGCCTTAGACATTGATTGTGGTAACTTACATCGTCTAGCCAAACGACTGGGGTTAAAATGATAAAGATACATAGCTATGGGCCATTATAGAGTTGCATCCTGAATATTGGTTAACGTGTTGATTTATAGTGTTTTTTTGTGCACGTATGGTGTAATGTGACGCTAGCATGGTATTGAGAATGTAGTTATGGATAACAAAGTTTCAATCGAAGAAATGCAAGCATTAAAAGTATTGCTTGTAGATGACCACGCTATATTGCGGGCAGGAGTCAAAGCTACACTCTCAACAGATCACCTTATGAAGGTGATTGCAGAGGCTGGCAATGGTAAAGAAGGATTAGATCTGGCAGTAGAATATGAACCAGATTTAATATTGCTTGACCTTCAAATGCCAGTGCTTAATGGATTAGAAACGCTGAAGAGAATCAGAGCAAAGAAAATAAAAAGCAAGGTCGTTATCTTCACCGAGTCAGATTTGGAAATTGATGTTGTAGAAGCGTTTAGGTTCGGAGCAAATGGATATCTTTTAAAAGATATTGAACCGCTTGATTTAATCGGCTGCATTAAGAGTATATGTGCAGATGCATCAGTTGAAAGCCCTCAGCCAAAAAATAAACTCATGTTAAGTTTATCATCAGAAATAAATGTTGGCATTATCGAATCATTAAGCCATAGGGAAATTGATGTAGTAAAGCTTCTTGCTGAGGGCCACTCGAATAAAGTTATATCCAAACTTTTATTCATATCACCAGGGACTGTAAAAATACATGTGAAAAATATTTTAAGAAAACTTAATCTAAAATCAAGAGTCGCCGTCACTATATGGGCGCACAACAGAACTATTAAGTAGATTTAATAATCTGAATGAGCACAGATAAAAAAGTTCATGTTGCTCTTATCATTGTAACTCATTAATCTCCTGCTGAGAACACATAATTAATTTACCCATGGCTAGCATCTAATTTATCCATCTTGCTTGCAACGATACATTTCGTCATCTGCTAATCGAAGTAACATGTTTAGATCTGGTGGAGTCGTGGGATTATAGCTCACTATACCTACTGAGCAAGATAGGGTGTAGGCTTTACCGCTGTGTAAGTTGAATTCATCAAATGAGATATTTATCCTACTACGCATATATTGTAAATACTCATAGTTTGTCTCAGGAACTAAAACTACATATTCATCACCACCTAATCTTGCACAAATATCAGAGTTTCTAAAAACCATATTTATTAGTCTGGCAGCTTGGCACAATGCATCATCTCCCACATCATGACCAAAGCGATCGTTTATCGATTTAAAATTATTCAAATCGATAAACAATAATGAAAGACTTCTCTTTGTTCTAAATGCATGCTGCAAATATTTCTCAGCTAAAAGAATAAACCCTCGTCTATTAGTGATCCCAGTAAGTTCATCTATTGTAGCCATTTGTACAGCACGTAACTCGCTCTCAACTGTAGATGCTAAGTCAGTAAATAAACGTCTCTCTTTGTCACCAAAAACCCTTGGCTTCCGATCTATAATGCACAAGGAACCAATGTGCAGTCCATTCGTTATGACTAATGAGTGTCCAGCATAGAAGCGAATATATGGCTCCCCAATAACCATCGGATTCTCAGCATATAGGGGATCTTGAGTTGTATCCTCTATAACAAGCATGCTCTTTGTGAGAAACCCTTTTTTACAAAAGGAGATATTCGGAAGTGGTTCATGCATGTTTAAACCATAACAAGGTTTAGCCCATCCATGCTCATTATCTTCAAAGGATATTAGGGCAATAGGCACGTCAAAAATATTACGAGCCATCCTTGTTATACGAATGAAACGTTCCTCTGTAGGGGAATCAAGTGCTTGAAGACGGCGTAACGCATCTAGGCGTAGAAAGTCGGGATCTGAGGTTTCATGAAGAGGTTGCATCCTTGCTTCCTTTTTTCATATCGGTTTTAAACGCAAATAGTATGGCATTCTTTGAGATGCAACAGAATGGAATGTAGCATTACATATGACGGATTTTAGTTGTAGTGTGATCGTTAACACATTAGCTTCTCGCATGGGATTCAACTCGACAGGAGACCAAGCCAGCATCACATCATGAGCGGCCTCAATGGAAGCCTTGCGGCTAAGGGGAGACCATGGAGGATGATATTACAATGCGCGGCAAAAAATATTTCTAGTTAATCATGGTAGCAATATTTATCTTTCAACTGTTCAATCTTATTTTCCACTTTCATCATGTTTAGCGTAGAGGCTAATCTTTGTGCTAGCGTAAAATGCCTATTATTAAGATAGGCATAGCCTTCTAATTTATCTACAACGCCAGCCGAATGTACTTTTTCGTATTCTGGTGAGCTTTCAAGTAGGTCTTTTTTGTTTTTATCAAATACAAGGGTTTGCTCAATAAATATATCTGTACGCCCTTTTATCAGTTTTTTCAATCCCTGTTCTGTCGTATTCACATCAGTAAGTAAAGATGGTTTAATCAACTTTGAGAGAACCTCTCCTGCGCGCTTAGAACCTCTTCTAAACTCAATCTTTAAACCATCTTTGTTTAAGTCATCCCAAGAATTAAATTCTAACTTTTTATCATATACATATGCCTCGATAGTCACATAAAAATGTGACTCGTTCACTCTAATCATATTTTTTGTTTGTTGCTGATATTCTAATGGTCGATGTATCTCTCCATCGACACTTCCATTCTCAGCCAGAATTGGGGCTCGTCCACCAGGAACGCCACGATAAATTAGTTTATATCCTAGTCTGGAGAATGCCTCGCTGTAAATATTATGAAGCCAACATCCATACCTTGATTTGAAGGTGTCATCTGAACTCACCAAAACTATAGTGTTTTCAACAGCACTTACACCTAGCGAGAATATAATGAAAAAAATATAAAATATGTTTTTTATAAGGTTTTGTGAAAACATATAGATCTCACATTGACATATCATACGCTCAATATAGCTCAAAATTAAACTTTCTTCATTTTTAAATGAAAAATATATGATGACTACTGGATTGCTTTGTAATATTTACATATTTAACTTTAAAGATTACTCGCACGCCCTGTATCTAGAGTTACAACGCCGAACGACATAGAATGAATCGATGCCTATTATGAACGCAGCCCTTTGCATACATACATCTCCTCATCTGCTTGCCGGAGTAGTTGATCTAAATCAGGTGGAATACTAGCATCGTAAATAACAATTCCTAAGGAGCATGACAACTGGTATGGCTTACCACTATGACTATTGAAGTCATCTATTGCATGATTCAGCCGCTCTTTAATTCTCTGACAATGTTCACTACCAGTGCCAGGTAAAAGGACAACGAATTCATCCCCACCAAGGCGAGCGAATATATCAGCATCGCGGAATACTCGGCATAACAACTCGGCCATATGTCGCAACGCGTCATCGCCAATGTCATGACCAAACTTATCGTTAATTAGTTTGAAGTGATTTAGATCTAAAAAAAGTAAGGCCGCTGGGTGTTTTACACGAAATGCATATTTCAAACTTTTTTCGGCGAGCAGCATGAATCCTCTACGGTTAGTTATCCCCGTCAATTCATCTATGGTTGCTCTCTGAACGGCTTGTAACTCACTCTCAACCATGGATGCCAAATCAGCTAACAGCGCTTGGTCTCGTGGGCTAAAACCCCTGGGTTTAGAGTCTATGATGCACAATGTACCCAGCTTCAAACCGTTCCCAACTTCTAGTGGATGGCCTGCATAGAAGCGAATGTGTGGTTCCCCCGTGACTAAGGGGTTGTCAGAAAATCGTGGATCTTGGGCCGCGTCTTCAACTACAAACAGTTCTTCACCGAGAATTGCATGACCACAAAAAGAAATGTCTCGCGGTGTCTCCAATACCGGCAACCCACAACATGACTTGAACCACTGTCTGTTTTCATCCACCAATGAAACCAATGCGATGGGCACATCAAACATGTTGCGAGCCATCCTGGTAATCCGGTCAAAACGCTCCTCTGCGGGGCTATCAAGTATCGCTAAACGGCGCAATGCGTCTAAGCGAAGCCGTTCGTTATCCGGTACTACAGGGCTTTGCATCAACATCTCCTTGTTGTGTGGGCACTGTACGCTGCCAACATATACTGTGCATCTGTAGATCTGATGTACTGACAGTATATTACAGTAGGTAGACCTATGATTTCGAGCCATCTCATCTTTGATGACAGGAGCAGTGTTTGCACTCTTGGTAGCGTGGTTGTCGCTCGCTCGACAAACAAGAGCTCGCCTAGAATCCCCCTAGTTTTATTCGACCATCCTAGCAAAAAGCCATTCCGCAGTTAACTTGTTTGTCATTAATGAACTAACCTCATATCATCAAGTCTCCCAGTTTTTGCATCTGGATGTTTCACGATGGTCAGAGTCATTTTTCAAGCCAAGGTACATACCTCCGTTGACTCAGGCGGGTGGGTCGAAGTCCCACATTTATGCTTGCAACACTGCGTTATAGAGGACTTTAAGGCTCACCCTCGCTGGAGAAGATCCATCTCATCTTTAGAGCTGGATGAGATTCTCGAACAGCACACCACTAGGTTGTTTGGGGAGGCCAGGCGATTAGATCTGAACACTGTGCCTGAAGGTGTCTCTGTAGATGTGTTCGGGGCTTTGGCTATTGTTACTATAAATTTGATGCAGTGTGACACATACCATTGAAAATATAATATATTCAGACACTTATGGCTTTAAAGCTCAGGCCATCGTCTTCATCGTAGACAAACCTTAACGTTCAGATTGTATGAACGGTAGTAAGTAGTTATCGAGCAAGTAGTCCTGAGGGGGCTCGTTCAGGTTCGAGGAGGGTGATCACAATGATGGGCTCATTTAAAGCTTTCTGGTATGGTTAGCCCAGCAGATTTTTTCAGACAGGATGTCTGTGTAATGAGTGATAAAACCCAGTGGAAAACATGGTCATTGATTTCCCGCATGCGTCTTGGGTTAGTTCTGCTTTTCGTCCCCATATTAATTCTCGGGGCCATTTATTACTATCATATGACCGTCACTCTGCAACGTGATTTACAGCAACAGTTAGTATCCAAGAATGATCAACTTCATAATGTTTTGATTAAGCCATATCTTGATATCCTCACAACACAGTTTGAGCTTATCTATCGCAAGGTTGATTATAAAGACTTTATAAATAATAAGATCACGCATCAATCTGAATACTTACACGACTGGCGGCGTTATCAGGAAACTGCTGGGCTACAATACATCTATGTTGGCACAGAGCATCGACAATTGCTTGTTCATCCTGAATGGCAACCAGACTCAAATTTTAACCCACGCATAAGGCCATGGTATCAACTTGCCGTTAAAAATAAAGGCAAGATGGTTTGGACTGAACCATATTACGACTACATTTACGGAACGCTATCCCTCTCATTAGCTAAAACAATTGAAGACCCGACAGGGAAGTTAGTTGGTGTCTTTTCAATTGATACATTACTTCAACCTATATCAAAGTGGCTTAATTATAAGCAAGATGCTGGGTATCAGATGTTGGTGAATGGGGCTGGTAAGATGCTAGTTCATCCTGATAAAGAACTAATGTTTACTCCCATGAAAGATATGACCTGGCTTTCAAAGTTCACAAAAGAAAAAGGCGTATTCCATGATAAAGAATCTGGGATGTTTGTGGCATATAACAAAGTCGATGGTCAAGACTGGATCTTGGTTAGTGTTGTTCCAGAATCTACATTACAAGGTGTCATTGAGAGTGTGTCGCTTAATGTTCAAGGTGTCATCGCGCTAACATGCATCCTTTATTTGTTACTCGCATTGTCATGGTCTCGTTATTTTCAACGCATGCTCAATGAGCTATACAATGTTATAAGGTCAAGTCGTAACAATTCATTAAAATCACCTAAGAATAGAATGGTTGAGTTATCACATGTGTATGACGAAGTGGCAAAATCGACACATGAATTATCAGAAGCTCGCTTACAGGCTAATGTTGACCAACTGACAGGTTTATACAACCGTAGATTTTTTGACATAAAGCTTTCTCAGCTATTAAAAAAGCAAGAGCCATTTTATTTAGCACTGTTAGATTTAGATGACTTTAAAAAAGTGAACGATACGTTCGGACACCAAACTGGTGACTCTGTATTAAAAAGAGTAGCGAAACTTGGAAATTCAATTTTTTATGAGCATGGCTGGTTCTGTCGATATGGTGGAGAAGAATTAGCTGTATTGTTTGAAGTGGGCTCTGGGAACTTGGCGATATCTTTACTGGAGGCATTAAGGCATGGTGTTGAGCATCTGGACTGGCGTGAAGATGCTCTTCGAGTAACACTCAGTGGTGGGGTTGCTGTTAGTAAAAAAGATATTAGTGCAAAAGAGCTTATAAATGCAGCTGACATTCAGGTTTACAACGCTAAACGCGATGGTAAGAATCGAATTTACGAGTGCATATCAATAACCACTGTTCATGACACCAAGTAGCGTGAATCCCGTATGATTGATATATGTGCAAGAATTAAATTGAAGTTTTACTATTCAGTGCCTTAGGCACTAATTTAACCAGTTATTGTAAGGGTATCTCCTTCGATAGAATTCGTTGTTAGATTGTTATGACATTCAATTATGAGTGTTTGTTGATGAAATAATAGCCGTGGGTGTACAAAACTGGTTTATCTTCGCTGCGTAGCAGCGGAATAATGGTGAGCTGCTTAAATTTCATTGAAGCTCTCATAATTAGTAAATGGACAGTTTTCCGAATTTTTCAAGTGGGGTAAATGAAATAAATTTCAAAAAATGATGGGGTTGATTGTTTTTTAAGCATTCCGTGGGGATTCGCCTATCAGAACCCTCGATTTAGTTGCACACCCCATGCTGAATCCGTCCCACCAAATTCACAACAGCCTGAACCCCCATCGGTGTATTCAGCAATGTGGCTGGAGCCACGCCACCGAGGCCCCAGGCTGGTCTGTTTAGCCATGATAACGCCTTGGCAGTATCGTTCTTGTTGAGGGATAGTGCCGCATTGAGGGCCTGTACAACGCCGTATACCCTGGCACCCTGAGAGATTGATAGGGGAGCCCCAATCCTCAGCTTGCGAGCAACAGTGTGGCGGCTAATGCCTGCTAAGCGGCATATCAAACCTATGTCTGCACTCATCAATTCAGCCAGTCGATGAATGATGCCAGGAGCAACGCCAGCCACGATCCATAGATGTGCTCCTAGTGGGTCACGAGGAATACCAAGACCTTCTAGGAGACGGTTCGGAGTAACTGCGTCACTACTAGGATGATAGGTTGCATAGGGCATCATGTAGCACTCCTCATTGTACAAACACGACCTCTCATGAGCTATCCTACCCCAAACTGTCGTTTTGAGTGGAAAATTAACAACCAAATGCCCCTGCATTGAGGAGGGCTGATGACCGAGTTGGTCTGTACTGAACCAGGTTTAGGCATTGAGCTGGGGACTACTTTTCAGGTTCTATCGGAGAACGGCTCTGAATGGGAAATCCTGTTGGGGAATGAATACCGCAGGATCAACAAACGCAGCGGGCGCGTTACAGGTTGGAAAACACCTCCAAAATTTGAGTGCAAAGGCATCCAAAAATAACATATCAAATAAGTGCTCAATGCTGGTTATGCCAGTAATAATGTTGACTAGCGGCTTCACCTTTCATAGAATCAAGGCACAGGGAGATTCGCTACCCTAAGTGCGAAGTTGAAACAAGGGAGAGTCGCTACCCTGAGTGCGAAGTTGAAAAAATGCTGAAACCCTGCCTCGTTGCGGGGTTTTTTGCTTTCTGGAGACATGGATGTGTAGTGGCCTAGTCATCCAAGACTTCCTCTTAAGTTAAGAGGGGCGAAGTGTCTGGATCCTCAAGGGGCAAATCTAAAATTTCTTATCATCGACTCATTCTGTGAGCCAATGATATTGTCCTATCGGCTCATTTCGTGAGCCGAACAAGATCCTTCATCGGCTCATCTGGTGAGGTGGTCTCAACGCTCACTACCACTTGGATTTAATTTTTAGCTACATATTTTCATAGCAGATTGGAGCTAGGCCAATAAGTAGATCCAAACGCAATTTAGCTCAGGATTTTTAAATGATGCTTTTTCGAATCATCTTGGTGCCAAAAACAGTGGAGCTGATGCTGGGATTGAGAGATAATTTTCCTGATATAAAAATGTGATACATGAGGATAAAAATGAACGATTTTTTGAAAATACTGATGAATATTCGTAGTCTGCGAGCTGCATTGCGCGAGCTCTCTTTCGAGCAGCTGGTCGAAATCAGAGAAAAATTCGAAGAGATTTTTGCTGAGCGTGAGCAGCAAGAGAGCAAATTGAGAGAAGAGTCCGCTGAACGCCTGCAAAAACTGGCTGAGTTTACCGAGCTGCTGAAACAAGCGGGCATAGATCCGAGTGAGCTTGTTGGCACTGCCGCTCCGGCGAAATCCGAGGGTTCAGTCAAAGCCAAACGCGCTCCCCGTCCTGCAAAATACAAGTACACCGAAGGCGGTCAGGAGAAGACATGGACTGGCCAGGGGCGCATGCCTAAGGCCATTGCGGAAGCTGTGGCGAGTGGTCGAGCATTGGAAGAGTTTTTGATCTAGTGCAGAGAGCCCATGCCTATGTGGCATGGGCTCAATGTAGAAGTGATTATGTTATCCTAATAGTGTGCTTTACAAGTAAGAAGGTTAATTCACTGCATCATCAATAAAGCCAACAGGCAGTCCATCTGCTCTTTCTGAGCTGAAATGTGCAACAACAAAATTCGATATTTTATCTAAGATATGATCAGGAACATCATTATCTACAAGTATGAATTGACATACTCGATCCTTCAGAAAATAATCATTCGATAGATTTATAATATACTCATAGATATTTTTATATTTTTCAGGATCTGATACAGCCTCTCTCACATCATCCTCTTCTGACGTGCCATCTATGTTTGATTTTCCTTTCTGAGTTTTTCCTAAATATTTACCAACGGTGTCGATCATTAAAAATGAAGGGTAACTCATATCTGAGTTAAGCGCTTCTTTCATCAGTGAACATAAATAACCAATACCAACTATAGTACGTAGGCCACCCGAGGTTATGTTCGAATACTCGATATTACGAACTTTCGGTAAATACTTTCCTTTGGTATAACCAATACCTGTCGGGTTTTTAATTTTCACATAGAGCAAATATTCTTTTAAGTGATCTGACAAGGTGGAAAAGACATCCTCCATTGATGGGGCTGAGGCCTTCAAAATATCTAGCTTATCATTTAGCTCCTTTAAACTTAACTCTAGTGATTCTATCGTGGTTGTCAGTAAATTATGTTGATTTCTAATTTTTAATCGGTTAACAAGCTCTTTCCTGTGCTGTTTGAGCTCTCCTAGCTTGGATACAAAAGTATCTCTCTCGGCTAGATATGGTGTTGATAGTTCTATTGTCTGCTTATCAAGTAGCACCCTAGCTTCGATTTCAGCCTCTGATAAATCTTTAAGCTTAGCTTGATCCATTTCCCATTGGCGTTTGGCTTCACCTATTATTAATTCAGAGTTTTTAACTCGGCGGTTAAGTGCATTTATTTCATAATTTATTTTATCTATAGAAACCATATCAAAGCGTTGTGCTGCAAAACCAACGTTAAGATTATTATCACATATCGGGCATAAGGTGATTCCTTCTGGTATATCACCAATCGATTTTCTTGCAGATACAGATGCCCTGAACTTTGCAATATCAATTAGATAGTCATTTTTAAGTCTAGTGAACCGCTCCACTTTAGTTTGGTTCTCTTGTTGCCTTTGTATGAGAGATCTTTTATCCAATGTGATCTGAGTTATAGTTGAATGAAGTGCTCGATAGAGATCATTGTCAGATGTTAATCTAGTATTGAGATTAAGGATCTGCCTCTCAATTTCTAGAATTTTTTGATCTACATTATCAACCAGAGAGTCCAGAGTTGACATGCTCCCAAAATCAGATTCTCGCAAGAACTCTGAGACCGATTTAAACTTCCTATCTAATTCATTTCTCCGTAGTGTTCGAGTCGAAATATTTTGCTGAACATCTGAAATCTGGCTATCCAGAGCATTAAATATATATTTGAACACCTCGGCATTTTTAGTTTGGAGTGCATAGTTTTCAGGTTGTAAAAATATTTTACTTCCTAAGTCATCTTGATCTACATAACAGAACTTGAATAAATCACGAAAGCTAAGGCGTGCTAACTTCGAATCATCTTTTGTTGGAGATTCCTTTATTTTTACATTGTTGTAGCCAAGAGCAGTGAAAAGAAACTCAGAATAGAATTCCATATCATTATACTGACTGCTTGAACTAAAACTTGGGTTATATTTTCTCGCAGCATATTGCTCAATCAGATCAACGGCGCATGGATAGACCTCTATTGGTATTAATGCATCAAAAAGATCTCTTTTTATAGTATATCTTTGCGAGTTTAAAGTTACATCGAGTAGGCAATAGCGACCTGATGATTCAATCTCAGGATATAAAGAGAAAGTCTTCGCTCCCAAAAGGTAGTCTATTAAGTTTAGTATGCTTGATTTACCCGTCGCTGAGTCACCATATATAATATTTACTCCTTCGTGAAAATTTACAGAGTAATTTTTTTGCACACCGATGACAACTAATTGATTTATGAGTATGCTGCTAGCCATTATAAATAGTCCCGTTTTAAAATGCTTTGTAGAGCAGAGTTGAATTCTGTATCACTGATGCTTATAACGCGAGTAAGTTTCTCACAGAATAGTTTAATTTCAATGAAATGCTCTTCTTTCAATTCATCGAAAACATTTATTCCTTTGGTCGTCAAAGTATAAAAAAATCCTTTGCTTTCTTTATATGTGACATCAATAAGTTTCTTGGAAATCAAGACGGCTAAAAGCGATTTTAGTAATGAGCGATCAAACAATGGTTCTAAGTTTGGTGATATAGATGAAATAGAAAAAGAGTCAATTTCTGACAATCTAATATTGCCTTTACCTGTTTTATTTAAAAATAAGTTCAATACAACGGGGTTTTTTACAAGAAAATAAAAAGCATGAAGCTTTTCATTATTAAGTTTGAGAGTGTTCCTGCTTGTCTTAGAGAGAGTACCAATGATTATTATCATAATGCCTATGTTAACATAGGCATCATCATCAGCGTTCATGAATAGAAGAGACATTATGCTGACTCCTTTTTATTTAGGTCTCGTTCTTGTGACCACCAAATATCAGAGTCTGGCCTATTTGCAAGTTGATGAAGCATACCTTTTTTATGATATGACTGTAGAGTTGGAATCATACTTTTAAGTAAAGCTGAATCTTGCTCTGTTATCTTTGTGTGAACTTGTGATAATAAAATACCTGGATTTATGGCAGGATCTGCTAGGTATCTATCATAACTATCTTTATATAACTGACGAATATTGTCATACAACTTTTCAAATTGTTTTCTATCGTGTGATGACTTAAACAATCTAGTGGCATACTCGGCATTGAAAAATAGTTCTATCGCATGATCTTTTGTTGCATTCGCGATATTGGCAATAATTAATTTAATGACAAACATTTCATCATTAAAGTCTTCAGTAAATAATGGTTTTTGATATCCAACTTCTTCTAGAGTCATATATCTATGTGCCTCTTCAATAAACTGCACAACAGCGAGATACACGATGGAAGAAGTTGTCTCGGGTTTTGAAATGGAGTTATGATCCTCAGTGACAGGTATTATGTCTTTTTCAATTTTATCTATTGCTACTGCACTGTATTTTGTCACGATAGAATCATAACTACCATAGAAGTACTTCGTCGCTGGCTTATATTCTAGATCAACCCATCTCTGATTGAGAGTGTTGATAAACGAATTCACTGGATTAAGATTGTCTATTTGTAAGTTACTACTAATTAAACCACCAAAAACAGACAGCTCTGCACCTTGATGTGGCACCGCTAAAGAAATAAATAACTTTATTTTAGTGTGACCTACTTCTCTTATCTCATTAGAAATAAGAGACTTTGTGATTAATCCTCCCATGCTATGAGCTATAACATATATGTTCTCATATTGAGATAACGTAATCCTTAAATGGCTGCTTAGCGTTTTAGCTAGTTCGTCTATATCTAAGTTTTTTTCTTTTCGGTGTGTTGTGTTGTTTAAAATTGATTTAAACCATCGAAATTTTTCAGTTGTTTTAGCAAATAAATCCAACAAAGTACTGAAATAGCTATATGAAGCCACATCAAAATGTTGCCCAACATACGGGTTTTCTAATAACATTTGTGGAAATAAAAAACCGTTTTTATTCTGCCATGTGTTATTTACATCGCCTGTAAAGCCATGGACAAATAGAATTAAATTTTTATTGTGAACATTGGTTTTATAAAAAATAAAATTGTTATCCATGTTAAATGCCTTTTCCATAAACTAAAGTTACTGCTGTTAAAATAAATTTGCTCCAGAGGTAATCACAGCGAGCTTATAGTCAGACTCTCATCATTAACATACATATGCAAGAGTTCACACAGACAACCATATGATTTGTATCAATAATGTGGTAAAACTTGTGTTGCATCGCATTTTTAGATGACCAATCCTACACTCTGTAGAGACCATACGGATGGTGTATAGAGATTTGTTGGATGCTGGAGCTTAGATGCCGTGGACGTTCATTTAGAAATGATACATTACTTTTTGAATGTTAAGCTTTATGCAGAGTAAATCGAAAGGGAACATTAAGAAATGAGTAGAACGTTAGAAGAAATTTTAAAGTCTGAGTCATCGACTGTTGTCCACAAAGCTCGAAAAATGGCAGATGAGCAATTAATTAAAATTCAGCTTTGTAGACTGCTTTCTCATCTGGACATGGATGCTGTTTTTGAAATAGACACCGATATAGTAAATGGTTTATTAGCTATTAAGCAGTTAGTTGAAAGCTGTGATGGTCGTTTGAATTTATTTGTCCATATGCCTGACGGCACTCATCATGGCGTAAAAATTTAATTTATGAACTTCATCAGTTCGTAAATCGAAGCTTTAATTCACCAGATGAAATCAACTCTTCCAGGGATAGTCCGAACAAGTTAACAGATAGAGTCTTTTCAGACTCCCACAGTGGAGCCAATATCGCCCCAACGGATCTGATAGCGTGTATTGCGTCCGCCACCAGGTAATTTCTCAATGCACCCCCTATCCACCAGTTGCGCAAGATGGCGTGTAGCGGTCGCTTTGCTGACTCTTGCCACTTTTTGATACTGGCTTGCATTGATGCCATTTTCAAAACCTTCTTTGCCGCCATCCAATAAACGGTTAACAACCTTAGTTTGCTCTGGACTCAGACCGTCATGACAGTGCCGAAACCAAAAATGAGCCTTGGCAAGAGAACGAGCAATAACCTGTAATGCCAGCTCTATGGAGTAATCCAGTGTGTCGAGGAACCAACAAATCCAGGAGGTAATATCCAGCGTGCCCTTCTGTGTTGACTCCAGTGCCCGATAGTAGTCAGCCCGCCATTCTAGAATAGCGACTGACATGGCATACAAACGGATGCCCTGGCTGTCAGCCTGTGACAGCGCGAGGTCGGTCAATGCCCGCGTGAGCCGCCCATTGCCATCATCAACGGGATGAAGGGTCACAAACCAAAAATGGCTAATTGCCGCACGAAGAAGCGGATCCATCGTTGGATCATGTCGAGTCTGGTTAAACCAGAGGGTGTACTCGGTCAGTTGATCGTCCAGAGTTGCTCTGGGCGGTGCCTCAAAATGCACGGTAGGGCGATCAACACTCCCAGAGACAACCAGCATCGGCTCATCTCCTCGCAACTGCCCTACGTTCACTGGCTGCACCGACCATTCGTTGGCGGGGAACAGCCAACGATGCCATTGGTAAAGTCGTTCAATTGTCAGTGGTTGTTCATGGTTGTCGATGGCATCCAGCATCATGGCCGCGAGCCCCTCTGAGCGATCTGACACGGGATAGGACGGAGTTTCTGATCCCCCTAACCGCCTAGCCAGGGCAGAACGCACGGATTGGGCATTGAGACGCTCACCCTCAATAGCGGATGAGGCGATGATGTTAGCAAGTAACATATCTAACGTTTGGTCGGGGTTCCCCAACCTGGAATGACTACCTAGTAAAATTCCCAGCCTGCGTTGAACACGCCGTAATCTGGGTAATATCTCACTATCCTGCCAACGAAAATGGGGCCAATCTGCTTGTTGCCAAATCCAAAATGGTTCCATTATTTCCTCATCCAACGTGCTAGGGTCTCAATAATGAGCCGACCCAGCCCATCATTCAGCTCAATGTTTGAGCCGAATATAACACATGCAGCAGACCAGCAGAGCTGGAAATGAGGATGGAGATCCAGGCTGAAAATCTCAGACCGGAGCTGACGAAAAACTGGATGTATTGCTGCTGGGTGGAGCTACAGCAACCAGTAGATAGACAAGGCGGGAAACTCATTTTCGTTTCGAATAGATCTTGTGAGCTTGCAGCTTGCGCTGCATGAAGCCACGCCCAAGAAAATGCCGTTCGGTCTACTCATTCATATGCCTGACGATACTCACTAATATTGGGATGCCAATCTAAGCCACCAAAAGAGAAGAATTGAACCACCGAGTAGATTACCTGCCAGGTATTTCCAAGAGCGATCTGACAAGAACAAAATCGCACCCAGTATTGTTATCAAACCCCAGAGATAGGGCATGAGCAGTACATATAGGCCAGTCAGTGAGTATTCATCGTTAAACCAGTCATAGACAGGCTGAATGAACAGGATCGATGCATTCAAGAGGTGATAGAGCATGAACAACACGAATACCCATGTTCTCTCTGTCTTCACGGCTGCGCTCACTTTAGTTCCCCTTGGAATGGATAGCTGAGTTCAATGACGGTCAAAAACGGCTTGTAGGCAAAGCGCTTGTAGTGTTGAAGAACAAACCAGCTTCTGAAACCGGACGCCAGGCCGTAGAACTTGACTCTTCCGGTCGTGGGGTCAGGGCCAATGTCAGGATAATCGAGACCGAAGTGGTCATATAGCGTTACTTTGATCGTCCCTTTGTAGAAGTCGCCAAATTTTTCATATGTCGCGATTTCCGCCTTGCCTGCCCAGACATCGTTCACCGCAATTGTGAGGCCCTGCACCTTATCCGCCGCAGAGTTGAAGATGGGTAACCGAAAGCCGGAGGTCTTGCTGTATTGCTGCATCAAGTCACTCAGAACAAGCTTGTTCACATCACCATCAAGTTCGGCCAGCTTTGCCTTTACTTCCTTGATAAGGGTATCTGAGAACTTGATCGTGGTCGGGTGAGCTCGCGCTGCTCTCGTCAATGCTTGGTTCCGGTATTCACCCCCATCAGATTTCTCGAACTTGGCGATCATGGCCAGAATGTTCATCTTCAAGTCACCAGTTGCAAACAATGTGGCCATGTTGCGGAAGCTACTAAAGAACACCTTGGGGTCAGTCTTTTCGAGATCACCAATAAAGCCGTCATCTCCCATCTTCCCTACGAACATGGGGATAGCCTTAATCTGCTCTGCCGTCATTTTGCCGTAGGTCATATCTTCGGCGGGGCTGCCATCAACGTTCTTACCTGGCTCACGCTTCGACTTGTAAATGAGCACAGGCACACGATAGGTTGTGGCTGACGTTGTATCGGTTTTTGGCTTGAGAGCAGGAGGTATGGTTTCTGTTTTCGGACGCTCTTTCTCTGCCGAACCAAACCACATTGTCGGCTTGGCTTGAGCATATGCCGACTTGATGGCCTGCTCAAACCTGGGCGTCCCCCTCACCGAGATTTGGTCTCCTTGGATACTACAGCAAGCAAACACATCAGATTGCATCCCCAATACCACCTTCGATCCGTCATCAAGGCTTCCAGCCACAGGGCCTAGAATGCGCTTGAACTCGTCCTTGGTGAGTTGGCTGATGTCTCTGAGGTCTGGTTTCTGCATGTATAGAGGGCTCGATGAAAAGTAGTGAGAGGATCACTTTATCATCAATGCGCCAATCGAGACC
The DNA here is from genome assembly GCF_049174935.1 of Aeromonas sp. 600886. Classification (NCBI taxonomy): domain Bacteria; kingdom Pseudomonadati; phylum Pseudomonadota; class Gammaproteobacteria; order Aeromonadales; family Aeromonadaceae; genus Aeromonas; species Aeromonas sp. 600886. The sequence continues at coordinate 36,045 of NZ_JAAKUB010000008.1, read as the reverse complement.
ATGTAGGCATTTTCTGAAAACGGCAGTTTGTGACGCTTTCTATCGATGGACGCGGGGGATTAATAGCTAATAGACAAATGCTAAGGATGGCAATGATGCTAATTGCCATCACTGTGAATAATTATAGGGAAATTTGGTTTTATCTGGGTAAAGAGATAATTACTTGGCAAATATATCTATGGCAGCAACTCGCGAATGTCACACCCCATTACTCTGGCAAGACGATAAGCCTTTTCCAGGGTGATATTAACCTCACCACGCTCAATTCGTCCTACGTAGCTTCTATCAATTTCGGCCGCATATGCGAGTGCATCTTGCGATACGCCCAATTGAAGCCGTCTATCACGCACAGCATCACCAAATTTTTTTGCTAGATCTTGCATGTCTCGCCTCTCACTGGCGAGCACTATCTCTGGTTGTCTGGCTAACGACCACGGATTATAATCCGCAATCGAGTTTAGATTTCCACTAAATGTTTTCGTTCGAGGCTGAGTATTGCTTATGAGCTCCCAGACTGTGTGGTTACCAACCGCGCTCTACACCGCACTCATTCGATTGCAGATGGATGACTTCACTGCGATAGGATTTGTAAATGCCATTTTTGGTGACAAAGCAGAATCGCAGATACGTAAGCGGCGTTATACCTTCATTTATCGGCATCTGATTAAGCTCGTAAATCAGGGACTTCTAAAAAGGAAGAACGTTGATGATGGGAGGCGCTTTTCTCATTTCATCAGGACTCCCAAGTTCGATGAAGTGCATTTCAAAGAGGAATTTATTGGGCCGGATGCGCTTGTAACGGAATCGGGTAAGGAGCGAGAATCGGAAACGTATGAGTCTGTCTTGGAGGGGCTGAGTGCGAGAGCACAGCACTACCGTCAAGCGTTGCAGGAATGTGATTCAATGCTCACTGAGTACCAGGAGTTAAGATCCGACTTCTCCATATTGGATCTAGCGATTGAAAGGGCCATCAACCATACCGTTGCAGAAAGTCGCGATTTGCGGGGCAGGCTGGAGGCCGTGGAGAGGCTTTTGAGGGGGCTGATGGCGTTTAGAAGCGCCTCTTGATGTAACCGTTCAGCGTCAGGGGATTGATGCACACAGTTCGGAGTGAATGGGGTAATCCGTTTCTCGATGCGGGCTCGGATAATTGTATGCAGTCACTCTTGGGGTCAATGTCCCAAGTGTTTGGTCGTCTCAACCAACGAAAGTAAGCGTTGACGAAACAGCTCCCCACTCAGGGCGATAATAGCCACGTTGCGCAGTACATGGGCCCAGCAAAGCAGGCGCAGACTCGTGCAGAACTCCAGCAGGCGCTTGGCGACATCAATGCCACGCCCGTTGGCTGTCACAAAACAGACCGCTATCTTGCTCAGAGCCATACACACATAGATCCGATCGATAAGGTTGTCATGAGCCAACACTTTGCCGTGGAGGAGGTGATGAGGGCGTACTCATCCAAAGACCAATAAGGTCGTCATTGGTTGTCCAATGGGGGAGGGGGGGATTTAATTGAGAGGTTATAGAAGTAAAAAAGCCAGCTAATGCTGGCTTTTTTACTTCTGAAAATGGCGTCCCGTGCAGGATTCGAACCTGCGACCATCCGCTTAGCTTACCACTACAGCTTTCACTGCCACCCGAGGGTGTTTGTGGTCTGGACTATATCTTCACCCACAGCATTATCTGTTTGGGTGGAGGGCGCTAATGATGTATTCCGCAATGAGATCGCATTGCACCATCTAGTCTCTGCACCTTCTCTACACGCTTGTAGAGCTTGGCTCAAGATTACCACCGCCATTACGCGCTGAGGCTTCCTTGAATTCACCCTCTCCACTGTATAGGTTTCCCTGTACAGGCTCCTAATAACTTAAAGGCGGATGCTCTATCCGACTGAGCTAACGGGACAAATTTTACAAATCAACAACATCTTAAGAGCTATGCAAAATGGTAACTCTTTTTTGTAAGGAGTAACAGCAAGGCTTTACTAGGTAACCTTACCATCTCTCCAGCCCTTGCCTACTCTAGTCACCTCAAAAAGTGGTAACACTTTGGGGGTTAGTTTTGCTCTATCCAACTGAGCTAAGGGCGCTTTGTATCAACTCGTCTTGATGACGAGTTGATGAACATGGTCGGTGATAAAGGATTCGAACCTTTGACCCTCTGGTCCCAAACCAGATGCGCTACCGGGCTGCGCTAATCACCGAAAATCCCTGACCAGCATATCGACAAGAGTCGTGCTGGGCAACGGGCGGGCATCATAGCCAAGCGTAAGGGCCAGCGTCAACGACTTTTTCCCCCAGTAAATTCAAGTGCCTACTTATTGCCCGCTGCAGGTCTGGCGTGCGTCTGCCGCTAACATCCCGGCTAAAAAAATGCGACAATGCGCGGCAGTTGAACACATGGTGAGTGGAGAACGATGTCTGCCAAAATCATAGATGGAAAACAGGTTGCGCAAACGATTCGCAGCCAGGTCGCGGCGCAAGTCCAACAGCGGTTGGCGGCAGGGAAACGGGCTCCAGGGCTGGCAGTCATTCTGGTGGGGGCGGATCCCGCCTCTCAGGTCTATGTCGGCAGCAAACGTCGGGCGTGCGAGGAGGTGGGTTTTCTCTCCCGCTCCTATGATCTGAGTGCAACCGCCAGTCAGGAAGAGCTGCTGGCGCTGATTGACCAGCTGAATGCGGATAGCCACGTAGATGGCATTCTGGTTCAGCTGCCGTTGCCGGATCACTTTGATACCACTCAGGTGCTGGAGCGGATCCAGCCTGACAAGGATGTAGATGGATTTCACCCGTATAACGTCGGTCGTCTGGCCCAACGTATTCCGGCGCTGCGCCCCTGCACTCCGAAAGGGATCATGACGCTGATCGAGACCACCGGCGTGAAGACGCACGGTCTGCATGCTGTCGTGGTGGGAGCGTCCAACATAGTGGGGCGTCCCATGACTCTCGAATTGCTGCTGGCGGGCTGCACAACCACGACCTGTCACCGCTTTACCCGGGATCTGGAAGATCAGGTACGCCGTGCCGATCTGCTGGTTGTCGCAGTCGGCAAGCCCAACTTCATACCTGGCGAGTGGATCAAACCGGGGGCACTGGTAATCGATGTGGGCATCAATCGCTTGGCTGATGGCTCGCTGGTCGGGGATGTGGAGTTTGAGACGGCGCGCAGCCATGCCTCATTCATTACTCCGGTACCCGGTGGCGTGGGCCCGATGACGGTCGCCAGCCTGATGGAAAATACCCTGATCGCCTGCAGCGAATATCACGACTGATCATGGCTGGTGATAACCCTGTGATCCCGTGAGGAGGCAGGATTCGCCAGAAATCTGACAATAAAAAACCGGTTGCTCAGAGAGGAACCGGTTTTTTATTTATCCAACGGGTGTTATTTACATATTTTGTGCTTCGTTTGGCACAATCACAGAGGCGTGATTTCCTTTCGGCCCCTGTTGCAGTTCAAAATTGACAGCCTGACCCGCTTTCAGGGTCTTGTAGCCCTCCATTTGAATCGTGGAGTAGTGAGCGAAGATATCCTCACCGCCCCCTTCCGGACAGATAAACCCAAATCCTTTTGCGTTGTTAAACCACTTAACTGTGCCGGTTGCCATACTTCTACATCCTTTTATTGATTACCCAGAAGTCGTTGAGTAACCTGCGCCAGCCCTTTATAACTAGGGACATGGGCCCATAGCAGACGGGCACAGATTAGCAAGTAACCAATCTAGTCTAACTTTTGAGCGAGTCAAGAAGTTGTTAACAGCTGATGTGATCTGGTTAACAAGTCTATTGACAACCTTGTGTTAGACGGTAGTAATCTAGAGGTACCAAAGCGCGATTATGAGCAAGCAGAAAGAACTCTTTGCTAATGAAGAGATTGCAGAAGCAGAGAAAACAAAGCTGCAGCCGCCACCCATGTATAAGGTTGTGTTGAACAACGATGACTACACGCCCATGGAGTTTGTGGTGGAGGTGCTGCAAAAGTTCTTTGGTATGGATTTGGACAAGGCGACTCAGGTCATGCTGAGTGTGCATTATAGTGGTAAGGGTGTCTGCGGCATGTTTACCGCAGAGATCGCCGAAACCAAGGTTGTCCAGGTCAACACCTATGCACGTAACAACGAACATCCACTGCTCTGTACTATGGAAAAGGCTTGAATCTGATGACTTGATGGCGAGTGTGACACCACATTGTAGCTGTACTAGGGGAGGTGCCTATGTTGAATAAAGATCTAGAAAAGACGCTGAACGAGGCTTTCAAACTGGCCCGTGACGAGCGCCACGAATTCATGACCGTCGAGCACCTGTTGTTAGCCCTTCTGGATAACAGTTCAGCCCATGAGGCGCTGAGCTCCTGTGGTGCCGATGTCGAGCAGATGCGCAAGGAGATCCGCGCATTCATCACCCAAACTACTCCGCTCATACCGCGCGACGATGAAGATCGTGAAACCCAGCCGACACTGGGCTTCCAGCGCGTGTTGCAGCGTGCCGTCTTCCATGTGCAATCCTCCGGCAATACCGAAGTCAGCGGCGCCAACGTGCTGGTCGCTATCTTCAGTGAGCAGGAGTCACAAGCTGCCTATTTCCTGAAAAAGGCCGAAATCAGCCGCCTCGACGTCGTCAATTTCCTCTCCCACGGGGTGCGCAAGGATAACAAGCCGGATCTCGGCAGCAATAACAATCCCGAGTCTGATGATGATGTTTCGGCCGCACAGATCGAGAGTTTTGCCACCAACCTGAACCAGCTGGTGCTGGAAGGGCGCATCGATCCGCTGATTGGCCGTGATCAGGAGCTCAATCGTACCATTCAGGTGCTCTGCCGCCGTCGCAAGAACAACCCGCTGCTGGTGGGTGAAGCCGGCGTGGGCAAAACAGCCATTGCCGAAGGGTTGGCCTATCGCATCGTCAAGGGGGATGTCCCCGAGGTGATTGCGGGCAGTACCATCTATTCGCTGGATATGGGTTCTCTGCTGGCGGGCACTAAATACCGTGGTGATTTCGAGAAGCGCCTCAAGGTACTGCTCAAGCAGATTGAGCGTCAGGAAGGGGCCATCCTCTTTATCGACGAGATCCATACCATCATTGGTGCCGGTGCGGCATCCGGTGGTCAGCTGGATGCGGCCAACCTGATCAAGCCGCTGCTCTCCAATGGTTTGCTCCGTTGTGTGGGATCCACCACTTATCAGGAGTATGCCCAGATCTTCGAGAAAGACCGTGCGCTGGCCCGCCGCTTCCAGAAGATCGATATTGTCGAGCCGACTATCGATGACACCACTCGCATCCTGATGGGGCTCAAGAGTCGCTATGAAGCTCACCACGGCGTACGCTATACCGCCAAGGCGATCCGTGCAGCTGCCGAGCTCTCTGCCAAGTACATCAATGATCGTCACCTACCCGACAAGGCGATCGATGTGATCGACGAGGCGGGCGCCGGTCAACGGTTGTTGCCGGCGAGCAAGCGCAAGAAAGTGATCAATGTGCAGGAAATTGAGTCCATTGTGGCCAAGATCGCTCGCATTCCGGAAAAATCAGTCTCCTCTTCAGATAAAGAAGTACTGAAGAACTTGGAACGCAATCTGAAGATGGTGGTCTTTGGTCAGGATAAAGCCATCGAGGTGCTGACCGATGCGATTCGCCTCTCTCGTTCAGGTTTGGGTAACGAGCGTCGCCCGGTTGGTTGCTTCCTGTTTGCCGGTCCTACCGGTGTTGGTAAAACAGAGGTGACCCAGCAGTTGGGCAAGGCATTGGGTGTCGAGATGCTGCGCTTTGATATGTCCGAGTACATGGAACGCCACACCGTCTCACGCCTGATTGGTGCGCCTCCCGGCTATGTCGGTTTTGAGCAGGGGGGTCTGCTGACTGATGCGGTGATCAAGCATCCTCATTCCGTTGTGTTGCTTGACGAAATTGAGAAAGCTCACCCGGACGTATTCAATCTGCTGTTGCAGGTGATGGACAACGGCACCCTGACCGACAACAACGGGCGCAAGGCGGATTTCCGTAACGTGATTTTGGTCATGACTACCAACGCCGGTGTGCAGGAGACCCAGCGTAAATCGATTGGCTTCCAGCAACAGGATTTGAGCCACGATGCCATGGCGGTGATCAACAAGACCTTCAGTCCGGAGTTTCGCAACCGGCTTGATCACACCATCTGGTTCAACCATCTGGATATGACGGTGATCCATCAGGTGGTCGACAAGTTCATTGTCGAATTGCAGGTTCAACTGGATGCGAAGGGAGTTTCTCTCGAGGTGTCCGAGCGTGCCCGCCACTGGTTGGCGGAGAAGGGGTATGACAGAGCCATGGGTGCCAGACCGATGGGTCGGGTAATCCAGGAGCACCTCAAGAAACCCCTGGCCAACGAGATCCTGTTCGGTTCACTGGTTGACGGGGGAATTGTGAAGGTTGAGTTGGTAAATGACAGCCTCAGCTTTGATTTTCAGGTCAATGTTGAAGCTGTTTCCCACTAAGCGTCAGTGATCAGAAAACGACAAAAAACCCCAACCGAAAGGTTGGGGTTTTTTGCTGAATTCCTGGCTTAGCGAGAGCGGAAAACAATACGTCCCTTGGAGAGATCGTAGGGAGTCAGTGCTACCGTTACTTTGTCTCCAGTCAGGATACGAATGTAGTTTTTGCGCATCTTGCCTGAAATATGAGCGATAACCACGTGACCATTCTCCAGTTCCACACGGAACATGGTATTGGGCAGGGTTTCGAGAATAGTGCCCTGCATCTCAATACTGTCTTCTTTAGCCATTGAATCCTCTTGATAAGCCACAACAAAAAACCGCTGGATCATGCCGGATTTAAGGCTATGTGTAAAGTTTACTCGGGCTTGGTGTCGATATTTTTCCATTCCCCCTGAATTAACAGCTCGTGAGGGAGGTAATTGCGTTTGTAATTCATCTTGCGACACGCCTCTACCAGATAGCCAAGATAGAGCCAGCTTCGCCCGGTTCTCCTGGCCAGATCGAGCTGGCAGAGGATGGCAAAGGTGCCCAGGGAGCGATCGGCATAATCCGGATCGAAGAAGGTGTACATGGCGCTCAAGGAGTGGGGCAGCAGGTCTGTGGTGGCGACACCGATCAGGCGGCCCTCTTTGCGCATCTCCAGGTAGAGCGGCGGCATCCAGTCACAATGGAGAAACCCGCGATACTGGCTGCGGTTGGGGGGATACATGCTGCCATCCTGATGGCGTTCGCGGATATAACGTTCGTAGAGCAGGTAATACTCGGGTTTGTCATCATAGCTCAGGACGATCTCGATATCCCTGTTGAGCTGGCGGATCCGCTTCTGGCCACGGCTGGGACGAAAGCGTTCGCTGTGAATACGAAGGGACTGGCAGGCATGGCACGCCGGGCAGTGGGGGCGATAGATGTCGTTGCCACTGCGGCGAAAACCGGCAGTCAACAATCGCTCGTAACCGTTGGCGTTGAGCAGATTGTGATCCATCAGCACCAGCAATTGCTCCTGTTCATGGTCCAGATAACTGCAGGGATGCTTGGGAGTCAGCCCTACTTTGAGGATCACTTCTTCAGTCATAAGCTGATCTCCCCCTCTCGCCAGCAGGAAGCCAATAGTGGTTGATGGCCAAGGCGCGCCAGCTCAGCCAGAAAACGGGCCCTTGGCCACTCCTCGATACCCAGGGTCGCCAGAAACGGGTTTTGCATCTGGCAATCGATAAGTGCTCCACCATGGCGTGAAAAGTGGCGACAGAGTGCCACCATGGCAAGTTTGGCGCCGTTATCAATCCGGCTGAACATGGATTCACCGCAAAACAGTCGGCCGATAGAGAGGCCATACAGTCCCGCTTGCAGCTCTCCCTCCTGCCAGATCTCGATAGAGTGGGCATGACCCAGCCGGTGCAACTGCTGGTAGGCCTCGATCATGGGCTGGCTGATCCAGGTGCCATCGGCAGTGCGACGAGGGGCGGCGCAGGCGGTAATGACTTCATTAAAGGCGCGATTGACAGAAATATCGAATGGGGTTCGACGGATAATCTTCTGCAGTGTCCGTCCCACATGGAGTTGGTCTGGGCGGATCACTCCGCGGGGATCCGGTGACCACCACAGGGTCGGCTGGTGGGGTTCATTCCACGGGAAGATCCCCTTGTGATAAGCTGCCAGCAATCTGGCAGGGGAGAGATCCCCGCCGATCGCCAGCAAGCCGTTGGGCTCTTCCAGCGCATGGCTGGGGTCGGGAAACCAGCAAAGCTCATCATCCAGTTGGGTAAGATAGCGAGACATAAGGCAACGAGGTTCATAGATGAAGGCCATTATCCTGATAGTATCCAGCTTGCTCTGCTTTGTCACTGCGCCCGCCGGGGCGGAGGTCTACCAGCGCAATACCGCGCGGCCAGTCAATCAGGTGGTGTTTGGTCAGGTCGAAACGGTGCGCAATATTACCCAGCGCCAGATCCTGGAGTCAGAGCACTCTGGCTGGAAGACGCTGGGGGGGGCTGTGTTGGGCGGCCTGCTGGGGAACCAGTTTGGCGGCGGTCATGGCCGTGAAATCGCCACCGCCGTCGGGGCGCTCGCGGGTGCTGCGGCTGCGCAGCAATACCAGTCCGGGGGAACCGTGGTGGAAAACAAGTTGGTGGAGCTGCTGATCCGCAACGAGCAAAATGCCCTTATCAACGTGATCCAGGATTATGATCCCGCCATGGTCTTTACCAACGGGGACAAGGTGCGCATTCTCTACTTCGATGATGGGGTGCGGGTCGACAAGACTTACTGACTTTCGATAGTCATGGTGATGGGGAGACTGTGGCAGGAAAGGAACCCGCAGACTCTCCTGCTGGAAAGTCTGTCGGGCGGTAATACACGGGACTGATGCCCTGAGGATTCAGATAGCTGTCTCTTGAGAGACTATCTTGTCGCGACCGGTGTTCTTTGCCTGATAGAGCAGCCGATCCGCTACGCTCAGCGCCTCGTCCATGGATATCCGCCCGACGCTGATCACGCCGTAACTGGCGCGAACAAAGAGTGGGGTTTCCGGTGACAAGGGTTGCTGGCGCAGCTGCTGACGCAGCCCTTCAAGACGCTTGATCAACACGGGGACGGTACAGTGAGGCACCATCATGGCAAACTCCTCTCCACCAAACCGGGCGATCATGGCATCGGGGAAGAACTGGGTCAGTAGCCGGGTCAGATGGCAGAGCAGTTGATCGCCGATGGCATGGCCCCAGTGATCGTTGACCTGCTTGAAGTGATCCACATCGAGCACACAGAGTGCGAGAGGCGTCTGCTGGCGCTGATGTTCTTCAAACCATTTTTGCCCTTCGTTGAACCAGTAGCGCCGGTTGTAGAGACCGGTCAGGTAGTCACGATTGGCTGACTCCTGAATGCTGTTGAACTGCTCGAGCGCCTCCAGATTGTGGCTGACCCGACACTGCAGCTCTTCCGGCTCGAACGGCTGGTTGAGAAAGTCGTTGGCGCCTTGCTTGAGGTAGCGAGCAGAAAGACCGCGCTTGTCCGAGACCGAAATCCCGATAATCGCGAGCTGCTGCTTGCTGTAACGCTCTCTCAGCATCCGCACCAGACTGATGCCATCGATATCCGGCATATAGTAGTCGACCAGTGCCAGCCGGATGTCCGGGTGTTGCTCCAGCATCGCCATCGCTTCACGGGCATGACTGGCCTCATGCACCTGCAACAATTGCTTGCGCAACTGGGCCATGGTGCGGTGACGGGAGGTGCGTGAGTCGTCGACCACCAGCACTTCGATCGACTGGTTGAGATAGAGGCGGTGCACCAGACTAACGGCATATTGCAGCGAGTGGCGCGAATCCTTCATCACATAGTCCAGCACGCCGGTTTCCAGCCAGGCGGCACGTTTATCCTCGCTGATGTCGGCAGTGAGGATCACCACCGGCAAACCTCGAGCCAGCAGCTCGTTGACAGCTTCGCCACGGGGCGCATCCGGCAAGGTCAGGTCCACCAGCGCGACCACATACTCCTCGCCCCGGCAGTGACGGGCACCTTCGAGGGTATCGAAGGCGTCAATCTCGAGGCCTGTCTGCTGGGCAATGGCCTGAGTCAGCATACGGCGGATGGTCAGGCTATCTTCGACAATCAATATCTTCTGTTTCATTAGACTCCTTTAAATAAAAAAGGCATACCGACTGGTATGCCTTATATCACAACTACGCTTGTTTATTGCGCGTCGAGGTAGCGTTCGGCATCGAGGGCTGCCATGCAGCCGGTACCGGCAGAGGTGATCGCCTGACGGTAGTTGTGGTCGGCCACATCGCCGGCAGCGAAGACTCCTTCAATGCTGGTCTGGGTGGCAAAACCGTCGAGGCCGCCACGTACCTTCAGATAGCCGTTTTGCATCTCCAGCTGGCCATCAAAGATCTGGGTATTGGGCTGGTGGCCGATGGCGATGAAGACGCCCATCAGCGGCAGCTCGCTGGTGCCGTTGTCCTGAGTGTTGCGCAGGCGCACACCGGTGACTCCCATCTGGTCACCCAGCACTTCGTCCAGGGTCTGGTGGGTGTGCAGCACGATGTTACCGCTCGCGACCTTGTCGTGCAGACGCTTGATCAGGATCTTCTCGGCACGGAACTCGTCGCGGCGGTGGATCAGGTGCACCTTCTTGGCGATGTTGGCCAGATACAAGGCTTCTTCAACTGCGGTGTTGCCGCCGCCGATCACCGCCACTTCCTGATTGCGGTAGAAGAAACCGTCACAGGTGGCACAGGCGGAGACGCCGCGACCCTTGAAGGCCTCTTCGGAGGGCAGACCCAGATACTTGGCGGAAGCGCCGGTCGCGATGATCAGGGCATCGCAGGTGTATTCGCCGTTGTCCCCTTTGAGGCGGAACGGGCGTTGAGTCAGTTCGACACTGTTGATGTGATCAAACAGGATGCGGGTATCGAACTTCTCTGCATGCTCTTTCATGCGCTCCATCAGGGCCGGGCCGGTCAGGCCTTCCGGATCACCTGGCCAGTTCTCCACTTCGGTGGTGGTGGTCAGCTGACCCCCTTGCTGCATGCCGGTGATGAGCAGGGGATTGAGGTTGGCGCGGGCGGCGTAGACGGCCGCGGTGTAACCGGCTGGGCCTGACCCTAAGATCAGCAATTTGCTGTGAGTGACTTGGCTCATGATGTCATTTCCGGGATGTGATGAGTTTGCGCGATTGTAGGTAATTCGTGATCCGGGGTCAAAGGCTGGTGAGTCGATTGCACTAATCGTGTTCACAAGGGGTGACATGCAAAATAAAGGAATAAAAAAACCGCCCATCGCGGGCGGATTTTCACTCATCTCCAACTGGCGCGGGCCAGCGCAGATCAGTTCAGCAGGGTCAGGGGATCCGTGTAGGCAAGGCCATGTGCCACGGCCACTTCCTTGCAGGTGAGTTTGCCCTCCATCACGTTGAGCCCGTGCAGCAGGTTGGGATCGCTCAGCAGTGCCTGACGATACCCTTGCTGGGCCAGCTTGATAATAAAGGGGAGGGTGGCATTGTTGAGCGCCACGGTCGAGGTGCGGGCCACCGCCCCCGGCATGTTGGCGACACAGTAGTGCACCACCTCATCGACAATATAGGTCGGATCCTGGTGGGTGGTGGCGTGGGAGGTTTCCACACAGCCGCCCTGATCGATGGCCACATCGACGATGGCCGAACCCGGCTTCATGCGCGCAATGTGGTCACGGCTGACAAGTTTTGGCGCAGTGGCGCCCGGAACCAGCACGCCGCCGATGACCAGATCGGCCGCCAGCAGATGGCGTTCCAGCGTCTCGCTGTTGGAGTAGACCACCTTGGCCGCTCCCTGGAACTCGTTATCGAGACGACGCAAGGTATCGACGTTGTTGTCGAGGATGGTCACATCTGCGCGCAGGCCAATGGCCATACGAGCCGCATTGGAGCCGACCACGCCGCCGCCGATGATCACCACCTTGGCCGGTTCGACACCGGGTACGCCGCCGAGCAGCACACCGCTCCCACCGCGCGATTTTTCCAGCGCCTGGGCACCCGCCTGAATAGACATGCGTCCGGCCACTTCCGACATGGGGGCCAGCAGGGGCAGGCCGCCACGGCCGTCGGTGACGGTTTCATAGGCGATACAGATGGCGCCGCTTTTCAGCAGGGCTTCGGTCTGGGGCAAGTCTGGCGCCAGATGCAGATAGGTGAACAGGGTTTGACCCGGACGCAGCATGGCACATTCGACAGGCTGAGGTTCCTTGACCTTGACGATCATCTCGGCTTTGGCGAAAACCTCTGCTGCAGAGGCCAAAATTTCGGCTCCAACAGCGATATAATCTGCATCGCTGAAGCCAATGCCGTTTCCGGCACCGCTTTGGACGAAAACAGTATGGTTTCGTGCTGTCAGTTCACGTACACTGGCCGGAACCATGCCTACGCGGTATTCATGGTTTTTTATCTCTTTAGGTACACCGATAATCATGCTATCCCTCGTCTATAGATTGGTGTTTCATGTTGCCAAAATGTTAACCAACATTTGCGCCTAGTATATTCAGGTATTGACAGGATTTGTGACCATAATTATAAAATGACTGGTGATTCTTACCAAAAAATAGCCAAAGGATGGAATAAAATGATGGAAGCTAAGAGTCGGCTAAAGGATTTGGACAGGATTGACCGCAACATTCTTAATGAACTGCAAAAGGATGGCAGGATTTCGAATGTTGAGTTGTCCAAGCGAGTTGGCCTGAGTCCTACACCGTGTCTGGAACGGGTTCGTCGCCTCGAGCGACAAGGTTATATCGAAGGATATGCCGCTATTCTGAACCCTCATTATCTGGACGCATCTCTGCTGGTGTTTGTAGAGATAACCCTCAATCGCGGGGCGCCTGATGTGTTTGAACAGTTCAACAAGGCTGTTCAGGTGCTCGAAGAGATCCAGGAGTGTCATCTGGTTTCCGGTGACTTCGACTATCTGCTCAAGACCCGAGTCAGCGATATGTCGGCTTACCGCCGACTGTTGGGGGAAACCCTGCTGCGTCTGCCCGGTGTCAATGACACCCGTACCTACGTGGTGATGGAAGAGGTCAAGCAGAGCAGTCGTCTGGTGATCAGCACCCGATAAAGCAGGTTATGCCGTGGTATCTTTTCCATATGAGACACCATGACAGTCAGAAACGAGCGGCCGGTCCGCTCGTTTCTTCTTGTAAAGATAATTGCAAATATGGCCCCGTCCCATCAGGCTCTGGCTGACAATCGATGGGCTTTTCGGGGATACTAGGCCCCCTTATTTCCTGCATTACATGTTTTCAGAAAGGAGCCGGAGTTTGGCCGATAAAAAGCTGTTTACTCCTTTATCAGGTACACAACGGATCTTCGAAGCCGTCTTGATCGCCATCACCCTGATGGCTGCTTATCTTCTGCTCGCCCTGTTGTCCTATCATCCCGCCGATCCCGGCTGGTCACAGACCTCCTGGCAAGGGGAGGTCAAGAACCTCGCCGGCAGCGCAGGCGCCTGGCTTGCCGACATCACCATGTTTACCTTTGGTGTCTTCTCCTATCTGGTGCCCCCGCTGGTGGTACTGCTGGGCTGGAGCCTCTTCTGGCGCCCGAGCCGTCTGCTCGATGTGGATTACCTCACCCTGGGGGTGCGGATCATCGGCTTTATCCTGACCGTGCTCGGCATGTCGGCCATTGCCAGCATGAACTTCAACGATCTGCAAAACTTCTCTGCCGGTGGTCTGGTGGGGGATGTGATCGCCTCCGCGGTGGTGCCGCTGTTTGGCGGCGTCGGAGCCAACCTGATGCTGCTCTGCTTCGTGGCAACCGGCATCACCCTGTTTACCGGCTGGTCCTGGCTCACCATCGTCGAGCAGATCGGCGCGGCCTGTACCGGTTCGGTCAGCGCTGTTTACCACTTCCCGACCACCCTTGGCCGCTGGTTGGCCGGTGGCTGGCGTCAACCCCGCAACGAGGGGCCGGATCCCTTGCTGGAAGGCGGGGTAGGGGCCATCGCGTTTGATGACGAGGAAGATGAGCCGCATACCAGCTGGACTCGCAAGCCCAAGGCCAAGAATCAGAAGGCTGCCGCCGAAGAGTGGCTGCCGGAACTCGACGACGATACCTTCGAGTTCGATCCCCAGTTTGATGATGAAGATGACGAGCCGGCTCCGGCTGCCAAGCCGAAACGTGCGGTGGCGGCTGCCAATGGGCGCCGTCAGCCGGTACTGGCTGTGGCCGACGACGATGATGAGGAGGATCTGGATCTGCCGTGGGCCGAAGGGGACGATAAGATCGCCGCACCGGTAGCCGTCGCACCGACCAAGCCCAAGCGTCGTCCGCAGTCAACAATGCCGCCGTTGCCGAGTATCGAGCTGCTGGACAGACCGCCAGCCAAGACCCAGATGATGAGCAAGGATGAGCTGGATCGCATGGGCCGTCTGGTGGAGGCCAAGCTTGCCGACTACAACGTGCAGGCCAAGGTGGTCGGTGTCTATCCGGGCCCGGTTATTACCCGTTTCGAGCTGGATCTGGCGCCGGGCATGAAGGCGAGCAAGATCACCAACCTGTCCCGCGATCTGGCCCGCTCTTTGTCTGCCAGCAGCGTGCGGGTGGTTGAGGTGATCCCGGGCAAGACCTATGTGGGGATCGAGCTGCCCAACCGGGTGCGTCAGACCGTTTACCTGCGCGAAACCCTCGACTGCGATGCTTTCCGCGATAGCCGCAACCCGCTCACCATGGGCCTGGGTCAGGACATCGCCGGCGAGCCGGTGGTGGTGAACCTGGCCAAGATGCCGCACCTGCTGGTGGCCGGTACCACAGGTTCCGGTAAGTCGGTGGGGGTCAACACCATGATCATCTCGATGCTCTACAAGTCATCCCCCGATGACCTGCGCTTTATCATGATCGACCCCAAGATGCTGGAACTCTCGGTCTACGAAGGGATCCCGCACCTGCTGACCGAGGTGGTGACCGACATGAAGGACGCCGCCAACGCCCTGCGCTGGTGCGTGGGGGAGATGGAACGCCGTTACAAGCTGATGTCGGCGGTCGGGGTGCGTAACCTCAAGGGCTACAACGACAAGGTACTGGCTGCCATCGAGGAGGGGGAACCCCTGCTGGATCCGTTGTGGCGTCCGGGCGATTCCATGGATCAGATGCCGCCGGAGCTGGAGAAGCTGCCCCACATTGTGGTGGTAGTGGACGAGTTTGCCGACATGATGATGATCGTCGGCAAGAAGGTGGAAGAGCTGATTGCCCGTATCGCCCAGAAGGCGCGGGCGGCCGGTATTCACCTTATCCTTGCGACCCAGCGTCCGTCGGTGGATGTCATTACCGGTCTTATCAAGGCCAACATCCCGACCCGGATTTCGTTCCAGGTGTCGAGCAAGATTGACTCCCGGACCATCATCGATCAGGGCGGCGCCGAATCTCTGCTCGGCATGGGTGACATGCTCTACATGCCGGCTGGTACTTCCAACCCGACCCGGGTGCACGGCGCCTTTGTCGATGACCACGAGGTACACAAGGTGGTGGCGGACTGGAAACTGCGCGGCGAGCCGAACTACATCGATGAGATTCTTTCGGGCGAATCTGGTGGTGAAGGTGGCAGCGGCGAATATGGCGGTAGTGACGACGAAGAGCTCGACCCCCTGTTTGACGAAGCGGTTGCCTTCGTGGTGGAGTCCCGCCGTGGCTCGACCTCCAGCGTGCAGCGCAAGTTCAAGATTGGTTACAACCGGGCTGCTCGTCTCATCGAGCAGATGGAAAATCAGGGCATTGTGAGCGCCCCGGGTGGCAACGGTCAGCGCGATGTGCTGGCTCCGCCGCCGGTGCGGGACTAAGGCCCACCCTTTTACTGTTATCCTGGCCATGCCCCTTACGGGCGTGGCCTTTTATCGAGATGGTCGTTATGAAAAGCATGATGAAAAAACAGCTGTTGATCGGATCCATGCTGCTGGTTGCCAGCAGCCAGGTGTGGGCCGACGCGGCCAGCGATCTCAAGCAGAAGCTGGCCAGTGTCAGCCTCTTCTCCGCCAAGTTCTCCCAGACTGTCTACGACAGCAAGGGCAAGGAGCTGCAGCGCGCCAGCGGCTATCTGCTGGTGCAGCGCCCAAACCATTTCAATTGGCATACCACTGCGCCTGACGAGAGCCTGATCGTGGCTGATGGCAAGGATGTCTGGGTGTATGATCCCTTCGTCGAGCAGGTCACCGCCCTTAAAATGAAGGATGCGGTGCTCAATACCCCCTTCGTGCTTATCACCGGCAATGACGAAAAACTGTGGAAGCAGTACGACGTGACTCAGCAGGGTGATGTCTACACAGTCACCAGCCGTGATCCGAGCGAGCTTATCGCCTCCTTCAGTGTAACCTTCGATCGCGACAACAACATCAGCCGCTTCGATGTGAAAGAGGCGCAGGGGCAGTGGACCGAATTTACCCTCAATAACTTCAACCGCAAGCCGGTGCTCAAGGGTAACGAATTTGTCTTCAAGATCCCGAAGGGGGTCGAGCTGGATGATCAGCGCTGATGAGCAATCTTTCGCTGGATTTCTCCTCGGACTTTCGTCCGCTGGCGGCCCGGATGCGGCCGCAAAACCTCGACCAGTATATCGGTCAGCAGCATATCCTGGGGGCTGACAAGCCCCTGCGCAAAGCGATCCTGGCGGGTCACTGCCACTCCATGATCCTGTGGGGGCCACCCGGTACCGGTAAAACCACGCTGGCGGAGCTGGTGGCTCACTACTGTCAGGCGGAAGTGGAGCGACTCTCGGCAGTGACCTCAGGCATCAAGGAGATCCGCGCCGCCATCGACAAGGCCAAAGAGAACAGCTGGCGCGGGGTGCGCACCATCCTCTTCGTGGATGAAGTGCACCGCTTCAACAAGAGTCAGCAGGATGTGTTCCTGCCTCATATCGAAGATGGCACCATCACCTTTATCGGTGCCACCACCGAAAACCCCTCGTTCGAACTCAACAACGCGCTGCTCTCCCGTGCTCGGGTCTATCTACTCAAGCGACTTGAGGAGAGCGACATCCTCGCCATGCTCGATCAGGCGATGACCGATCCCCGTGGTCTCAATGATCCGGTGCTCACCTTTGCCCCCGGGGTGAAGGAGGCGCTGGCCAAGGCGGTGGATGGGGACGGGCGTAAATCCCTCAACTATTTGGAGCTGTTGGCCGACATGGCCGAAACCGACAGCACAGGGGCGAGGGTGATCGACAGCGCGCTGCTTGCCGCCGTAGCGGGGGAACATGTGGCCCGCTTCGACAAGGGGGGGGATCACTTCTACGACCTCATCTCGGCGGTGCATAAATCTATCCGCGGCTCGGCACCGGATGCGGCACTCTACTGGTATGCCCGCATGGTGAGTGCCGGCTGCGATCCGCTCTACATTGCCCGCCGCTTGCTGGCCATCGCCTCGGAAGATGTGGGCAATGCCGATCCCCGTGCCATGCAGGTGGCTCTATCTGCCTGGGATTGTTTCCACCGCATCGGGCCGGCGGAAGGGGAGCGGGCTATCGCCCAGGCGATCGTCTATCTCGCCTGTGCCCCCAAGAGCAATGCGGTCTACACCGCCTGGAAGGCAGCGCTCAATGATGCCAAAAACCTCCCTGACTTCGAGGTGCCGGTGCGCCTGCGCAATGCGCCGACCCGGCTGATGAGCGATCTGGGCTATGGCGCCGAGTATCGCTATGCCCATGACGAGCCGGGCGCCTATGCTGCGGGGGAGGAGTATTTCCCCCCCGAGCTTGCCGGCAAGCAGTACTATCAGCCTACCGATCGTGGCCTTGAAAAGCAGATCGGCCAGAAGCTCGATTATCTCCACGAGCTGGATCGACAGAGCTCGCAAAAACGGGGCCGATAGCCCCGCTTGTTTGTCAGCAGAATGAAAATTGGTCAAGTACCGGAATAATTGGGGTGTTTGACCGCACAAGTCGGCAAAAACGACCCAAATAGTCCCTGTTCGGGCAGGGGGGCGGTCTGCTACACTGCCCCTCTGACCCCGTTGGTTTCGGCCTGATACCATCTTCTTGATTTCGAAGGCCTGACTCTCAAGGCGACGGGGGCCAACCGATGTTAACTTCCGGATCTGTTTTTTAGCCCGTCATGATGACTCAGGCCCAGATCCCTTATTAAAAAAGTAGGTAACCCATGCTGGATCCCAAATATCTGCGCAGCGACATCGATGAAGCTGCCGCTCGTCTGGCGACACGTGGCTACGTTCTGGACGTAGCGGCTGTCAATGCTCTGGAAGAGAAGCGCAAGGATCTGCAGTCCCGTACCCAGGAGCTGCAGGCCGAGCGCAATGCCCGCTCCAAGTCCATCGGTGAGGCTGCCCGTCGCGGTGAAGATGTTGGCCCGCTCAAGGCCGAGGTGACCAAGATCAATGACGAGCTGGAAACCAGCAAAGTCGAGCTGGATGCGCTGCTGACCGAGCTGAAAACCATTGCCGACGCCATCCCCAACCTGCCGAGCGAAACCACCCCTGTGGGTCGTGACGAGAACGACAACGTGGAAGTGCGCCGTTGGGGTACCCCGCGTCACTTCGACTTCCCGGTACGGGATCACATCGATCTGGGCGAAGCGGCCAAGGGCGTTGATTTCAAGAACGGCGTCAAGCTCTCCGGTTCCCGTTTCGTGGTGATGAAGGGCCAGATTGCCCGTCTGCACCGCGCCCTGGCCCAGTTCATGCTGGATCTGCACACTCTGCAGCACGGTTACACCGAGTGCTACGTGCCCTATCTGGTCAACCCGGACAGCCTGTACGGTACCGGCCAGCTGCCGAAGTTCTCCCAGGATCTGTTCAATACCGGTATTGACGGCGAAGGGGAAGAAGAGGGCAAGGTGCGCAAGTTCTCCCTGATCCCGACTTCCGAAGTGCCGCTTACCAACATGGCGCGCGACGAGATCTTCGATGAGCAGGAGCTGCCGATCAAGATGACCGCTCACAGCCCCTGCTTCCGCTCTGAAGCGGGCTCCTACGGTCGTGATACCCGTGGCCTCATTCGTATGCACCAGTTCGACAAGGTCGAAATGGTTCAGCTGGTTCACCCGGAGAAATCCTGGGAAGCGCTGGAAGAGATGGTGGGTCACGCCGAGAAGGTGCTGCAACTGCTGGAGCTGCCGTATCGCGTGATGGCGCTCTCTACCGGTGACATGGGCTTCTGCGCGGCCAAGACCTACGATCTGGAAGTGTGGCTGCCGGCCCAGAACACCTACCGCGAGATCTCCTCTGTCTCCAACTGCACCGACTTCCAGGCGCGCCGCATGCAGGCTCGCGTGCGTGTCGATGGCAAGCCGCAGCTCATTCACACCTTGAATGGCTCAGGTCTGGCTGTGGGTCGTACCTTGGTCGCTGTGCTTGAGAACTACCAGCAGGCAGATGGTCGTATCGCCATTCCGGCCGCGCTGCAATCCTACATGGGTGGCCTGACCCACATCGGGTAAGCTCACGCAGCTGACCACAACGCCATGGCATTGCCATGGCGTTGTGCATTCTGGCGCCGAACAATCGTTTTAGTGCTGAAAAAAATGCAGCTTTTCGGCGCCGCTTTGAACAGTTAACACATTTTTATCAAGCAATGCGCAATCGTTTTTGTTAGACTGCGCCGCAATTTCGCAGGACATCTTTTTCTATGGTCTGGATTGATTACGCCATCATCGGCATCGTCGGTTTCTCTGCTCTCATCAGTCTGGTGCGCGGCTTCGTCAAGGAGGCCATGTCTCTCGTCACCTGGTTCGTCGCCTTCTTTATTGCCAGCCATTTCTATCCTGATCTCGCCGTCTATTTCACCTCCTTCTCCGATGCGCTGGTTCGCAACGGTCTGGCCATCGCAGCCCTGTTTGTGGCGACCTTGATCCTCGGCAGCGTTGTCAACTATGTGGTGGGCCTGTTGGTGGACAAGACGGGTCTCTCCGGTACCGATCGGGTGCTGGGGGTCTGCTTCGGTGCAATTCGCGGGGTGCTGATCGTCAGTGCCCTGCTTTTTTTCATGGATACCTTCACCAGCCTCTCCCAGAGCGACTGGTGGGTGGCGTCCAAGCTGGTGCCGGAGTTCAAGCCGGTGATCCAGTGGTTTTTCGGGTTCATGCTGAACTCATCCAGTTTTCTTAAACAGGTATAGTGACTTCGAGGTAGCAAAGACATGTGTGGTATTGTCGGTATAGTTGGCACCACCCCCGTCAATCAGGCCCTCTACGACGCCTTGACGGTGTTGCAGCACAGGGGACAGGATGCCGCCGGGATCGTGACCATTGATAGTGGAAACTTCCGGCAACGCAAGGCCAATGGCCTGGTGAAGGACGTGTTTGAAGTGCGCCACATGCAGCGTTTGCAAGGGAACATCGGCATAGGTCATGTCAGATATCCCACAGCAGGTAGCTCAAGTGCCGCTGAAGCCCAACCTTTTTATGTGAACTCGCCCTACGGCATGGTGCTGGCCCATAACGGCAACCTCACCAACGCCAAGGAGCTCAAGGAGCAGCAGTTCAAGGTCGCCCGTCGCCACATCAACACCACTTCCGATTCGGAAGTGTTGCTGAACGTGCTGGCTCACGAGCTGGATCGCTGTGACAAGATGGCCCTGCGCCCCGAAGATATCTTCGCCGCGGTGCGCAGAACCCATCAGCAGATCCGCGGCGCTTATGCGGTGGTCTCGCTGGTAATTGGTCATGGTCTCATCGGTTTTCGCGATCCCAACGGCATTCGCCCGCTGATCCTCGGTCGTCGTCAGGACGAGCAGGGTCAGGTGGAGTACATGCTCGCCTCAGAGAGCGTGGCGCTCGACGCCATCGGTTTCGAGACGGTGAGGGATATTGCGCCGGGTGAAGCCATCTACATCACCGAGCAGGGCCAGCTCTTCTCCGAGCAGTGTGCGGAGAACCCGCAGATGAGCTCCTGCATCTTCGAATATGTCTATTTCGCCCGTCCCGATTCGTGCATCGACAAGGTTTCGGTCTACGCCGCCCGCCTCAACATGGGCCGCAAGCTGGGTCAGAAGATTGCCCGCGAGTGGGAAGATCTCGACGTCGATGTGGTTATCCCCATTCCCGAGACTTCCTGTGACGTGGCGCTGGAGATCGCTCACACCCTGGATCTGCCATACCGTCAGGGCTTCGTGAAGAACCGCTACATCGGCCGTACCTTCATCATGCCGGGTCAGACCCAGCGCAAGAAGTCGGTGCGTCGCAAGCTCAACGCCATCAGCTCTGAATTCAAGGGCAAGAAGGTGTTGCTGGTGGATGATTCCATCGTGCGTGGTACCACGTCCGAGCAGATCATCCAGATGGCCCGTGAAGCGGGGGCAGCCAAGGTCTACTTCGCCTCGGCGGCGCCGGAAATTCGCTTCCCCAACGTCTACGGCATCGATATGCCCACCGCCAACGAGCTGATCGCTCACGGCCGTGAAGTGGAAGAGGTGTGCAAGCTGATTGGTGCTGACGGCCTGATTTTCCAGGATCTGGAAGATTTGGAATCGGCAGTGCGGGAGATCAACCCGGATCTGCGTCACTTCGAGACCTCGGTCTTCAATGGCCACTACGTCACCTCCGACGTGGACCAGTCCTATCTGGATCACCTCAACGCCCTGCGCAACGATGACACCAAAGCGGTGCGTGAGTGGCAGGAAGGCACCAGCAATCTGGAAATTTTTAACGAAGGCAGTTAAACGTTTGCGGTTTTGCCGGATGGGATAGCGAGATGGGGGCCAGTGGCCCCCATTGTCGTTTTTGCCTTGCACCGGCAGAAGGGGTAGGGGGTATCTGTTTGAAAAACATCCGTTTATCTTGCCGGATATGGGCATGGCCAGCAGGATCCGCTAGCATAGGCGGCAACATATATGACCGATACGCTTTTAAGAGACGAGAGTTCAGATGGATGATCTGCTAGCCCCAGTGCGCCAGTTTTTGCAGTGCGAGACCCCGGATGAGTGGGTGGAGATGGCGCGAGATCCGGCCCGTTTGCCGACCCTGCTCATCGATCACGCCAACTGCGAGACCAAGGCCGCACTCACTGCCCACAGTCTGGTGCGCCGCTACTGCCTGCCCAAGGGCAAGCGCCATCTGCTGCCCAAGCTGGAGTTCTATCGCGAGCTGGATGCCATTCCGGAGAAGGCCGAGATCCTGGGCAAACGCAGCATGGGGGAGTCTGATCGCACCGTCTTTGCCGAGCTGGAGCGCAATCCACTGCTGTTTCCCATGGTGCGACTCATTCAGGAGGAGCTGCACCACTTCGAGCAGGTGCTGGAGATCATGCAGGCCCGCGGCATCGAATACGGGCCGGTGACGGCCTCCCGCTATGCCCGTCAGTTGATGCAGCATGTGCGCACCCATGAACCGGCCACCATAGTCGACAAGATGATCATCGGTGCCTATATCGAGGCCCGCTCCTGCGAGCGGTTTGCCAAGCTGGCGCCCCATCTGGACGAAGAGCTGAGCCGCTTCTATGTCTCTTTGCTGCGCTCCGAAGCGCGTCACTATCAGGATTACCTGAGCCTGGCCGAACAGTACGCAGGGGAGGATATCAGCGAGCGGGTGGCCTTCTTTGGCAAGCTGGAAGCCGAGCTAATCTGCTCGCCGGATCCCCAGTTCCGGTTTCATAGCGGCCTGCCTGTCACATCTGACAGTTGTTGACGCACAGGGGGCAAACTACTATTGCCCTGTTCCTACTACGAGCGACAAGTAGTTACTTTTGAGCGCAATTCCCGGCCCTGAGCCGGGATCTTTTTTTCTGTCGTACCTCCTTCCTGCTTTTGGCGCTCTATGCTGAATCCCTGGCTATTTTTGCGTCTTCCCCTTGCGATGAAATCCTGTTCGAACAGCCGGTTATTGTGGTGATAAAGTGCTCATTCAGGTGGCTCACCCTTGTAGAAACGGGCGAAACCGTGTACTTTTTTGCCTTCGCAAGATTTGAATAACCAATCAATAGGAGCGTGTATGCGCATTGTTCTGTTGGGGGCTCCGGGCGCCGGCAAAGGTACCCAGGCTCAGTTCATCATGGAAAAACACGGTATTCCCCAGATCTCCACCGGCGACATGCTGCGTGCGGCGATCAAAGCGGGCACCGAGCTCGGTCTGAAAGCCAAAGCTGTGATGGACGCAGGTCAGCTGGTCTCTGACGACATCATCATCGGTCTGGTCAAAGAGCGCATCGCTCAGCCGGACTGCGCCAAAGGCTTCCTGTTGGACGGTTTCCCGCGCACCATTCCCCAGGCGCAAGCCATGAAGGACGCCGGTGTCGTGGTTGATTTCGTGCTGGAGTTCGATGTGCCGGACGAAGAGATCGTCAAGCGCATGAGCGGCCGTCGCGTTCACTCCGGCTCCGGCCGTACCTACCACGTGGTGTTCAATCCGCCGAAAGTGGAAGGCAAGGATGACGTGACCGGTGAAGATCTGGTGATCCGCGCCGACGACGAAGAGACCACAGTACGCAAGCGTCTGGATGTATATCATCAGCAGACCGCGCCGCTGATCGGTTTCTACGGCAAAGAGGCGGAAGCGGGCCACACCCGTTACGTCAAGATCGACGGCACCCAGCCGGTTGATCTGGTCAGCAAGCAGCTTGCCACCATTCTGGGCTGATCTTTGCTGCCGGCACTGTTTCCCGTGCCATCAGATAAATAAAGAGAAGGGCCCTGTCGGGCCCTTTTTGCATAATGACAGATAGACAGGAAGCCAACGTGACCACGAAAACCGGAATATTGCTGGTCAATCTGGGTACCCCAGCCGCACCGACCACCGCTGCCGTCAAAGCGTTCCTCAGCCAGTTCCTGCACGATCCCCGTGTGGTGGACCTGCCCCGTTACCTCTGGTGTCCGCTGCTCCACTTCATCATCTTGCCGACGCGCTCGCCCAAAGTGGCCAAGCTCTATCAGCAGGTCTGGACCGAGCAGGGCTCGCCGCTGATGGTGATAAGCAAGCAGCAGCGCGCTGCGCTGGAGCAGGAGCTCAAGCGGGAGGGGGTCGATGTGCCGGTGGAGCTGGCGATGACCTATGGTTCCCCGTCAGTGAATGATGGCTGGCAGGCGCTCAAGGCCAAAGGGGTCAACCGGGTGATCCTGTTGCCGCTCTATCCGCAATATTCGGTCAGTACCACCGCCTCGGTCTTCGATGCCTGGAGCAAGGCGATGAAGAGAGAACGCAATCTGCCGGTGGTACGGCTCATTCGTGATTATCACGCCCACCCCGAATACATTCAGGCGCTGGCCATGAGCGTGCGCCGTCACTGGGAGCTGCACGGTCAGGGTGATCACCTGCTGATGTCGTTCCACGGTATTCCCGAGCGCTACGAGAACGAAGGGGACCCCTATGGTCACCAGTGTCGCCACACCGCCACTCTGCTGGCCGAGGCGCTCGGGCTGGATGCCGGGCAGTGGACGGCAAGCTTCCAGTCCCGCTTTGGCAAGGAGGAGTGGCTCAAGCCCTACACCGACGTGACCATCGCCGGTATGCCTGCAGCGGGCATCAAGCGGCTTGATGTAATTTGTCCTGCCTTTGCCGCCGACTGCCTCGAAACCCTCGAGGAAATTCAGGTACAGAATCGGGAGGTCTTCATGGAGGCCGGTGGCGAGCGGTTTGAATATATTCCGGCCCTCAACAGTGATCAGGCCCACATCAGGATGATGGTCTCGCTCATTTGCCGCGAATTGGCATGAGTGACCGGCAGTCAGTCAAACAAGGAGTCGAGTCATGATACATATCACGCTGATCTACGCAGGCCTGCTGGGGCTGCTGTTTCTGGGGCTCTCCTTCTGGGTGGTCAAACGCCGCGCCCAGTTCGGGGTGATGATAGGGCAGGGGGAGGCCCCCGAGCTGCTGGCGGCGATCCGGGCCCACGGCAATTTTGCCGAGTATGTGCCGCTGACCCTGCTGCTGATGGCGCTGTGCGAGCTCTCCGGTGCCGGTGCGCTCTGGCTGCATGCCGGTGGCGCCATGCTGCTGGTCGGCCGCATCCTGCATGCCATCGGCATCCAGATCCCCAAAGCCCCCAATGTGCCCCGTTTTCTGGGTACCTTGCTGTTCTGGCTCGCCCTCGGCCTCTTT
This sequence comes from Aeromonas sp. 600886, assembly GCF_049174935.1. Classification (NCBI taxonomy): domain Bacteria; kingdom Pseudomonadati; phylum Pseudomonadota; class Gammaproteobacteria; order Aeromonadales; family Aeromonadaceae; genus Aeromonas; species Aeromonas sp. 600886. Next base: position 11,078 of record NZ_JAAKUB010000008.1, on the reverse strand, counting down.
TCGGTACTGGCCCTTTTGCAGGGCATGGCGGCCGCCTGAAAACAGGCGCTTTTGCATGCTAGGGAACCACCTCGGACGGGGTGGTTTTTTTATGGTGAAAAGGCAAACGTTTTTCCTTGCAAGCCTTGTCTATACTGACTCCATTATTTAAACAGGGCGACTTTTCGGGGCGGCGGATTGTGTTAAAATCCCGCCCCTCTTTCCCCCAGAGCACAGAACATTGCCATGAAATTTCCCGGTCAGCGCAAGTCCAAACACTACTTCCCTGTCGACAGACGCGATCCCCTGGTTCCGCAAAATCCCCTGTTAACCGAGCTGGGCAAAGCCTACGTCGTCGGGATTGACCAGACCCTGGTTGATATCGAAGCCCATGTGGATGAAGACTTTCTGACCCGTTATGGTCTGAGCAAGGGGCACTCCGTCGTCATCAGTGATGATGTAGCCGAACGGATTTATGACGAGCTCAAGGCCAACAACATGGTGGTGAGCGAGTTTGCCGGTGGCACCATCGGCAACACGGTACACAACTACTCGGTACTGGCCGACTCCCACTCCATCCTGCTGGGTGTGATGAGTCAGGACATTCGCATCGGTTGCTACGCCTACCGTTATCTGTGCAACACCTCTTCCCGCGTCAATCTGGACTATCTGCAGCCGGTTGATGGCCCCATCGGCCGTTGCTTCACCTTCATTACCGAGTGCGGCGAGCGCAGCTTCGGCATCAACGCCGGCAAGATGAACCAGCTGGATGTGCAGCACATTCCGGAGGATGTGATCAAAGGGGCGTCTGCTCTGGTTATCACCGCCTATCTGGTGCGTGGTGACGATGGTGATCCGATGAAAGAGGCGGCCATGACCGCGGTGCGTTATGCCCGAGAGGCCGGTATTCCCGTGGTGCTGACCCTGGGCACCCGTTTCGTCATCGACGAAAACCCCCAGTGGTGGCGCGACTTCATTGCCGAGAACGTGACTGTGCTGGCGATGAACGAAGACGAAGGTGAAGCCCTGACCGGTATTGCTGATCCGCTCGGTGCTGCCGACAAGGCGCTCGACTGGGCCGACATGGTGCTCTGTACTGCTGGCCCCATCGGCCTCTACATGGCGAGCTACACCGATGAGGACTACAAGCGCGAGACCACTCATACCCTGCTGCCCGGTGTTATCCCCGAGTTCAACATGTATGAGTTCAGCCGCCCGATGGCCCGTGCCAAGTGCCGCAAACCGGCCCGTATCTACTCCCACATCTCCCCGTACATGGGTGGCCCGGAGAAGATCAAGAACACCAACGGGGCAGGGGATGGCGCGCTTTCCGCCGTGCTGCACGACATGGTGGCCAACTCTTATCACCGGATGAATGTGCCCAACTCCGCCAAGCACATCTCCGAGTTCCTGACCTACTCCTCACTGGCCCAGGTGTGCAAATACGCCAACCGCGTCAGCTACGAGGTGTTGGCCCAGAGCAGCCCCCGTCTCTCCCGCGGTTTGCCGGAGAAAGAGGACAGCCTGGAAGAGGTTTACTGGGAGCGTTGATCTCCTGAATCTGCAAGACGCCTCCATCGGGAGGCGTTTTTGCAGGCAAATGGGGGTTATCCCGGCTTTTTTCCCGGAATAACCCCAATATGCTTGAGTCCATGTCACTTTTACGACACCATTTGACCATCGTATTGTCGCCCGACAATGCCGCAGCACCCGAAAGAAAGAGAGAATCCCATGAGCATGCTTAACGACAACCTTGACGCCAATTTCCAACTGTTTATCGAACAAGTCCGCGAGTCGGGTCAGGTGTGGGGTCTGCGCTATGGGGAAGACTGGGTCGTCTGCCGCTCCGCCGAATTTGAAGATGCCGACGTGATGCCGCTCTGGTCTGCCGAAGAGGACGCCCGTCTGCACTGTGTTGACGAGTGGGCCGATTACGAGCCGGAAGTGATCGATCTGGAAGAGTTTCTCGATATCTGGATCAACGATCTGGATGAAGATGATGTACTGGTCGGCCCGAACTGGAACGCCGATCTGGAAGGTCAGGAGCTCGAACCCATCGAGCTGGCCAAGGCTCTGGTTGAACTGGACGCCTGAAAGCGCCTCCATTGATGGCCTGAACGCACAGGCCATCGGGACAAAGACCGGCATCCGCGAAGGTGCCGGTCTTTTTTATGGTCGAATGGCCCGATTGATGAGTTAAAAGCCGATTTGCCTTTGCACCTGTCAGGGGGATGGTCCATCATCAACCTTTTGCCAAGGGAGGAGCGCCATGTTTGTATTCGACGTAACGGGAGCTGCGGGTGAGAAGGCCAGCATTCGGGTGCAGGCGCTGGATTGGGCGCAAGCCGGACCAGTGACCTTCCAGTGCGATGATGATCAGCTGGCGGTCGTGCTCCTGAGCGGTTGTCGTTGCGATGCGGTGGGCTTTTTCAACCTGTTGGCGGGGTGCAAACCGCTCTATATCGAGCAGTGGCTCAGCTATCTGCAAGAGAGCGGTCGCATTGGCAAGTGGAGCCACCAGACCGAGAGTCCCGCCGATGGGGACTATCTGGCCAGAGCCGGTCTGGAGCACGATGAGCTCAATACCCTGCTTGGCCAGGTCTATCAGGTGGCGGGGTTCAATCGCCTGCAAATCAACCGTTACCTCAAAAACCGCCACAATCCTACTACACTGGCGACCCGTTACGATCAGAAGGAGTTGGAGCGTTACCGCCAGCTCAATGACATCATTCTGACCCTGTTGAAGCTGAAGCATCCTCAGTAAAGAGCCCCAGCTGGCTGATATCCGGTCGCAGCGGTTGCGGCCGGGCGATCAGATAGCCCTGCAAGCCATCCACGTACATCCCCTGCAGCAGCTGTTTCTGGCCAAGCTGTTCTACCCCCTCAGCAATCACCTGACATCCCATCCGATGTGATACATCGACGATCATCCGCACAAACTGCTGGTTGGTCTGATCCTGCTCCAGCCCGGTAATAAGGGCAGGGTCCAGCTTGATGTAGTCGGGCTTGAGCTCGCGAAACAGGGTAAAGGAGCCGATCCCCTTGCCAAAATTGGCGATCGCCGAGCGACTGCCGTTGCGGCGCAGCAGTTCAAATACCCGTTTGGCGCCGGTCAGGTTGCGTTCCAGATGCTCTTCATCCAGCTCGAACACCAGATTGGCGCTGGTATTGGGATCTTTGAGCAACTGGCGGTCAAGCCAGATCAGGAAGGCGCTGTTTTGCAGCAGGTTGGGGGAGAGATTGACTCCCCAGCGACTCTGATTGGCACCAAAAGCCCGGTATTGACGCATTATATGAACAATCACCAGTTGCTCCAGCCGCATCACCATATCGAGCCGCTGGGCCATGGCAAACAGGGTGTCGGTGGGCAGGGCTGTACCATCGCCGCCGCTGAAACGGGTGTAGATTTCGTTGTAGGCCAGCATGCTGCGGTGCAGGGGCTGGATTGGCTGATAGGTGAAGCTGAGCCGCTCCTGTGCCAGCACTTCAGTCAGCACCTCGCGCCAGTGATGCTGTCCCTGCAGATCGGAGACGTTGTCATCCTGCTGGATGGCCCAGCCATTGATGGTTTCGGTCTGGGCGCGTGCCAGCGCCAAATCCGCCCTGGCCAGCACGGCCTCGATTTTCTGGCCGCTGCTGAGCTTGGTCAACCCCGAGTAACCGGTGCTCTCCAGCTCGTGTTGAGCCTGATAGTGATCGAAAGCCACTTTCAAATCCTGTCCCAGCAGATGGGGGGGAATATTGGCCACCGGTTGCACCAGTACGGCGAAATCAGCCCCCGAAATGCGATAGACCTGATTGCCCGGGAAGCGGCTCACCACCCGCTTAATAAGGGCCGCCATGTCCTTGATGTAGGCATCACCAGACTGGAAGCCGCGCTGGGCGTTGATCTTGCCAAGCTCGGTGGCGCGGATCAGCACCAGACTTGCTGTCTGGGTGTCCTGATCCCGCTGCAGCAACTCGGTCATGTCGCGGCGAAAGGCGTGGCGGTTGAGTAGTTGAGTCAGCTCGTCGGTGGTGGCCAGATTGCTCAGTTCGGTCAGCTGACGATGGGCACTCTGTTCGGCACTCTCGAACTGCTCCAGCAGCTGTTGCAGCACTTCCCGGGAGGCGGGCTCATCAAGCAGTGAGGGATCCCGGCTCCTGATGGCCTTGACCCAGGTGAGCTCCTGATGCTGGACCATGCCGTCCATGGTGCGCATGGCCAGCATTAACAACAGGATCATGCCGAGCAGTGTGGTGGCCAGAATAACTGTCAGAGTGAGCGGTGTGCTCTGAAGGGCCAACCAAACTGCTTGCAGGAGCAGCAGGGGTATGGTCACTATGGTGGCGATCATGAAGAGGGGGCGTCCAAGCTTGTGAACCATCTTTTTATCCTTGAAGTGGCTGCTTTATGAGGGAATTTTAACCAAGCTTGCGGTGCAAAGCATGCTATTCCTCGCAACTCGGTGAAAAGGGTCAATTGAAATCGGTTAAATGTGAGTGAAACCACTTTCACAGGTACCGAAACAGGCGAAGATGAGTTGAAAACAGATCAAACAAGGCAGAGGTAAATCATGTTGTTAGAGCCAGAAAATAGTGCCAAAGCACGACAATTGTTGAACCAGAGTATGGCACTGGTGCTGGCAGGTGGACGTGGCAGTCGCCTAAAGCAGTTGACTGACAACCGAGCCAAGCCTGCCGTCCATTTCGGTGGCAAATTCCGGATCATCGACTTTGTGCTCTCCAACTGTATCAACTCGGGGATCCGCCGGGTTGGTGTAGTCACCCAATACAAATCTCACAGCCTGCTGCGTCACCTGCAATCGGGCTGGTCCTTCCTGCGTTACCAGATGAACGAATTCATCGACCTGCTCCCTGCCCAGCAACGGGTGGACGAGGTGCACTGGTATCGCGGTACCGCCGATGCCATCTATCAGAACGTCGATATCATCCGTGACTATGGCCCCAAATACCTGGTGGTGCTGGCAGGGGATCACATCTACAAGATGGATTACGCCGCCATGCTGCTCGACCATGTGCGCCTTGGCGCCAAGGTGACGGTAGCCTGCATCGAAGTGCCGCGGGCCGAGGCCTCTGCTTTCGGCATCATGGATATTGACGAGCAGCGCAAGATCCGCGCCTTCGTCGAAAAACCGGCCAATCCGCCCGCCATGCCGGGTTGCGAAGATCGCTCGCTGGCCTCCATGGGGATCTATATCTTCGAGGCGGAGTACCTCTACCAACTGCTGGAGGAGGACATTCACAATCAGGACTCCAAACACGACTTCGGGATGGATGTGATTCCCCGCATCGTGGAGGAGGGGCTGGCATTTGCTCACCCCTTCAACATGTCCTGTGTCGGCGCGCGCGAGGGGCAAAAGCCCTACTGGCGTGACGTGGGTACGCTGGACTCGTTCTGGGAAGCGAACATGGATCTCGCCTCCGTGCTGCCCGAGCTCGATATCTACGATCAGAACTGGCCTATCTGGACCAGCCAGACCCTGACGCCTCCGGCCAAGTTTGTGCAGGACCGCAATGGCCAGCACGGCATGACCATTAACTCCATGTTTGCGGGCGGGACCATTGTCAGCGGGTCGTTCGTGCTCAACTCGGTGCTCTTTACCAATGTGCGGGTGCACTCTTTCTGTACCCTGGATCAGGCCATCATCTTCCCCGGGGTCGAGATCGGCGCCGGTTGCCGTCTGCGCCGGGTGGTGGTGGACAAGGGATGTGTGCTGCCAGATGGGTTGGTGGTGGGTGAAAACGCCGATGAGGATAGCCGCCGCTTCTACCGCTCCGAACAGGGAATTGTGCTGGTGACCAAAGAGATGCTGGACAAGCTGGTTTGAGGAAAACCCTTGAAATTGTGTCAGACGCTGTAATGCAAAGGGAGCCAATTTGGCTCCCTTTTTCATGCTGGTGAATGGCGAAGATTATTCGCTAACCACCGCTTTGGCGGCCATCACCATGGCGGTGCCGTGCTTGCCACCGGCGGCGGTCACTTGCGGTACGCCATCTTCATCGGTATCGCTGCCGGCACCTTCGATGATGTTCTCGCCGGAGTCGCCGATCCACTCGGCCATCTGCATGCCACCATTGACGGTGCCACGGAACCAGCTGACGTACTGACCGGTCAGTTTGGCCAGCTCCAGCTCGGGCGCCTTCTCGGCACCTTCGTTGCGCAGGTTCAGCATGGCAGAGCGCAGGGCGCCAGAGATGGCCGCCTGGGTCCAGGGAGTGTATTCACCCTGTTTACCCGCCAGCCAGGTGCCCGCCTTGGCATTGAAGTAGGCCTTGTCGGCAGCGACAAACAGCTCGCGGGCGGCGGTGCGGTACTTGGCATCGGAGGTAGCGAGGAAGGCGGCCGTCAGACCGCGGATAGCGGCGAACTGCGCATCGATGGAGTAGCCGGCATCGAGCTTGCCACCCAGGGTTATGCCGTCATGCACCAGACCATTTTTGCCCTTGAGGTTGGCAAGGATGAAATCGGCCTGCTTGCGGATCAAGTCGAGCGCCTCTTGACCCTGCTTGGTCTTGAGGTTCAGCTCGCCATTGTCACCGGCGGCGTAACCGACCGGCAGCGCGTCCTGAGCGCGCTGGAAGATCTGCAGGGCGACCAGTGCGTAAGCGGCGTCAAAGGTGGTGACGTGCTTGCCCTGTTTGCCTGCCTGCCAGCTGTCGACCAGGGTGCCAGCCTTGGCATCAAAGTGCAGGGCCGCCAGGTTCTTGAAGGTGAGGTTTGAGAGATTGATCGCCAGCGAGAAGGCATCGCTGCCCGCAACGGCTTTGCCCAGGTCATTGGCCTTGTTGGCAGCCGGTGCGGCGGCAAACGGTGCGCCGTCAAACACGGCGTGGAAGGCTGGGTTCTGGTTGGTGTTGGCGCTGCGCTGATCGCTGAAAGCATAGAACTCGGAGAGCGGCCACAGCATCATCCAGGCATCGCGCAGCTGGGCAGAGCCATCCACCACCTCCAGCTTGCCGATGGCCCCGGCATCGTTGTTGCTGGTTTCGGTCACTTTCACCTGATGGGGGAAGTAGACAACGCCCTTGGCCGGATCGTACTGCGGGGTGATCCTGGCGCCCAGTTGCTTGCCATCGAAGCCAAGCTGGTTCTGCATGATGGCCAGCTTGTCGATGGACTGCTCGGTCAGCATCATGCCATTGAAGCCATCGGCGGCAGAGACGCCCAGCTTGTGCTTGCCATCCTGATCCATGGTGGCGGAGGCGGCTTCTACCTCTTCATCGGTTTCGGCTACGTGCATGCCGCCGAGGAAGTCCTGGGACCACATCACCTCTTTGAGCAGGATACCGCCCACCGCTGCGGGCACCAGCAGGTTGTCGCTGCCGCTCCAGCGCAGGGTGCTGTAGTCGCGGAAGTAGGCGGGCACCTGGGTCTTGACGGTTTTCTCGGTCCCTTTGGCGGTCTTGATGGTGATCTGATCGCCATTGACCGGAGTGGCGTTGACGGCCTGGGCAAACTCTGGATTGGCGGAGGCGTAGGGCAGGGAGAGGGGATACATGCCTTGCGGCACTTCATCGGCCGGGAAGCCGACCGCATCGGCCATGGCCAGCACCCGTTGCCCCAGAGAGGCCATGGTGCCACCACGGGCCAGGTTTTGCGGCCCGTTCACCAGATGTGGGCCCATGCCGGATTGGTAGTTGAGGGCGTACATCGCCTCTTCGGAGTATTCGTAGGATTCGATGCCGGCAGCGAAGTCGAACGGAGTTGGTTCATCGGCACGGTTGGCATCCAGCACATCCAGATCCAGCCCCAGTGCTTCGGCTAGCGGCTCGCCAGAGAGCTCGAATTCGGTATAGGCCAGCATGTTGGCGGCGGTATTGAATGTCTTGTCTTCGACCTTGACGGCAGCGTGTGCGGCGCCGCTGATCAGTGCGCAGGCGATCGCCTGAACCAGTACGGTTTTTCTCATGTCCCTTCTCACCATTGGTTGGTTTTATTATTGACGCTTCTCATGACGAATCTAAATGAGAATGGTCTGCATTATGCTGTGTTGGAGGGGACTTGAGAAGTAAAAAACCGCCCCATTCGGCTGCACGTTAAACCGGATGTGCGTTGTCGAAGAGGGCGGTTATCTGTTTATTGCGATGAAAGTGCCAGTGCGGCGGTGATCAGAGCAGCTTGAACGGGATGACCAGACGGCCCGGCTCTACCTTGAGGGCTTCAACCTTGTCCTTGATCCTGGCTTCGTTCTTGCGGCTGCTGTCGAGGCGGTAGACCGGGGTCTGCGACAGGAACAGGGAGAGCGACTGATTGAAGGTGGGCAGCAGTGGGGTGAGGGCGGCCCCGATATCGGCCGGCTCGGTCTTGACCGAGATCAGTTCAAGGTCGCGCAGATAGATGGCGCCCTGATCGGCCACATAGTCGGGGCGGGCACTCAGGGCAAAGCGGATCTTCATCTGCTGGCTGCCAAGGGGGCTGCTCACCTGCAGGTCGCCAGCGGCATCCAGCTCGATGCGATCCGCTTGTTTGCGGCCGATACGGCTCTGCATCTCATCCAGACGGATCTTGCTCGACATGATGCCGGGGATCCCCAGCTGTTTTTCAAAAGAGACCTGATCTTTGAGGTACTGGTTGATTTCGGCCTCGCTGACATTGTACTGGGTCAGGGAGCAGGCCCCCAGCAGCAGGGCGAGGGGGAGTAACAACAACTGTTTCAACATGATGGATTCCGCTTGGGCAACTATGATGGCGCTATCTTACGCGATAACGGGCGTGGAATGAGAGCCTCATACCGTGGGAAATCACGGAGTTGCTGCATTCCCGATTGTTTTTTGGCAACCGCCGGGTTCATCATCGACGAGTGAGCGGAATAGGGCTGAGCTGTTGGCTGCGGGCGTAGGTCTACGCCTTAAGCAGAGAGAAGAGCACAGAGAGCGAGAAGAGCAAAGAGAGCGAGAAGAGCAAAGAGAACGAGGAGAGCGTAATGGTTCGGATGGGCAAGGTTGGCTGCAGGGCGCTGCTGTGGCTTGGCTGCATGATGGGACTCTGGAGCCCATCGCTCTGGGCCGAGGTGAAAGTGATCCCGGTCTTCGAGGCGCAGGCGGCGGTGCAGACCCTCAAGGAGATCTATCCCCAGCTTGGGGTGAGTGCCATGGGTAATCAGCTGGTGCTGAGCGGGACGCCAGCCCAGCTGCAGGAGGCCGAAGCCACGCTGGCGCAGATCAACCAGCCACCGCAAAGCCTGCTTATCGAGTGGCGGGTGGAGGGGGCCGCCAGTGGCCAGCAACTGGGGGGCTCAATCAGTCGCGACGAGGCCAAGCGGCAGTGGTTGCTCGATGGCAACGCCCGAAAGTACCAGCGCAGCCAGAACGACAGCTGGCAGGTGCGCGGGCTGTCGGGCCGTCCCGTGCTGCTGCAGATGGGCTCCTATCAGCCGGTCACCTTCTATCAGTGGAACGGGGGCGCCGTGGTGGGGATGATGCCGCTGGTGAACGGCCTCTATGCCACGGCCACCTTGATTGGCGATCGGGTGCAGATTGCGCTGAGCAGCGAACAGGCGAGGCTGGATCAGGGCACCATCAATCGTGGGCAGAGTGCCACCGAGGTGAGCGGGGCCCCAGGCCAGTGGCTGACGGTGGGGGAGCTCTCGACCAGCTCGGCAGATCAGGGGAGTAGCCTCGGCACCCAGCTACAGGGCGGACGAGGCAGCCAGAGCGAGCGCCAGACCCTGCAGATCCGGGTCACCCGCCAATAAGCAATGTAGTGGTCTAATCATCCCGGACACCATTTTAGGTGGTACAGTCGCCACCATGACCTGAGGTGTTCAATGACAAGATTACGTCGCTCATTTACTGCCGAATTCAAACTCGAAGCCGCATCCCTGGTGCTCGACCAGGGATATTCTGTCCCTGAAGCCAGCCGTTCACTGGATGTCGGTGAAACCGTACTGCGTCGTTGGGTTCAGCAGCTTCAATCCTAACGAATTGGCACTACCCCAATCAGCAAAGCGCTGACTCCGGAGCAGCAGAAAATCCAGGAGCTGGAAGCCCCATCACTCTGGTCTGCCGCGCTTTCGATGTTCCCACCTCCTGCTTTTACGACTATCTGACTCGCAGGCGGACGATTAACCGTGAGCGCATGCAGCATCGCTGTGAGTTGCGCAGGTTGTTCAAAGAAAGCCGGAACTCAGCGGGCAGCCGCGCCTTGATGTCGATGATGCGAGAGTTGGGGTATCAGATTGGCCGATTCAAAGTACGCAACCTGATGAAGGAAGCCGGGCTGGTATCCAAACAGCCGGGCGCACACCGTTATCAAGTGGCACAGTCTGAACGACCGGACATTCCCAATCTGCTGGCCCGGGAATTTGATGTCCAGCAACCCAATCAGGTGTGGTGTAGCGATATCACCTACGTCTGGGCAGGTGGTCGTTGGCATTACCTGGCAGCGGTGCTTGACCTGTACACCCGGCGGGTCGTGGGCTGGGCGATGTCTGATAAACCTGATGCAGAATTGGCAATCAAAGCACTGGAAATGGCCTATCAGCAGCGGGGTTGCCCATCCGGTGTGCTATTTCACTCTGACCAAGGCAGCCAATATGGTAGCCGGGCATTTCGGCAACGAGTGTGGCGCTATCGCATAACCCAGAGCATGAGTCGGCGTGGAAACTGCTGGGATAACGCCCCGATGGAGCGACTGTTCAGAAGCCTGAAGTCAGAGTGGCTCCCGGCTATGGGATACATGAGCATACGGGAGGCAAAGCGGGATATCAGTTATTACCTGATGGATGACTACAACTGGCGGCGTCCACATTGCCACAATAACGGGATACCGCCAGCAAAAGCCGAAAAACGGCCTAACCAAGTGTCCGGATTTAGTTGACCACTACATTATGACCTGAATTGAGGCTATTGGCAGCGACGTGTCGTCAAGTCACCAAGCTTTCAGTATCACCTATTGCAGTACCGGCACAGCTGGTGCTGCAAGTCGTGAAGGTCTATCCCGGTAGCATGGGGGGCTACCAGTTTGGTTCATAACTCCAGCTCGATTATGGGGATCTCCCAACGTTCGCTGCGCATCTTGGGTTGATACTCTTCTTTCTCCTGTTCTTTACGTCGTTCCACCAGAGCAATCACTCGGGCTTCACGGATGCTATTCA